>JBATDM010000024.1:0-9031 GCA_049663465.1 Pyrinomonadaceae bacterium
CGTCGTGTCCCGAGCGCGTTCGACTAGGTGAGCAGGGGCTTAACGTGAATCAGCGAGTTGCGGTCGAAATGGCGGACATGCTTTCGTCAATGCTTTTGACACGTACCCTCAAGCGATTTGCGGTCTATTTTGATCTGGAGAGCGGTAGTACTAGATCCGCCTACTGTACTCCAGTAGCCGTGTCTGACGTTTACTGCATGTTGTAGGCCAAACTTGTATGTCGGAACTTTTACCAAAAGAAATTGAAAGTATCCTGCCACGGATCAGTGACCAAGAGTGGAACAAGAATCCGACCGTCTATGCCGTGTTCAAATTTCCATTGAGCGGATGGATTTGGTTTGTGACAGAAGGCGATGCATATGTAGTCGATTTTTACTTCTTTGGTTATGTCGTTGGGCTTGAGCGCGAATGGGGATATTTCTGTCTCAGTGAACTCGAATCCGTTGACATCAACGGGATCAAGGTTTGTCGTGACGAGGATCACGTCCCGAGGCCATTATCCGAGTGTCTTCAGCAATACGGAATCGTTGAAAATTAAGCGGTGGACAGGATGCGAATGGAAACTCAAACATCTGCCGGAGTTGCCGGCACGCAGGTATTGCCGTCGTTAGCATCTTCGGTGCTCCGAAACGTGTTCGGTGGCACTCAAATGGACGGCAAATCCACAGAAGAAATCTCACGAAATTCTTCGGTAGAAGTTCCATCTGAAATTGCTCAGCAAGTTCTAACCCGCCTGGAAACCAGGATGGAGCGAGCTGCGACGGAACTGGGTATCAGTGCCGGAGAGGTTGAATCTCTTCCATTCGATCTATCGACGCTGGAAAGTGAAGGCATCTTCATGAATATCGATTGCCGAGGATTCGGGAGTCTTGTTCGACAACTGGAATGGAAAACTCTCGGAGTCCAGCTTCCCGAGAATGCGGCCGTCCGAGTGAGTCCTCCGCGAGCCGGGTTGCTGCCCGATGTCTATAGGAATCGCCTTATGCGAGGCGCGGCCCAGGCTCACCAAGCACTCAATAAGTTCGGCTTCAGATTCACGCTCTGCGAAACCGTTTGGGGAACGAGCGAATATAAGTGGATTCCCTGGACCGCGTTTGAATCTTTCGAAAAAGCATATCTCCAGGCCTGCGAAACTCTCGCCGCAGCAAAGAGCGAAGTTCTGTCGAAATACGACGATATCCTCGACATTCTCCAAGACAGTTTCTATCAGCTTGCAAGAGATTCTGCCGACAGGTTCGAGGCGACAAAAGATGGGCCTTTCGATAGAGAGGAATTCGTCAACGCGGTCGCGGCACAAGCCATCGGAATGGTTCCGACACGCGAGATGATACGCGATGGTCTCGTGATAACGATGAAGCCGAAGGTGATCATTCTAGGATCGGAGATGATCGCCGAGCGAAACCTCGCAAAATCTCTCGCACTCGAAACGACCCGTATCAATTCAGAGCAGACGAAGATCGATCTTGAGATCGATGCAAAACGCCGAATCGAAGAAATAAAGGTCGATGAGGTGACTGCTGAAACTCGGCGAGAACGCGAAGTTAAGGAGCGTATCCGCGAGATGAAGATCGAGGCGGCAAGACGCGAAGCTGAAGAAGCCGTTTCTCCGATCAAGGAAGGCTTTGCCCAGATAACAGCGAAGATCTTCGATTCCGCTTCGGAAATGGCAGAACGAATGAAGGATGCGGAGTTCGTATCGGGTTCATTGGCTAAACGCGCACGTCAGATGTGCGAATGGTATCAGCTGATGAACTTCACGGGCGATACATCTCTCGAAAACGTACTCGAACAATTGCAGACCGCTGCCGGCCGGGAAGCGAAACAGCGCTCGCCGGAAGAGATGCGAACCGCTCTAAGCGACCTTCTGAGGATGACATCCGTTCATTCAAAGAAGCTGCTCGACGAAGACCGGCTAACCGCTCTCGAACTCTAGATCAACGAAGACGAGGTCTTGAAAATGGCAAACTTCGACCTGAGCAAATACATTCCGGTTCATGCACGGATAGCAGAGTTCTATGAGAAGTACCCAGACGGCCGTATCGTTACCGAGATCATAAGGCTAAACGAAGACAGCGGCTTCGTGTGTATAAAGGCAGGTGCGTATCGGAGCAGAGATGATGCAGAACCCAGTTCTACCGGACATGCCTTCGAGATCCGCGGCCAGGGATACGTAAACACAACATCGTTTATCGAAAACGGTGAAACAAGTGCTGTAGGCAGGGCTTTAGCTAATCTAGGGTTCAAGATCGACAACGGCATCGCATCAAGAGAAGAGATGCAGAAGGTCGAAAGAATGACCGAGGCACCTAAACCGACCGGAAACAATGGACGAAATGGCCATAACGGGCGTCTTGCCACACAATCAGTTTCTTAAACACTTTCCAGTAAACAAAAAATGTCTGAATTAGAAACCAGTGCTGACAGCATCCGGAAGTTTCTGCATGAGCTCGATATTAGGATCAGAGCCCGATACCCGCTCATAGCTATCAACACATTCGAGGAAGACCGCGTAAGGGAGGCGTTGATCGATCTCGTCTTTCAGGATCGGCATAAAGAAAAGCCTCTCTATTTCTGGAGCCGTCCAAGCGGCCTTCAGAAGGTAGTCGATCCGAAAGAGGGACTACTAAGCTCGCCTCCAACGATCGGCGATACGGAAGATCCCGAAAGTCTTCTTGGCTTTATCAGCGAGCAGAAGACAGGTATTTTTCTGCTTTGCGACTACGCTCCCTATATCTCACCGTATGGGCAGGAAGACGCTTTGCTGGTTCGAAGGCTTCGTGAGATCGCTTGGAAGTTGAAATCCACGAAAGCCACAGTTCTCTTTGTCGGACCGAACTTTCCCGAACTAAAAACACTCGAAAAGGAAGTCACGCAGATAGAACTCGACCTTCCGAGGGAGTCCGAGATCGAAGACTCGATCGAGCTACAGTTTGAGAACCTGCGTTCCAATGGTCTCGACATTAGCCTTACCAAGGAGACGCAAGACGCGCTGCAACAGTCTCTCCTTGGTCTGACGGCAGTCGAGATCAGCAACGTGGTTGCGAAAGCGGTCATCAGTTGCAACGGTCTGAATCAGGACTCGATCAATGTCATTCTTGAAGAAAAGAAGAATGTTATACGCGGTAGCGGCTCTTTGACCTATGTTCATCCCGAACCGGCAAGCAACCTCGGAGGTTACCAATCGCTTCGAGCAATCCTCGAACGTGCAGCCTACACGTTCAGTCCGAGAGCGAAGGCCCGACATGTCGAACCCTGTAAAGGAATCTTGCTCGTCGGCCTTCCCGGATGCGGAAAAGATCTCTGTAAACGTGTCGCTTCAAGCATTACGAATCGAGCTTTGCTTGATCTGGACTTCGGTTCGATCATGGGTGAGGGAGGAGGCGTGATCGGTTCGTCAGCGATGTCGATAAAGCGGGCGCTATCTATCGCCGGGACGATCAAAGGCATTCTCGGTATCAGTGAGTTCGAAAAGGCCGTCTCAGGAATGAAGTCTTCCAACAAGACGGACGGAGGAGAAACGGCGAGAACGATCTCATACCTCCTCAACTGGATGCAGGACAACAAGGACGTTCTCGTTTTCGCGACCGCGAACGACGTTCGAGAGCTCGAATCCGAACAGTTCAGGATCGGTAGGTTCTCATATATCCACTTCGTCGATCTTCCCGAAACCGAGGACCGCAAGGAGATATTCCGGGTCCACCTTAAGAAAAGAGCGCTCGATGCCGAACACTTTGATCTCGACAAACTCGTAGAAAGAAGCAAGGACTTTTCTGGTGCGGAGATCGAAGGTGCAGTACAAGACGGAGTACTTGAAGCCTTTATCGACGGCGACCGGCAGGCCGAGACTCGCGACATTATTAAAGCCGCCGAGAACATCACGCCTACCGCCCAGATGATGAGCGAGAAGATCGAAGAGATCCGCAAATGGGCTCGAAATAATATCAAGGGCGTCGGCTCTCGAATAGAAAATACCGGCATCGCCGGAAACCGCACCGATCGGATCTATGAACTCTAGGTAAGGAGAACCAGTATGAGTAAATATTTGACGTTCGATTCCCAGTCTTTCCCGAATCGAGATTTACTTCTCGAAGCCTTGGCCGAATGTGGTTTCGCATCGCCGACCGTAGGAACTGATATTCCTCTCGAAGGATGGGATAAACGCGATCCACAAACAGCCGACGTTGTTATCAGGCGTCGTGAAGTACGGGGACAATCGCTTTTAGGAGATATCGGCTTCCGGAAATCGTCAAAAGGTTATGTCGCAGTCATTGATGATATGGATTTGTCGTTTCGCTTGGGGAAAGACTTTATTGTCCGACTTCAGAACAGCTATCACGAAGCAGCGGCACGAAAAATGGCAAAGAAGCTCGGCGGTACTCTTGTTAAAGAGCGTATCGGAAAGACGCTCAAGATTAGAATCAAATATTGAGGGGGATAATCAATGCCCGAAATTACTTTCAAGATCGATACCGAAAATGGAAAGTGTGAGACTGAGATAAAGGGCTATCAAGGGCCTGCCTGCGAGAAAGCCGCGAAGCAGCTACGACACGTACTTGGTGAACCCTCAAATGAAATTCGGAAAAAGGAGTTCTTCTTAACTCCCCAGACGCGACGGAAATCTGAGCGAAAATGAATAAAGAGATTACACTCGTGCTCGAACCAGATAATGGAAAATTGACCGCCGAAGTTTCTGGAATATCAAATGCGGAGATGGCGATGTTGCACGACGATTTGGGCGGTTCACACAACGTAAATTGCGGGAAACCGCCGCAAAAAGTTGTTTCTGAGCAGTCAGACCACCCAATTGATGCAACGTCAGCGGACGATAGCCAATCAATTTGGCTGTATCGGATCTATCACAATTCTGTCGTCGATGGCCCAGGGCGAAGAATCGTAATTCAAGTTGCCGGATGTTCAATTCGTTGTCCGGGTTGCTACGTCCCGGAAACGCACAACCGACAGAACGGACGATTAGTTCGGATCTCGTCTATCGTCGAAGAAATCAAACAGAATATTCACGAACACGATGGTGTAACGATTTTGGGAGGCGAACCTTTCGACCAGCCGGGTCAGGTAGCCGAAATTGTTTACGAGCTGCGGCGTCTTGGTATTCATATCACCGTCTACTCCGGTAACACGATTGCGACCTTGCTCAAACAAGGTAATGCCAACATTCATTACATCCTCACCCACATTGATCTTCTTATCGATGGCCCGTTTATTCAGTCGCTCACTCACAACGCCGGTGAATATAGAGGTTCACAAAATCAGCGACTTATCTTTGACTCACGAGCGGACAACATTTCGAGCGTTCATCCATGAGAACGGTTATCGTAGGGTCATGTTCATCTCGGAATCCGTTAGGACATCGATCCACCAGACTAGACAACACAGACAAGAATTTGAGACCATCGAGTCGTGAGAATCGTGACTTACATCTTTGTAGCGTATTTGCTTGTCCTTTCGGTGCAGCCGTGTAAGGACAGCCTATTGCCACGCGACAACCAAGGTCATCCGGTTCAGAAGGTCGCCCACTTAGATCCGCTTTCGCAGGATAGTGAAAGTGATTCGAATGATGATTGTTCGCCGTTTTGTGTCTGCTCATGTTGTGGAAGCAACCCTGCGCAGACGATCGTCTACTCGGTGGCTGTGACCTTTCCCCCAACCGTTGTGCGAACGAGTTCTGATTTTTCTCACTATAAAGCCCCGTACGAATCTACCCGCTCCTTCTCAATTTGGCAGCCGCCAAAAGCCTAACTCAAACACCATTGATGCGCCTTTATTTGGCTAGCGTGCGAGATGTCGCGCCTAGCAGGCTAGCGGATTGTTTTTGAGATAGGTTTATAAATGTTCAAAAAACTATTGTATGTAGTCGTCGTTACGACGGCGGCTACGGCGTATTCGCAGGAGAATACCAGCTCGAATGCGGTCGATATTGGATCAAGCAGTATCGCTTCGCAACCGGCGGCGAGCTTACCTGAAAAGCGGTTAGTGGCACCGTTTGCCATTCGCTATCACAACCAAACGGACGGCATTTCTCTTGCCGAGATCGTGCGTCTTGCGGTAGCGAGTAACGGAAATATCAAGATCGCCCAGCTTGAGATCGAAAAAGCCAGAGCACGGCTTACGCAAGCCGGGTTGCGCTCGAATCCGACACTTGAGGTTGAGCAGTCAACCGGAAGGATCGTGGGTTCGCCCGGAGATCGCGAGTTGAGCGTTGGCTTTTCTCTGCCGGTCGATGTTTACGGACAGCGGCAAAAGCGGATCGATCTCGCGCGAGCGGAGATCACATTACGCGAAGCGGAACTCACAACTCGACAGCGTGAGGTCACCGGTCAGGTTCTTAATACCTATGCCGAAGCACTTGCGGCATTAAAAGAATTACAGGTATTGGACGACCTTTTGGAACTGGACACACAGACGGTTCGTTTTGTGCAGACTCGGGTCAACGAGGGCGAAACCGCTCCTCTGGAATTGAGTCTCCTGCAAACCGAGGTCGAGCGGCTTCGGGCACGACGCGAGATCGCAGACGGCAACATCCAAACGGCGCTAACTAAACTGAAATTCTATGCCGGGATCGCTTATGACCAACCGCTTAAGCTCCGCGAGGAAATTTCCGCAGCTCAAATTCCACAACTGCCAACAACAAGCGAAACAGGCATCTCGCTCGCTCTAAGGTCGAGGCCGGAATTGCGAGTTGCAGAGCTTGAAGAACAACTCGCGAGCGCTGGGCTTCGGCTCGTTCGTTCACAGAGTAAGCCGGATGTCACAGCATACACGCGTTACACGCAAGGGCGTTCGAGTATTGATCTGCCGGTTGGATCATTTCCGCAGAGTACGGATCGCAGCCTAACATTTGGCGTTTCGATCGGATTGCCGATCTTCGACAAAAAGCAGGGGGCCAAAGCCGAGGCTGAAATAGCGATCCGTCAGGCACAAGAGCGACGCTCTTTTGCCGAAGCCATAATTCGAAACGAAGTTGTCACGGCCTTTCAACGTATCGAGTCGGCAAAACGGGCTTTACGAACGCTGGAAACAGCGGTGATTCCGCGTTCATTAGAGAACATCGAAACGATCCGAAAAGTATATGAGCTAGGACAACTGAAGATCACCGACCTCATTGCCGAGCAGAGAAAATTGCTCGATGCCAATCGCGATCTAACCGAAGCACTCACCTTACGATACCGTTCGCAGGCCGAACTTTTCATCGCCATCGGAGCCAATTTGGAGAACTAAAATATTATGTCTGATCTAAATATAAATGAGCAGAATGAGCATCACCGGAACGATGAAGCGGAACTAGACCGTCTCGAATCGAACCTAGAGAACGACGGAGATAGCAACCCTAAGAGCCCGACGACAAAGGGATCACTCGTTGCATGGATAATAACCGCGGTGGTAGTCGGGCTTATCGCGATCATTGGGTTTGCGTGGATCGTTAGTAAGAACTCCGCCAGCGGCGACAAAGCGGCCACTGAGGAACACAAGGAAGAGCCGGGACATTCTGAGGACGAGAAGGGCAAAGAAGTGAAACTCGATCCTGAAATGCTCACATCTGCCGGTATCGTTACAGAGTCGGTCACGCAGCGACCTGCTATTGCTCGATTGATGGTTACGGGTGCGGTCGAACTGAATCCTGAGACAACCGAAATGGCGACTGCACTTGTTGGCGGCAGGATCGAGAAGGTTTACTACGGAGTTGGTGACAATGTGCAGAAGGGAGCAGTGCTTGCCGTTATTTCGAGTCCGCAGCTAGCTCAAATGCATGGCAAAATGCACGAGGCGAAGACGAAATATGAACTGGCTCAACGCAACCTTTCACGTGTACAAAAGGCTGAGAACCGCGTTGCAGTATTGCAGGCGAAAGCCCGGCTGGATGAAGCGGACGCTACCTTGAAAAGGACAAAGCGGCTGATCGAACTCGGTGCAGGAGCCGGAAAAGATCTCATGACAGCCGAGACAGCGTACAGAACCGCCAAAGCAGATTTCGATTTTCAATCCAATATCGCTCTCAATAAAGAATTACAGGAAGCACAGGCGGAGGTTGAGACCGCAAGGGTTGATCTGAAGCACATAGAGGATGAGTTACGGTCGCTTGGCGTTCCTGTCGAATCGAACAAACCGGACGATCATCGTAGCGATACGTCGCTCGTTTCCTTAAGATCCCCACTTTCCGGTGTCGTCACCGAAAGAAAATTCAATGCGGGTGCAGGTATCGAGCCGGCAGTTCCGATCTTTTCTATTTCAAATCTCGGCACAGTTTATGTCATCGCAAATGTTCCAGAGGCGAACATGGCGAGGCTTCGGGTTGGTTCCGTTGCGGAGATCACGTCGCCTGCTATAGGCACGGTCAGCGGACGTGTTTCATACATTGATCCGCAATTAGACGAGACAACCAGAACCGGACGTGTTCGGCTTGAGGTTCCAAATGCTCAGGGCAAATTACGGGCTGGAATGTTCGCTGAGGTTGGTTTTTACACGGGAACAAATGAAGCCACGGGCGAGGAACTAGTTGTGTCTTCGGCCGCAGTTCAGCGAACGGGGGACAAAACGATAGTGTTTGTTCCACGAGACGATGAACCGGGAGCGTTTGAGGTCCGAGAGATCGAGGCCGGAGCCGATATCAACGGTTACACAAAAATCATTGAGGGTCTGAAACTTGGAGAAAAGGTCGTTACGAAAGGCAGCTTTACGTTAAAGACACAGCTTGAAAAGGGTGCGATGGGGGACGATCACTAAAAATATGATCAACGCATTAATAAGATTTTCCATTGCTCAAAAGCTGATCGTGCTTTTGCTTGTCGCAATAATGGCGGCGGCGGGAGCGTTCAGCCTCATAAATTTACCTATCGATGCCGTGCCTGATGTCACCAACGTTCAGGTTCAAGTGTTGACCAATGCCCCGAGCCTCGCACCGCTTGAGATAGAGCGGCAGATCACCTTTCCGATTGAAGTTGCGATGTCGGGCATACCGGGCGTCGAAGAAATACGTTCGGTTTCGAAGTTCGGCATATCGAACGTAACTATCGTT
>JBATDM010000025.1:0-2679 GCA_049663465.1 Pyrinomonadaceae bacterium
TTACGGCCGGTCACTGATGCCTCGGCAATGAGTTCCTGAATCGCCGGAAAGTGCTTGTTGATCTCGCGCATTTCGTCGCAAAGGAACAGAATCGGTGTCTTTTGCTTCCGCTCGTCTTCCTCGCCTATCTCCTGCATTATCTGGGCGCTAATCCGAAAGCCGACGCTCTCGCGGATCTTCTCGTCAAGGCCACTAATGCCCGAAAGTTCAAACACATCGAACATCGACGGCACGTCATAGTCGGGATGGGTCGGCGAGTTAAGCCACGGGTCTTTTCGGTGAACATTAAGTTTCAAGTAAAGCTCGCTCGCCTGGCCCTGCTGTGCAGGCTCCCAGTGATAGGTCTTAAGAACATCCAGAAAATGTCCGAGAGTTGGCTGAAACTTCGGTCTGCCGTCTCCGTTTCGAGCCAGCGACATCTTATAGACCTCATCGATAACAGTGGAGGCAATAGCACTCGTGATCGCATCTGTCCTTGCCGTCTTGCTAAGAATGAGAATGTCCATCAACACCATTGAAAGCTGGCGCTTCGTAGGTCGGTTTCCTTCCTCGATTCCCGGATAGTTCCAGATGTTGATCGGTTTAGGATCGGCTTCGTTAAATTCGATGTGACGGCCACCAAAAAGTTTACAGATCGGCTTGAACGAATGCCTGTAGTCCATCACGCGGACCTTTACGTTTCCGCGGTGAGCCCGGATGTCCGTGATCAGCATAGCCGCAAGAAATGATTTGCCTTCACCAGACGCTGCGGTGACGATGACTGTCGGAGATTTGATCAGTCCCCGATCGTAGAGATCAAGACCAAACATCTGGCCGTTCGGAGTTATAAAGATGCTGTGCGGCCGCCCGCTTCCACGCCAACTAGTTTCGGTTGGAACAAATGAGATTACCGAGTCGGCCGTTTCCGTAAGTTCCTGACCTGTTGGCTTCCAGGAAAGTTCGCCGGCAAGCATTCGCGGATAGATCGCGCGTTGCCGCACCGCGTCTTCTCTAATCGCGTCCGCCCCGATCTTCTTGCGGATCGCTGAGACTACGGCGTCACATCGGTCGTCAAGAATCTCAAGTTGCCGACGCGTTTCCTTCAGCCCTTTTGAGCGGCCCGCAAAGACAATAACGTTTAGTCTGAGATTGCAGATCTCTTCATTGTCCCCTTCGACCTGTTCGAGCAGGCCCTCAAGGTCTGACTTGATAACAACCGCGTCCTTTTTGAGATTACGGAACCCAAGCCAGGTGTTGCGGCTGCCGTCGATACGATCGATTCGCTTCTGCAGGTCTTTTTTTGCAGCCTGTTTTTCAGTTGTCATCAAATCAACGACGATCTCGTGCGGAAAACCTAAGGCCTTCGTCGCAGTCACGTACCGCATGATATCGGCAGTTACAAAGCCATTTGGAAGGGTCTTGAGACTGACAAGACTCGCAGGCGTGCCATTGTGACGGACGTACTGCTCGCGTTTTGTCTCAATTTCTGTACTGCAAAGATAGCGCCGCAGGTCGACGCAGTCTGAGCTCGTCAGATTAGGGAAAGGACCATGCTCCCGGCGATGGCTGATAAAGAGTGATTCAAATATCTCTGTTCGGTTCATCTCCCGAAGCTGCAAGCTGCGCGGAAAATTGGCTTCGAATGATTGAAATACTCGTGAAGCTCTTAGTTTGCAGGCGGCTTCACTTTGCACCTCTCTCTGCACCATCAATTCACTTTCGCGATTTCTTATGCTTTTGAGGGGAAAGCGGAATAGTCGTGCAAACCCGTGATCCTTTATGTCCTTTGAAATAGAAGGCAAGAGCAAAGACATCATTCCCTTATCCCCTAGATCGCGTACCGGAATTCGTATCCAAACAGTTGCGGTTTGTCGCAAAACTTCGCCGGATCTGATCGCTTCCTCGTGAAGCGCAAGATTGGTGGCCTGAAGCACTCCGGCGACTGGATCGGATGCTCCGGTGTCTCTGGATGAGAGATGTGACCGAAGCACCTCACCCGTGTCGAGCGAATTTAGGAACCGAAACTGAATGATCGTATTCTTCGGCTTCTCGAATTTCAGTATCGTCTTTAGCTCGTCGATCCGTTGTTCAGTCACGTAACCGTCGATGTAAAGACTGTTCGACGGTTCGAAAATATATGCCTTTCCAAAGCTGCCATCTCGGTAACGGATAGTGTTCCCGTCTAGGCCCGCGATCTCGGTAGGAAATATCCGACCTGCTTCTGCATTATCGATGAGTTGAGTTCGAGACCCGCGGCCCAATAGAATGCTGCTCGATAACGATCTCACTGCCGGGATGAAACGAAATCCGGCTACCAATCCAAGACCGACGGAAAGAAGTCCCCCGAAAAGAGAGATTGCGATTTGCGCGAATGTTAGGTTTGCTATGTCCATGCTTATTTCCTGTTCGATGTCTTCCAGCTCGTCGGTTCGAGTTCGCCTCGCAGCGGCGGTCGATACTCTGTCCATCGGTCTATCTCGGCGTCAAACTTCTGAGAAAGCCAGTAGGAAGGCTTACTCAAACGCAGATAGTTAAAGATTCCAAGAAGAATCAGAAAAACTAGCAGTCCCAGTGGGAATCCCAGCGGAACGTAGCCCACCCAAAGCCCGAAAACAAAAGGAACGATATAGGCGATCGCAGTGGGGATCAGGATAAACTTCCAGTCGGTAGAATAGACCCCGAACCGCTTCAGGCCACGGA
>JBATDM010000026.1:0-9958 GCA_049663465.1 Pyrinomonadaceae bacterium
GCTTACGTAGCTTGGTGGTGCAAAAAACGTTAATCGATGGCGAGTATGAGAAGAGCGAACAGCTTACGGATAACTTGCTAGAACGATACACAATTGCACGAGATCGTTACCGCCAGAGAATACGCTACGTTCCTGATGATCCAAATTTCGAGCAACAGATTGCCGATCCACTTCGGGGACTTGCACTTTCAAAGGCCGCGTTGCTGGCAACGAGCCAATCTTTTTGGGTTGAAGTTGGAAACGTGGTTCAAAACTTGGGCCCGAATCGTCCAGGAAATCAAATTGATCTACAACGCGGTTCACGAGTATTTTTTGGCTTTGATGCTCGACCGGTTGAGCCGAATACGTCCCTAGGCGAGGTTTCCGTACGGTTTAACCATGGAATTACTCAATCTTACATGCGTTTCGGAAATAATCATATGGATAAATTAACGTTGCCGATACCAAACCACCCGGGACCTCGTACGTACGAAAACACGACTCTTCGATTTGACCGTCGTGCGAACGGGCTCTTTGACCTGACGGTGGGAAATGCTCAGCTAAAGAGATTATGGCGAAAGCAGTCGCAGGCGGTAAACGGACTATATCAAATGCGGGGAGACCGAGAGTTTGGTGTGTTTTGAGCAAATCGCTCGCCAATTTCTATCGTCCGCTGTCGACGGACGACGGACCTGGAAACTGTCGCGAAGAAAATGCGAGGCTGCAAAAGGTTTGGGAATGATTTCCGGAGTTGGGAAAAACAAATCCTGTGCGGGAAATGGATTTTCCGAGTTTGGAAAATGATTTCCTGGGCCGGGGAAAGATTCTCCGAGGTCGGAAAAAGATTTCCTGGGCCGGGGAAAGATTTCCGGAGGTCGGAAAAAGATTTCCTGAGTCGGGGAAAGATTTCCGGAGGTCGGAAAATGATTTTCTGGGCCGGGAAAAGATTTTCCGAGGTCCGGGAAAGATTTTCGGAGTTGGGGAAATGATTTCCTGGATTTCCTAAAACCCAAGGTATTCCGCGTATTATCAATGAGTTAGCTGGAGAATGCTGAGGCGGGACATTAGATGCTGGGCGTGGGTCGCGGTGATTTGACGGCTCAGGCGGGCGCCGATTTGGGTGGTTTCTTTTCCGCGAGATAGAGCACTTGGCGAATCGTTGAAGGGCTTGGGAATTCAGAAAAGATCGTGGCAATTTGGCTAGAATATGCGGCGATCTGCTGATTTGTGGGGGCGGGACAATTGACGGGGCGACCGTGGTTTTTGGTTGATTTTTGGGCGTGAAAAAAAGTGTTGACAAAACGGTTTAAAACAATTTAACATTTTCTTGGATCGAGGCGCGGCTTTGGTCTTGGCTTAATTCCACAAGCTTTACTTGCCGCACTTATCTGGCCCCACGAATACGGATAGACTCATACTATTCGGTTGCAGTTTTCCCTCACGATTCGAATTTTCCGCACAGAGAAATTCCCTTCCGTAAGAGATATTCCGAAAATTTAGGTTCACAGACGTAGTCTGAGGCGACGTAGGTTTGGCGTGCTTGACGAATATATCGAGCCGTGCCGCGTGCTCTCGTTCCTATCTTATTCCCGTAACGGGAAGGAGGGACATGACTATGTCTCAACACTATCCTTGGTGGCCTGAACGAAAGGCCGATCAGATAGTTTGGCTGCAAAACTGTATTGCAGTCTGGGCCTCGTTAGGGCCGGCGATGGGCTTTACGCCGGCACAGGTTACCGCATTTGAATTGCTGCTGACAGAAACGCTGGCGTTAATGAACGACGTTGACCAATGTCAGATCGCAATGAAGGCCGTAACCGACTGGCGCAACGAGGTGATGTACGGGCCGGAAACAAAGCAAACTGCTCCGGCTCCACCAACCGTCAAAACACCTGATTCGCCGACGATCGACAGCGGGTTTTTTGCACAGCTAAAACGCTGGCGTGGACAGGTAATGTCTTCGGCAGCATACTCGAACGCCACCGGCGAACTGATCGGGTTCGTCGGGCCGGAGAAACAGAACCGTAATCCTGATTTTGTCGAACCTGATTTTAAGGTTGCGACGGCGACGGACTATTGGGTCAATTTTAACGGCAGCCTGCAAGGGTTTGACGCGGTAAAGGTCGAATATCAGCGCAAAGGCGTTGGGAACTGGGAGAATATCGGTTTTCTAACCAAAACTCCCGGCGGCCTGCAGATAACTCCCGCTGCTCCCGGCTCCGCCGAAATGGGAATGGTCCGCTGCGTTTTTGTCGAAAAGAACGCAAACGTCGGCAACTATTCGCCAAACTACCCCGTAACCATCAGCTAACCGTAAATGGTTTGCTGACCTCACCCAAAAACGGGCAATTCCTGTCCGTTACCCACAACCAAATAACCAAAAGAAAGGCCCCGCCGGTACAGCTGACCGACGGGGCTTTTTATTATCAAGGCACGCGACCGGCCCGGTCTTAAGTTATAGGAATAAATGGCACCGCAGAAATGAGTTTTATTGATCGGCACATAAATTTGCCTTCCAGACCATGTAATCCAGGAATCGTAACTTCGAATTTGATACGCTCAAGTTGGCGATGCCTGATATCAACGATAGACAAGTCTTGTAGAACGTTCTGGTGGTTAAATCCTTCGAGTTCAAGTTCGACAACATCTTCAAACTGGAACGTCACAAGTGTGTGATTCTTCAATACGTAATGGTTTTCTACGATCTCAGATGTCATTTCAAACACATGGATGGATAACTCCACCGTTGCTAGCGTTTCGCTATTGCCTCGATCCAGTTTCAGGCTGACTACTTCGGCATCATGAAAGGAGGGGAATCGTCCGAATATGTCCGTGAGTAATCTGACGCCTTCGATTTTCTTCTCGTCAATATTCATCGCTTCAACGCCTTCCACCTAGTTCTCCAACGGCTTCGCATTTCCCTTCTGACAATCTTCCGTCATGCGGTCTTTTCCAATTTTCTATTGCTTCGATATCGGGCGATCAGGTAGATGATCGCGGCGTTCAGGGCAATGAATACGAATAGGAAATTATCTCCGACAGATTTTGTCGGGATCGTGGATGAGAAAATTGGGATCAAACTCCAGGGCGCGGCCAACACGAACGATATCCCGTAGAAATTATCTGTAAACAACTCAAAGCTACAGATCGAAAGGCCGATCACCAGAAACGCTAGCGGAACTGTCCACGGCCTTTTTGGTCCGCGAAACGCCCAGAACAACATGCCAGATATAATCCCAAGCCCGAGAATGCCCGCAAGAAGGACGTATAACAAAATGGCCGGGCTTCCCGTGAAAAGTAGGGCTGTCATGCGTGCATTCTAGCACGACTTTGCTCACTATTTTTCTAAAAACTTAGCAATTCCCTTCTGACAATCTTCGGTCATCCGCGCCTTTGCATTTACTATCACGCCTTTTTCGATCGCGTCGGAAAAATTGTCGCCGTCGATGTCGTAAAGCAGGGCTTTGGTCATTTGAACCGCGAAGGAGCTGACGCGGGAATAGCGGGCGGCGTATTCGGCTATGTCGTGGTCAAAAGTTTCTTCGTCAAATAGCTGATTGACGAGCCCGAGGTTGAGAGCGTCTTCGGCGGAGTATTCGAATCCCTGCGTGAGCAACTCAAAGCTTTTCTTCTCGCCCAGGTTACGACGCAGAATGGCGGCGACCATCGCGGGGACAAATCCGATCTTTACTTCGGGATAGCCAAACCGTGCGGTCTTTGTCGCAAGAACCAGATCGCACGCCGTCGCCAGCCCGCAGCCGCCAGCAAGCGCCCGGCCGTGAACCGCAGCGATCACAGGAACGCGAACCTTGCGAATGAGTTCGAAAAGCTCAGCAAGAGTGCGTGCGTCCTCGACATTTTCTTCGTAAGAAGCCCTGGCGATCTTTTGCAATGCCGAAAGATCCGCCCCCGAACAAAAATCCTTCCCCGCCCCACGAATAACAACCGCACGCAAATTCTCATCCGCATCCGCCGCCCGCAAAGCATCTTTCAATGCCGCAATAATCTCGTCGTTCAACGCATTGCGCTTTTCGGGACGGTTAAGCGTCAGCGTTCGAACTGCACCTTCGTTTGTAATTAAGAAGTCAGACATAAGAGAGTAACCACGAAAAGTCACGAAAGGACACGAAACTGCATCTTCTTTTCGTGCATATTTCGTGTCATTTCGTGGTTGATGTTTCTAAAATAGCTGTGCTGCTCGGTCGATCTCGGCGGCAAAGCCCTCGATAACTTTCGAAACGATCTCGATCTGTTCGCGGGCTTCTTTCCAATCTCTTTGCTCCAACGCCTCGCGAACGCCCGGCAGCGTTTTTACACCGTAACCTGTATAAAATCCCGGTGCGTAGATCTGATGGCGAAACCAATCTCGTCGCGGCAAACCTTCGGTTCGGGTTAGCGACCGTTCAGTTTTCAGAAGTATCGCATCGAGCGACCGCTGAGCGGCTGGCAACGGCTGTTTGCCGGCGGACGCTTTTTGATATGCCTGAGAGCTTTCTTTGAGTTTTGTCAGAGAACTCTGCAACCGTGTGAAATCGATCGCGGGAACATCGTCTTTTGTCTTGGGTGCCGCGAGATTATCCGTCGGGTCCTGCACCGCAGCCCACATTCCGCTCGTGATCATCTCGTTCATTTGCTTTGTATCCGAACGCATCGTGTCGGCGAGCCGCGTTACTTCGCCCACGTATTGGTTGACGGTGTCCGCGAAATTTGTAAATTCAAATGGCAGAGTCTCCGCATTCGCCAGTCGAAGAACGGCATGGCCGCAAACTTTCGCCAGAGCGATTCCATAGGCAAATCCCGGATCGCCAAACCGCGAGTAATGGTCGAACGAATCGTATATCGAATGATATGAGCCGCCACCGTTCTCGCCGCCAAATCCTATATTCATCGAGGCGATGCCGAGATGCTGTAGAAAAGGCGTGTAGTCTGAGCCGGACCCGAGAGCTGAAATGCGCAGATCGGGCCGCGACAACGCTTCCGCACGCTGCGCTCCACTGCCGTTTACGATTCGCTGGGCGCGTGAGCGTTCCCAGACGGACATTTTCGTTTGCGGATCGGGAATATCACGAGCCACCTCGTTGATAAATTTCTCGAGCGTATGTGAGCCACCCATTCCGAGAAATCCACGGCCATTGGAATCTGTGTTGATATAAACCGCAGCCTTTTGACGAAGCTCTTCGGCGTGAGTTTCGACCCATTCGGTCGATCCGATCAGCCCTTGTTCTTCCGCATCCCATGCTGCATAAATAATGGTTCGTTTCGGCCGCCAGCCGGTCTTTGCGAGTTCGCCGATCGCCCTCGCTTCTTCCATTTCCGCGACTATTCCACTGATCGGGTCGCTCGCCCCGTTTACCCACGCGTCGTGATGATTTCCACGAATTATCCATTGATCCGGGCGTTCCGAGCCAGTCATTTTGGCGATCACATTATAGATGGGTTTAATGTCCCAATTGAATTCGAGCTTCATCCGGACGGTCGGGGTCTTGCCGCCGAAATGATAGGTCAGAGGCAATCCGCCACGCCAACTTTCAGGAACAACTGCACCGTCTAGATTCTTCAATAGTGGCAACGCATCGGCATACGAGATCGGCAGAACGGGGATCTTTGTTAAGGTCGGGGCATCTTTCTTATCGATCCTTTTTGCGCCCTTCGTCGCGCCAATTCCCTTCGTTAAAGGGTCGCCGGGAAAGAGCGGCATATCCATCACAGATCCGCGTTGGACTCCATCGTCGCTGCGATACGGCCCCTTTGGATAAACATCCCCCTGATAGAATCCGTCGTTTCTTGGATCGGAGTAAATAAGACATCCTACGGCCCCATTCTCCGCCGCGACCTTTGGTTTAATTCCCCGCCACGATCCGCCATACCGCGAGAGGGCGATCTTGCCTTTTACGCTTATGCCGCGGCGTTCCAGCTCCTCATAGTCCGCCGGCGTGCCGTAATTTACATAAACGAGCGGCCCCGAAACATCGCCGTCTATCGAATATGCATTATAGGTCGGCAATTGCTCGCTCTGCTGGCCAGACGTGGCGTCTGCTTTTAGCGCAGGTTCATTCAATTTTAGTGAAAACTTTTCCGGCGCGGTCATTTCGACAATTCGAGTCTTTGGAGTTGGAAACAGCACCTGAAATTCCTCGATCTGCGTCTCAAAACCCCACGATCTGAATTGCGCGGCGATAAATTCCGCATTCGCCTTGTCGTAGGCCGAACCGAGATGATGCGGCCGTGCGCTGAGGCGCTTCATCCAATCGTGGAGATTGTCGGCTCGCAGGAATGAGTCAAATTTGGCCTCAAGAGCCTTCTGTTCCGACGCTGTCGAGGAAGAAAATCCCAACATCGCGGGACCGTTGGTTGTCTGTGCGACAACCGATACGGAAAGAATAGTAGCGAAAACACCACGAAGAATGGTTCTAAACATTAACCCTCCAAGAAAGGAAATCGTCGAAAATAGAATGTCCTCAAATCTCTAGAAAATCTGCCGCTAAGACAGTCCGAGTTCCTGAGCCTCAGCATCCGGTACATCAATATACATCCGCAGCAATGCGGTCGAAAACGTTTTCCCCTGAGCATCGGTCATTAGGCTCAAAGTTCCGCCTCCGCCTAAGCTGCCGTGAAGCAAAAAATTCAATGCCCAGAGATTCGGCAATTCGAACCGCTCGACATCGCCCTTGACCATTTCGCCGAAATGCGTCTTGACATTTCCGGCCGTCACTTCCCGCACCAAAAGCGGATAATACTCATCTTTTAGAGCAATGAGGCCGACATTTGCCGTGTCGCCTTTGTCACCAGAGCGGGCGTGGGCGATTTTTACTAGTTGGATATTCATACAGGTTTCCGAAAAGCTAAAACAAATTTAATGAGCCAGACAACTACACAGCTCAGATAGACGCCGAGTATGAGCCAGATCGCGGAGCCGAGCGCTTGTCTCTTGAGGTTCGCGAGAAAGGCGAGTTGATTCACGCAAATCAACATCAAGAGCAATCCGACGCTGAACCATTGAAAATACGATCTAAAGACATCAAACGCGTATTCCCGGCGTTCAGGAACAAGCCAGTACGTTTTGTTGGGCAGATTTATCAGCGAATCAGGCATTCTTGCGACCAGCCACGGCAACAGAGTCATCTCGCCGATAACGAGCGCTAGAAATACAAATTCCAGGGCAAAAAAACTACCTTTCGCCATCCAACCGTTCGGATCGCCAACTCCATCGAAATGCGACGACACCACGGCCGGCAAAATCGGATAATAATAGAATGCCTGAGCCGCAAATAGCAAAACCAGCACGCCAAAGATCAGGTGTCTAAGCTGCATCTGACTGCGACCATTTTATCGCATCTTCGAATGGATTGTCAGATACCGAATCGATCAATCCGATCCGAAGTGCGGTTTCTGCATCGACCGACGACGCGGTAAAAAACATCTCCAACGCATTCGCAGTGCCGATAAGCCGTGGCAATCTTTGTGTTCCGCCCCAACCGGTAATAATTCCGAGCCCCGCACCGGGATGAGCAAACGTCGCGGTCGGCGCGGCGATCCTAAGGTCGCAGGCAAGTGCAAGATCTAAAGCTCCGCCAAAGCAAAATCCATTTATCGCGGCGATAGTCGTTTGCTCGAGATTAGAAACGACCGTCATTATCCGCTGACCTTTCCTCGCAAAGTCCCGCGCGGCTTCCGTGGTGATCTCAGCTATTTCATTTAGATTTGCGCCGGATGCAAAAACGTCACTGCTCCCGGTAAGGATAACTTTTTCTATTTCAGGCCTGTTGCCAAGATCATCGACGATCGAAAACAACGTATCCAACACCGCAACCGACAGCGGATTCCTGATCTCGGGCCGCGTAAAACGGACGATCATCGCCTGGCCTTGATATTCGATCTCGAGTTCGTTCGACATTAGTTGCTGAGATATTAATAATAGTGTCAATGTTCAGCACAAACAAAGCTCACCCGTGGCACGGCATTTCGTTTGGCAACGAAGCTCCTGAAACGGTCACCGTCTTTGTCGAGATCGTTCCGCGAGATACCGTGAAATACGAGGTCGATAAAGAGACCGGTTATCTAAAGATCGACCGTCCGCAGCAGTATTCTAATGTTGTCCCGGCTAATTACGGCTTTATCCCGCAGACATTCTGTGGCAAAGGCATCGCCGATATGGCACGCGCAAAGACAAATATCGCGATCAAAGACGGCGACCACGATCCGCTGGACATTCTTGTACTCTCGGAACATCACATTCCGCGTGGCGATATTATTTTGAAAGCTCAGCCCATTGGCGGATTTTGCCTGATCGACGGCGGCGAGGCTGACGACAAGATAATCGCGGTGCTAAAAGGCGACAAAGTTTTCGAGCAATACACAGAGATCGCCGATCTGCCAAAAGGCATCCTCGAGCGATTTGAGCATTATTTCCTAACCTACAAATCTCTTCCCGATGAGCCAAACATCTGCGAGATTGCATATTCCTACAACCGCGAGGAATCGTACAAGGTAATTGAGACCGCGATCGAAGACTACAGGAGGCTAGTGAACAGTGAATAGCGAATAGTGAACAATTGGGAAGGAGATCAGTCTTGGCTCCTATCCGGTCACTGTTCACTTTCCTGTGGGCTATTTACAGCAAAGCCAGCTTCACCGCCAATGGCAACGCTCGTTTTGCGGTTTGCTTTAGTGCAAATGCTCCGATCTTTGGTGCGGCTTTTAGAAATATTGTTTTCGCGACCGGCTTTGCCATATGCTTTGCCGTAAACTTGGTCGTGCCCCACGCGGCCTTTGCGGCAGTTCCAACGACCACGATGACAACCTTTCCGGGCGCTGCGAGGGCGCTCGAGGTGACTGAGCGTTGCCGGGACGATGCCGACTTCGAATTTGACTGAGCTGAGCCGGCTGCGGCGAAAAGCAACAAAACGGCGCAGGCGAGGAATGTTCGCTCAATAAGATCTTTCATGTGAAAAAGTGTTTGCGGGAAACTCGTGCGAAGGCCATCGCACGCTCGCGATGACATCTTTCTATTATACAGACATATCGCAACCGTGAAAAGACTTTTGTTTGCTGCCGAACTTTAGCCGCACACCGTAAAATACTCGACCTTCGCCATGCCTTATATGAACTTTCCGCCGATGCCTAGGTGTTAAATGGGTTGGATCGCGATCGTCTTTGAAGTCGCCGGCCGCTCTGGGCCTATCGGTTGCATCGGGTAGGGAGTTGAAGTAAATTACTTGAGGCGGAGTAAACTCTAAATCGCAGCGCAACTAATTCCGGGAAACTAATATGATCGAGATCCAACTAATGTCGAAAAATGAGATGCACGATTTGCTTCAACGGGTCAGATACGGCCATCTTGCCTGCTGCGAAGGCAATCGCCCGTATGTCGTACCGATCCATTTCGGCTACGACGAGGAATATATCTATATTTTCACCACCGAAGGCAAAAAATCCGCCATTATGGACGCTAATCCAGAGATCTGCCTGGAGGTAGAGGAAGTTACGGATAACGAAAACTGGAAAAGCGTGATCATCACCGGCGAAGCAGAACGCACAACAAATGCCGAAGACCGCGCAAAAGCCCTGCTCGCCGTCACCGACGTAAACCCAACTCTCACTCCAGCTCTGAGCGTTCGCTGGATAGACAAATGGGTTCACGAGGTCCGCGACGTCGAGGCGATCTACCGAGTAAAACCCAAAACAATGTCCGGCCGCCGCACAGCCTGAAAGCATTTAAAAAAGATCTCTTAAATATTGCCGTCGCCTTTAGGCAACGGTCTAGATCTACAGCACTTGCGCGGCTTTAGTCTAAAACTCTGGGCTAAACCCGAACTCTCCCTCTGATCGATCTCCGTTCGCCAAAGCGAACGGCAATATTTTATTGCACAGAATTTTGCTTAGTGCTAAAGTTTGCGTGAAATCTTCGCGAAGTCAGAACCACCTGCGGTAGCGGGTGGTTTAACATGGTAATTGGGAAATCTGACCAGCACAAAGATTG
>JBATDM010000027.1:0-20202 GCA_049663465.1 Pyrinomonadaceae bacterium
AAGGAGGGGTGGCCGCTTCGGCCGGGGTGGTTCTCTCCCCTCGGTACCGATCAACGAACCAACAAAAAGCCTCGGCATCTCGCCGGGGCTTTTTCCTTTGACATATTCTTAATAAAAGTGAAAATGAAAAGTGGAGATATTATGACCAGCGAAGAAATGCTAAAGGAAATCGCCGCCCTCCCAGTTGGGGCTAGGCACGAGATCGAAGACATGATCGCGCGTCTGCGGGCAGCCTACTCGCGGCGAAATACTGGTCAAGATAAATTCGAAGACGATCCCTTCTTCGGAATGTGGAACGATCGCGAAGATATGACGGATAGCACTGCTTGGGTTCGATCCATCCGCGAAAAGCATTGGGCAAACTAGATGTCTCTCACCATCATTGACACTGATATTCTGATAGACGAAGCGCGTGGTATAAGCACAGCAGCCGACTTCTTGAACCGAATATCGTCGAATGCAGTTCTGGCTATCAGCGTTGTCACGCAGATGGAATTGACCGTCGGATGCCGGAATAAAACGGAACAGCATCAACTCGTAAACTTCCTCCGACGATTTCAAGTATTGAGTATTTCGACCGAAGTTTCGGAGTCAGCGATCCGACTTTTGCAACAATACAACTTAAGCCACGGCTTGCTGATCCCCGACGCTCTGATAGCTGCAACTGGAATAACATATTCCGAGCCGTTAGCAACAAAGAACCAGCGAGACTTCAGATTCATAGAAGGCCTCGACCTGATTCAGTATCCAACGTAGAACACCAATGGAACTTTTAGGAGTATCACCGTCATGACCGAGAAAGAAGACCCCGGAATCGCATGGATACGCGAAGTCCGGCACAAAATATCAGCCGAGTTCGACCACGATACAAGAAAGCTGGCCGAACACTATCGCGAATTAGAAAAAAAATATGCTGATCGCATGGTACGAGACTTTAAAGAAGTCACGGATGCTGTCAAGATGTCCAAATGATCGCCGGCCATGCTCACCACCGAAGCGTTTGATCGAGAAGTGATTTTTTCATCCTTCCCCCTTCATCCTTCATCCTTTTGGTAGGCGGCGGCATGGGAATGGGAATGTAAGCCAGCCGGACTTACGTCCCGTTTAGTTAGAAAACTAACAAGGCTCTGTCCGGCAACGGGCAGAGCCTTTTTTGAGGAGGTTTTATGCAAGTTACTTGTCCGCATTGCGGAAGATCGCACGACGCCAATCCAAACGTGACGGCGATTCCTTCGGACGAAGAACTCAAAATTCTAGAACTTCTCGACGGAGTCTCTGAAATGGCAGATGGGCCAACAGCGGAAGCTATTGCCCACTACACTAATATGCCCGTCACGAGAGTGAGATTTCTGCTCGGAGAAATTGAGGAGCGCGGCCTGATTGGCAACGTGCTAAATCTTGATGAGGGCTCAGAGTATCACATCCGCAAGGAAGGCCGACGAGTTCTTCATTCATAGGACAAGACTATGGCATTATTTTCACAAAGGTTGGGCATTGGCTCTCTGGAGAAAACTGTTCAACGGGCATCAATTGACGACGAATTGCGCAACCGACTTTGGAGCGGCCTAAAAGTTTTCATATGGGATAAGTGGATGCCTCGACCGGTCTATCAAAAAAATCTCTACGATAAGCACGCTGTGGACGCTCTGGTGGTCGATTGTTGGTGCAATTACTTTAAGAAACCGATTGATACGATGCGGGGCTTTTCACCGGATATTCATAGCTCAGACTACGCCACAATTCGTGATTTTTTTTTCAATGGAGAGTGGTGGGAAGTTTACGATTTTATTGAGTATCTCCTCGGAAACGTGCAGGTGTCCTGGGGAGAACCTCTCTCGGCTACCCTCAACCAATATCTTGAAGAAGAGAATGCCGCATATAGAATTGTTCACAATCAGGTCGTTGAGATTACAAATCCTCAAGAGATTGAATCAGTGGGTGAGGCTCTAAATGCTAGTTCAGCATTAGCCAGGACTCATCTCGCTAGATCCCTAGAATTACTTTCGGACAAACATCAACCGGACTATCGCAATTCCATCAAAGAATCGATATCCGCCGTAGAAACGGTGTGTAAAGAAATAACAGGAAATTGCAAGGCCACTCTAGGTGAGTGCCTGAAAGAAATAGAGAGTCACAGTGCGATACATCCGGCATTTCGTGAGGCCCTGAACAAGCTTTATGGCTATACTAGCGATGAGGGCGGGATTCGTCATTCGCTCAAGGAAACCAAGTCCGAACCTTCCTACGCCGACGCGAAGTTTATGCTAGTGGCATCCGCTGCGTTTGCCAACTATCTTCGAACAAAGGCTGCTGAAGGAGGGGCTAAACCATTAATTCCAAGTAGCGAAAAGATCAAATCAGCCTGACGTTCTCGCGGCGTCGCTCTATTTGACACAGAGCGGTTTTTCACCGTTCGCCAACTTTCCAGATGCTTCAAAGTTACCCACCTCGTCAAGATGGCTCGCCAAAAACCGCATAAAGCCTCTCACCGCAAAATAAATATCCTCTGCCTCTTTCTCGTCATATTGACGCCCAAAATGCATCGATGGATTCCTCCATGCCGTTCGCACGGATTCAATAAAAGCCCTGACATTCTCGCAGAATTGTGGATCAACACCATCAGGCCAGCTATTTTCCATCGTCCTTTCACGGAACTCCTTTCGCAAAGGCTCGAGCATAGCCCCCCAATTTGGGTTTTTCAGCTGAAGCTGGCCGACAATACCCGAAACCTGTGCCCACGCTGCAAACGCCTGAAGTCCAACCTCAACCACTTTTTGCAAATGCATGACGCATGCAGAATACCGGGCAATTGCTAAGCACCTACTCGCTTCGCTGATGTCATAATTCACGCGATTAAACTTGCGACTTACACCCTCCGAAAATGGTGCTTCGTCAACCAAAAACTTAACTTTTTCTCGACTTATCCAGAGAATCCGTGGCGAAAGCTCGATCTCCCGAAGAATTGTTGACTTGAGTCCCATCAACGCACGCCGCAGAGAAATCACTGAATAATCGAAATCAAGCCCGCTCAATATTTCGTCAATTTGAGACAACGAAATATCTAGACTTAATTCAACAGAAAGTCCCTTCGCTCTGGTAAGGATCGGACGAATGCTCTCCTTCTGCTCCGTGGGAATGAGTTGTTTTGAATCGATGCTCAGCGAATCAAGCTGAGCCGCGAGGTCTGAAATAACTGTGAAAACCTCGAAGAAATCTCTGGCGGGAAACCTAAGCATATCGCACTAATACTTCCTTTCTCCGCGGAGAAGCTTCTCACTCTCAGACTTATGTTTCGCTTTTTCCACATGTTCTATTAATTCAAGGAGGCGCTTATCCGCAGTCCTTATGGACTGCAGGATTGAAAGGTCATTTCCTTCGAGCGCGACGACCGTGTACTCTTCCTCGTTATTTTGCAAAGTAATGGATTGAGTAATTCCCTTGCCGAAGGTAAAAGGCGTAACGACAAAAAAGATGTCTCGCTCACCAAACTCTGATCCCTGACGGGCGAATGATTCGAAAGTCTCAAATAATGCTCTTACCCGATACGTATTCGGTGGATTATCACACACGAAACACACCACAATTTCAAAGCTACCGTGCAAATTAACGCGACTAGCATACAAATCCGGAACAAACTCGATATTTTCAATGCCCTCGAGGTCTTCGCCCACTTCGACGTCGTAATTCCACTCCTCAAGCCAGGTCTTAAACATGTTTTCCAGGATAATGTGACGGATCAGCACCTCGGGCTCGAGCTGCTCCTTCAGCGTGTCTTTGAATTCCTCTTCCGGAACCTCAAACCATCGTGCAAGGTTTCTTCGGCTTAGCTCAATATCCATCGAAAATGAACCTTGCTGGGCCGCCTGTTGAGCAATCTCCTTTATCTGTTCGGAGTCGGGCATTCGCTCGCTGGTTGCCTTACCAGCGTTCATAATCCATTTTTCTATCTCCTCAGTTTCAGAATCAATGCCCGTCGCCGAAAGGGCCGCGATGAAATTCTTTACGATATCTTCAGTCATAATAGTCTCTCCTCCCGAAGGCGTAGCTCCTCGCAAAAAGCGCCAATGGTGAGGAGTCGAATCCTTATTTTTTTTTGGAGTTCGCGAATTGTATAGGGAAACCCGCATCAAGTCAAACGAAAACTGCCTACTGGGCTGCGTGAAAGAAATGAATTCCTTCCGTAGAAGGTAGATTTCCTTGGTGGAAATAGGCATTTCTTCGGCGCCCAAGGACATTTCTTTCAAATTCAAGCGTATTTCTTTTATGCCCGAAGTACCTTTCTTCGGAATCCAAGCGTATTTCTTTCGAATCCAAACGTCTTTCTTCGGAATCCGAGTACATTTCTTCAGAATCCAAGCGTATTTCTTCGGTGCCCAAGTACATTTCTTTCGAATCCAAGCGTATTTCTTTGGAATCCAAGCGTACTGCTCGGGGAGAAATTGGGGTTATTTTGGGTGAAAACCGGATTATTTTCTAAGAAAATGGGTTTGGGTGAAAATATGTGTTGAAAATGCGGCGGAGTGTGGATATAATTCCGTTGCTTATTACGGAAATCAGGTGACAACTGAGTGTTGCCGTTGGATCGAGAACGTGGCGGGTCGGTGCGTATTGACTGGCCGGAACCGTAATAAGCAAACGCCGGCACCACGGCCGATGCGAGACGAGCTTCCCGCTCCCGATTCGCGACAATTGCCTTCTCATCTCCCTGACTCCGAACTAAGTCAACGGCCGCACAAATGCCAGATTTGGCGTTGTCCCGCGTGGAGCAAACCCCGATCTGGCACCGGCGGCCGACATTACTAGACTACTTTGGAGGAAACAGAGATGGCATCACCAATTATCCCAAGCAAATCGTTTTTCCCAACCAGCCTGCTCGACCGCGTCGGGTGGTATGGCAATTTTGACGCTCAGGCACAGAACGAAGGGCTGAACTACGGCCTTGTGCAGGACGATCTCGACCAGATCGCCGAGGACAATGCGATGATGCAGTTCATCGGCACGTCGTTCGTCTCGCTGGATGCGTATTCGCAGGCGTGGACGGCTTTTCGCAATACGCTGATGATGGGAACCATCGGCGAACCGACACCCGATGTGCCCGGCGCCCCGACGCTGGTCGGAGTGCCTGTGCCGCCGACCGGCATTTTTCAACGCATCAATAAGTATCGCGATATCGTCAGGGCCTCGCTGAAATATACCAAAGAGGTCGGCGAAGCGTGGGGCATCGAACCTTCGAAATCGGAGCCGCATTCGCCGACATCCGTAAAGCCCACGATCCAACTCTTTGGTGCGGCCAATAATCACCATTTCTCCATCGTCACGTCCGAACGCGGCGAAGCAACGATGTGGGACGTTTACATCATGCGAAAGGGCGCAAACTGGGAAAAGCATTCGACCTGCAGCGGAAAATCAGCCGACATCAGCGTCACCCTCTCCAGCCCCGGCGACGCCGAACAAATACAGGTCTACATCCAACTCCGAAAAAACAACGCCGACTACGGCCAACCCTCAGACCCCGCGTACGTAACGCTTAATCCTTGAAAACGTGTGAATTTGAATTTATTTGGGCCGCGAACATAACGCTCGCGGCCTTTTTTTGCGGTAAGCGTTGATGGATTCGATCCCTCGGGCTGTGCCCGTCGATTTGCGGAATGGCTGCGCCTTTCCGATACCGGCTAATCTGGTCTCACGGAGGCGGCTGAGCCGCCATTTTCTTCGTCGTAGACGCGACGGTGCGCATTTTTGATTCTTGTCGCCGACGGCGACGGACATTAAAGCCTAGGGATGAGCGACCGGCGGGAGCGGTTCCCTAGGTAAACGCCATTGCACCTTCTTTCCCTGTACGGGACGAACATCGGGCGTGTTCGACACCGTTGGCGTCGGCATCAATTTGGAATACTGACCTAGGGTTCCGCAAAGCTTCACCCCAGGCTTTATCATTTGTCGCCGTTGGCGACAGGATTCAGGAGCGGCTTTGCCAGAACCGGGCTGGGGATTATTTTTTGGCTAAGCCCCCGCCGTAAACGACGGGGGCTTATGTGCCGCTTCGCGGGACCTACTTTTTTGGGCTCTGATAGCCTGCTCGGCTCGATACTTTTAGCTTGTTTTCTTTTTGGCCTACGACGGTGACCTTTAGGGTGTGATATTTTCCGTCGAGTTCGTCCGGGTAAAAACCGATCACGTACTGGCCGTTGACCTCGTCGCTCACCATCGAGCAGAGGGCCGCGAGGTACACCTGATTGCGCATGTTGCCGTCGTAGGTGACGCCGCCGCTGGTCTTGCTGAGTTCTGCAATTGCCGCCCGATCAAGCCCGTTTGCCTCTTCGTCGCGGATGGTCTCATGCCGGCTGGCTCCAAATATGTCGGAATACCCGAACAGCCGCCGATCGCTGCCGCTAAACGTGATCGCATAGACAGGCATGTTGACGCTGCGAAGGCGGCTCTTTAACTCCTTATAACTATGCTGCGAATTATGGTCGGCCCCGTCGGTCAGCACGAGGATGACGCGTTTGTTGTTGCGGGCTTTCGTCAGGCGATCCGACGCCGCATAGACCGCGTCAAACAGCGAATTCGCCCCCGCGTCAACCTGTCTGCTGATCTGCTCGTCAGTGGGCACGAACTCGGTCGTCAGGCTCCCTTTTTCGTTAAACACCGTCACGAAAAAATCGTCGTCCCGGCGCAATCGCCCGGTAAATTCCTTTAACGCGGCCAGAACGCTGCGTGTCTGGTCATCGGTCGTTGGGTGCAGATCGTACACGATGCCGTACGACACGGCTGCCCCCGCATCCGAGAACATCGCGAGCTTTTTCGATCTTCCATTGTCGGTCAGGCTAAAGTCGCTCTGCTTCAGTCCGCCGGCGGCCTTGCCCTTGTTGTCCGAAACCGAGACATTGAGCGTAACGAGGTTTGTCGCAACACGGATCGTATCGTCCTGTGCAAACGCCGCGCTCGTCATCAATGCAAACACAAATATAATGCGAATGATCTTCATAATAATTGTTAGCCTTTGCCGGTCGACCGAAAGTTGGCTACAAGTGTAAAACACCGCCAGGCTCCATCTTGTGACGAAACCCTGCCCTTACCGTCCACAGAACAAGCGTGTCACCTGACAAACGCCTAGTCAATCTCGCCACATCTCTGTTTGCGCGGGCTGCGGTTTTGATGCTACTTTTGCGATGCTTTCTAAGATAAACAACTGGAGAAAACTGACAATGACTTCAACATCTTACGCGGTTAAAAGCGGCTTTTCGCTTACACTCGCTTTATTCGCCTTTGTTACGATGCTCTTTAGCATCGCGTGTAGCACGGCAAGCAATGCTCCCGACAATACCACTGCGACTCCGGCCAATGTCGCGATCGCGGCGAAGCCAGCAGAAACGCAAACTCAAAAACCTGACGAGGCACCCGTGGGCAAGGAAATAAAGCCCGCCGACGGGCCAAAGCTGAAATCGATCGAGCCGGTGGAAGGCACGATCCTCGGCGGGGTGCTCAACGAGTTGGCCACGAGTCTGCCGCAACCTGATCCGGACGCCGCAAAAACCGCCAATGCCAGCGGCACCGTCACCGTCGAAGTAGTGGTCAATGAAAAAGGCGAGGTCTCAGCCTCAAGCGTTGTCAGCGGCCCCCAGCCGCTTTGGTCCGCCGCCGGTGCCGCCGCCCGCAAGGCCCGCTTCGACCCACCGCTCTTCGAGGGCAAACCCGTAAAAGTCGCCGGCGTGCTCACCTACGAGTTTAAGAAGTAACTGTATTCACAAGCCAATAAACGAGAAAGGACGTGGCCGCAGCCACGCCTTTTCGATCTTGGCGAATTTTCGATCGAGTTAGTTATTCATCGGCGATGTGAAAGCTGCGGGATCGCAGAGGCCCGGTCCCCAGCCTGCCGCTCCTGTGTGGGTTGCCGAGTAAAGAACTCCCGGGGTTCCAATGACGAAGATCCTCGTCCCCGTCTGAGTAACGCCGCTCGTTGTAGTCGGATATCCCTGAGCGATGTGGCAAGCCGGTGTTGTCGCTGTACGAGCGACCCCGTGTGCGGCAAATTCGTACCCGCTCTTTCGGCCCAACGCGAACGAGCTGTCGAGCACGTTGACATTGGCGAGCACGGTAAACGAATTTGCAACGAACGGAATCCCGGCAAAATTTCCATTGCCATAGGTCGAGGCGTAAACCGCTTGTGCGGCGTGATACGTACGCATCGTCGATATCGCCGAACCCTCGTTCGCTGCACGCCGCGAGGCAAGCAGGTTGGGAATTGCAATAGCCGCAATAATGCCGATGATCACGACGACGATCAGCAATTCGATAAGTGAAAATCCTTTTTGTTTGTTCATTGACAATGTCTCTCTTGTTAAAATGTTTGGCGGACAAACTACCGCCCTGCGATTACTACATTCAACTTGCGTGCCATTCGAGAAAGTCCGTAAAACACAGCGTCAAAACGATTTGACGGCGCAAAGGGAGATCGAAGAATTGACAAAATTCGTCAACCAGCGGGATGGTTTGTGACACTTTTTGCAGATTCCGCCGCTACTTTCTAGTCCGGTTTCCTGAATTGCCCCCGGCTTCAGCCGGGGGTTAGCTCCACCAAACAGCATCACGGAGGCGGCTGTGCCGCCGACAAACCTCCTCGCCTTTTCCGCTGAGGCAACCGTTTAAAAGTCGCCTCATTTGAAACGATCTCCGTCGATACCGGCAACCGCAGCAAGTACAGTTGGCGGCCAGAATGTACTTTACTTTCCGCCGCTCTTGGACGAAAATGTGCGGGTAGTTTCCATTTATTACATTTCTAGGAGGAAGTATGTTGAAAAAATTTATTGTAATTTCGTCGGTTCTGGTCGTACTGATGGCCGGTGCTTCGGCCCTGTCGGCACAGAACTGGGTCAATCTCGGGAGCAAGGAGGTCAAGGACCGCAGCGAACAGGACACATGGCATTTGGGACCCGGCAAGGGCCAGTTTCGCCGCCTAAAGCTCACCGTGCAGAAAAAACCGGTCAGGTTCTACAAGCTAGAGGTCACCTATGTCAACGGCGAGAAAGAGAACTTTGAGATCAGGAATTTGATTTCCGCCGGCGGCTCGACCCGCGCTCTTGACCTCAATGGAAACGACCGCTACATCGCCAAGGTCGATGTCTGGTACGAGGCCGCAACCGTCCGCCGCGGATCCCGCTCACAGGTAACGCTCTTTGGCCTAAAATAACCGCCAGGCGTTTTTTCTTCTCCCATCGCGGTTTTTCAAATTGCCCCCGGCTTCAGCCGGGGGTTAGCTCACCAAACAGGATCACGGAGGGGCTGTGCCGCCGACCGCACGGGCAGTACGTTTCTTCGTCGCAGAGCGACGGCGTGAATTTAGCCGTGGGCGAAACCAACGGTAGGCGGGAACAATCTCTTCGTCGCGTAGCGACGACTGAACAACACACGACCATTCTCAACCGTCGCTGACGCGACGACGATCAATATGTCCAACCTTCCGTGGGTACATATCCACCGCTAAATTCGTTCGACCGCTATGCGGGGACAGATTGGCGGGGCGACAAATATGCCGCCCCCTTTGGGGCTAGATCAGGGATCTCCCCGGGCTGTGCCCGCCGATGTGCAGAATGGCTGAGCCTTTCCGATACTGGCTAACCCAATTTTCACGGAGGCGGCTGTGCCGCCGACAAACCGTAATTCCCTTCACCTCGACGGCACCTTTCTACTTCCGCGTTTTCCGTGCTATCTTTGCTTAGAATTTTAGGACGCAAGACAATCCCAACTTGCGGCAACTGCGGTTTAGTTGTTGGTAAATTGAGAGGCTTCGTCCGACGGCGGTCGGAGCCTCTCTTTCTTGTGCCATGGATAGCAGAAAAAACTATGAAAATTCAAAAACTAGCAGCAATTGACGAATTGACATCCCCTCTATTCCGTATCATGTCGGTTCATAACGGCAACGACCCACTAAGGAGACAAGTTGATAACAATATTTGTGCATTTCATATCGGCAGTGGGTTCATATTGAGTGTGGCCCACAACTTACGACAAGAGGCTACCGTTTTTAAGTCAATGTCCGAAACTCGATTTCAGGCCGAAATCACACCTCATCTCACTCCAACTGAAGCTCCAATATTCGACCGATGGTTTCCCTTGGACGGACCAACGCAGAAGCGTTATATCAACATTATTGATCAAGCGGAGGTCCCAATTCTTGTTGAAATACTGAAACGTCTCAACGTTGATACGAGATGGGTTTCGATGTATCACTCAGGGATATGCAAGCCATATTTATTAATACAGCAGCGTTGCAATCAGTTTTATGAAAATGCAGTTGCTGACGGACATTTTACGCCCGCAACAAAACTACTCGACACCGTTTCCATGCGGCAGTCGTACCTAATAGAAACGGAATTGATTGAAGCGTATTACGAAGACGATATCGCATTGTACAAGATTGTAAATACGAATCAAAGTGTGATTGATCTGATCCCCCATTTCGATATTGACGACGAAGTCTATGACTCTTCCAGTCACGACTATTTTTGTGTCCAAAGCGCGCCATCGGATCTAAATCCCGGCAGGATGATAAATGAGGCAAATATCGAAGGACTAGTAAATCAGTTTACGACTATACCTGACAGGATAGGCGGAAATTATAATATTCAAGGATTGCGGTATTTGATTAAGGGCTACTTCCGCTTCGGCTCATCGGGTGCTCCTTACGTTAGGTTTGATTCTGATGAGAACATTTTCAAAGTAAACGCTATCCAAAGTGAAGCATGTCCAATTCAGCTTATGATCAATAATGATAAAGACGGAAATTTCCAGTGGGTTAACGCAATAGCGGCACCTCTGGCGAATGTAATGGAAAGGATAGGACGAATAACAAATCCTCACTGACCTCTGCGACTCTTTCCCACGTTTTTGATAGCATGAATCGAAATATTTCATGAACGTAGATTTCTTCGGTGGAAGTTGGCTTCATGCGGCGCTACAGATATGCCTCCGCTGTTGGGGCTGGGAGAGTGATTCGTTCGAGAGGTTTTCCGTTTCTTCAGTTGCCCCTGGCTTCAACTCGGGGCGTTGCAAACAGGACTGGCGTTGACTAACGCTGTGGTATGATGATTGGGTGTTCAGGACAACGGGCTTATTGGTACTGTTTGTAGCATTTCTCAATGCCGCCGCGGTCGGAATGGACTACCGGTGGGGCCCCATCGACGAAAGGAAAAACACTGACAAGAATCACAACCCGGTTCTCTATTTAACCGGCGAGATCAAGACTGGTGATTCCGAGCGGTTTCGAGCATTTCTAAGAAGGGATTTTGAGAAATACGCGAAATCGATGCGACTCGTACGTTTGTCCTCGGATGGGGGCGACATTCTCGAGGCTCTCAAGATCGGAAAAATTGTTCGAGCGATGTACGCCGAGATCACCGTGTTGGAAACTTGTGCAAGCGCGTGTTTTCTCATTTATGTTTCAGCGGTAAACCGCGCCTCGTTCGGGCGCGTGGGGATTCATCGGCCATACTTCGAACAGACATATTTTTCCGCCTTGAGCGCATCCGAGGCTGAAGCCAGACATTCTGAACTTGCGAAATTGGTGGACAGTTTTCTTTATCAGAACTCGGTTCCGCGTCACATTATCGAAAAGATGAACCGAAGCTCATCTAAAAGTATCCACTGGCTGACCGGGACTGAACTTGAGGAAGTTGGTCGGTATCCCGCATGGTACGAAGAATTCCTTCTGGCAAAGTGCAAGAAGGCGCCCAAAGATATTGCGGACGAAGTTCGAATGGCTGTTTCTAGTGAACCCGCATACGTGCAGTGGTTAGGTTGCGTAGAAAAATCAATCAGCCCGGAATTGCAGACGCAACTTCTTCCAGTGCTGAATGCTAAGAATCGTTAGCATAGGGTTCCCGAAGGTTCGACGACCGTCGGGACCGTCTTCCCGGGCTGCACTTACCCACGTCGACCGACGAAGAACTTCCGCGAAAATCGAATAGCCCTTCCCACACTCTTTCGCCTCCAGTAAGTAGAGCAAGCCTCGGGCAACAACACGGAGGACCATTTGTCGGGGCACAGGAGCGTTTCTTTCGTCGCAGAGCGACGTGTGAATGTAGCCGTGGGTTTCAACCCACGGTAGGCCAAAACAGCGTTTCCGTCGCGTAGCGACGATTGAACAATACTTGGTCGTTTTCAATCGTCGCTGACGCGACGATGATCGATATTTTCAAATTTCCGTGGGTTTAAACCCACGGCTACATTCGTTCGACCGCTACGCGGTGGCAGATCGCCGCCACGGTCAGGCAAGCCTGACCGCACTGCGTTAGGGCAAGCCAAGATCGCGATCTCCCCTATTGCCCCGGCTCTCCAACGTGGCGTTCCTAACGGAGCTGTTCCCATCCAACGCCTTATTGGGCATCCTCAAACTCATCCGCGCGGACGGTCTAGGCCATGACACTTGTCTGCCGCCGGACAGGAATGGAGATGGGCCGATGGTTTTGCCGGAGGTACCGAAGCCGTCGCGGACGAAGCGGGCGAAGTCGATGCCGTTGCTGCGGCGTTGGTACCAGACGCGGGGTTTGCCCGAATGTTCTTGGCGGGATTCCACGAAGATCTGGTTTCCGTTATGGTCGTAGTCGTGTTCGAGGTCAAAGATGGTCGGTCGCCTGAGGGCCGCGGCGAAGGGTATTCGTGAGGGATCAAAAATCTGCGGCGGCTTGCTTAGCACACAATACTCGCCGTCGGCGGCAAATTCGCCCAAGTCATCATCCGCCCAACGGTCTTCGCCATAGGGGCCAAACCTTTCATCGCTATCCTCAGATTCATCCGCATCCTCGTCGCGGCAGTCGTCGTTGTACGCAACGGCCGCCTGCATCTTGGAAAACTGCCTTCCCTCAACATACTTCGTCGCCACGGCGGGCGTCCATTTCGAGGCAAGCCGTTCGGCACTGGATTTTGAGATGTCAAATTCCTCGGCGATCGAGCGAAACGTCTTGCGATCGAGCCGTTTCAGATGAATATTGTGAATGAGATCGATCTGCTCCGGCGTGTATTCGGGCTCGATAAAATCAAATCCGACAAAGCCATCGTCGCGTGCAGTCAGCCTGAAATGTGCCGGTGTGCGGTGCGTCCATGCCAGGTCGCCCGCCTGCATTCGCGTCTGTATCAGATGCCGCATTTTGGTGTCGTTGACCGGCGAGAGCGAAAAAACGCTGTCCGCATGAGCACATAAAATACGTGTCCGCCGCAGGTCGTGCTCATCGGCGTCTTTCGCATATACATTGGGCAGCGAATCCGCCAGAACGAGCACCGAAATGCCCAGTTCGTGCGTCATCTGCCGCAGGGTCCGCGTCAGTTCGAGCGTCTCGCGCGTCCCGTCATTGCTCTGCGAAACGATCGAGAGGTCGTCGATGACCACCACGTTGATCTTATCTCTGACGACAAGTCTGCGGAGCCATTCGGCGATATTCGAGCCCGGTTTTGGACGGTCGCGAAAGAACTGCGTCGAGAATTTATACCTGCGCATCTTCGCACGGCTCCCTTCGCATGAATATCGCAGCCCAAACTGCGCATCACTCAGCACGAGATCGACATAGAGCACATTTCGCCGCGTCGTCGGCATCCTCAGCCCTTTCAGCGGCCGCCCGCGTGCCAGCGCATCGGCAACCTCGACGGCGAGCAAACTTTTGCCCACGCCGGCCGGGCCAAACAGCATCGCAAGCTCGCCTTCGCGCCAAAATTCGTCAAACAACAGCGGCGGCGGCACTAGGCCGTGTTCAAAAACATCATTCGCACGCTTCAATCTTCTGGGTTCTGAATTATTTGCACTTGACATAGATGGTATGATGTATTATACTTGCAACAATCTTGCATGGCAAGACTTTTTTTGAAAATTTATGCTTATTCGAGATCGATGGCTGGTAAACTATTGAAAAGACCTGAGTTATGTGCCTCAAATAGGGCTGGGACAAGCCTGGGACAAGATCGGGACAAGATCGGGACAAGATCGGGACAAGATCGGGACAAAACGCCCATTCCTGTGGCTCTGCCGCTCGACGTGCGGAATGGCTTAATTCAACGGACTCCGTTAGGAGTGCGATGTTTGTAGCACTACAGACAACCTACCGATTAGAGCTCCGTAGGAGCGGCATAATTATGTGTTCATTGGCTTTATCCCGCTCCTACGGAGCTTAACTCATGGTTGGATTTGAGGTTCTATAAACATTTGGCTCCGACGGAGCCGAAACAAGACATGTTTGCGGACAGCCTTCGCTTCGTCAAACTTGGATCACGAAGGCGGCTCTGCCGCCGACATATTAGGAGATTACTATGAGCAAACACGAAAAGATCAACTATGTTGAGTTTCAGACAAAAGATCTGGACGCAACCAAGGCATTTTTTACGGCCGCTTTTGGATGGTCGTTTACGGACTACGGGCCGGATTATTCGTCATTTTCAGAGGGAGTCGATGGCGGGTTTTACAGCTCGGAAAAGGCGAGTTCGACAGACAATGGCGGAGCTCTCGTTGTTCTCTACAGCGACAGTCTCGAGGAAACGCTGGCAAAGGTTGAGGCGGCGGGGGCGACGATCGTAAAGCCCATCTTCGACTTCCCCGGCGGACGTCGATTTCATTTCACCGAACCAAGCGGCAACGAATTTGCCGTCTGGGGCGAGGCGTAGATCGTCGCGGCGCGTTTATCTTAGAGATGAAAAACGTCCTTTTCAGTACCGGCGCATTTTTAGTCATCCGCGGCTATGCCGCTCGATGTGCGGAATGGCTACGCCTTTCCGTGCGGCGTTACTTTATGACCACAGAGGCGGCTGTGCCGCCAACCATTCTGTCGCCCGCATTCGCGGGCTCCGTGGTCGTCGGGGTTGCGATAACCTCAGGTTCCGCTTCGCTCCACCTGGGGCTACAAATATGTCGCCCCTTCGGGGCTGGTTGGATGGTTATCACTCCGCCCGAGACTCGAAATTTGCAGCACGGTTGGCAGCGTTCCAGAACGAAGCCGAAAGTGATATGAGATCAGGAACCAAGCTTCAATGCGTAATTGGCGATCGCCTGTTCGCGGGTCGCACCAAAGGCGTAGCCATCGCTCTCTTCGGTGCTGACAAAATCCGGGCCGACGACACAATATTGATCGCCGTCGAGGAAAATGAGCGTTCCGCCGGGGCCGCGCTCCGCTTCGAGATCGGGGTCGTTGATGAGCATTTCAAATTCGGGGGTCATAGGTATGGGCAGTTTAACATTGAACCCGCCCGATATACGGCGAACCAAAACATGGCGAGCGATTGTTATTGGTTTTGCATCAAAGAGGCGGAAGTGCCGCTGACTGATTTTTCGCGTCGTATCGGTTATAATTGCAACATCTACAACAATTTCCGAGGGATAAAAATATTATGACATTTATGAGAAAACGTATTTTTTCGGCGGCGATGCTCGTCGCTATGCTACTGACAGCCGCTCCTTTTGCGGCTGCATTTGACGAGGGCATGTTTGCTCCGGGCCAGATCGCCGGGCTGCCATTGGGCAAAAAGGGCTTGAAGATCAAGCCATCTGAGATCTACAACCCAAATGGCGGCGGGCTGACAGAGGCGATCATTAGGTTGAGCATCGGCTGTACGGCGGAGTTTGTTTCGCCCGAAGGGTTGATATTGACCAATCACCATTGCGGGTTTGATGCTCTCGTAAAGGCTTCCACGCCTGACAAGGACCTCGTAGAAACTGGTTTTCGAACCGACAGCCAGGCTGGCGAGATATCAGCTCAGGGATACTCGATCTTCATTACCGACCGCGTTGAGGATGTAACCGCAAAGGTAAAGGCGGGCACAGAAGGGCTTTCCGGCGACGCCTTGGCGGCCGCCTGGAAAAAGCATTCGGACGATCTGCAGGCCACCGAGCAAGCAAAAGCACCGGCGGGCTCGAACATCCGCATTCAGATGCTGAACAGCGGATATTTTTTCTATCTGTATCAGACGACGCAGATCAAGGACATCCGCGTCGTTTATGCACCGCCGCGTAATATCGGCGTATTTGGCGGCGACCCGGACAATTTTGAATGGACACGCCATACGGGCGATTTCACGTTTCTGAGAGCATACGTCGCTCCCGACGGTTCGTCGGCGGACTATTCAGCAAGCAATGTTCCCTACAAACCAAAGAAATTCCTCACGATGAATATCGGCGGGCTTAAGGACAATGATTTCGTTTTTGTCCTCGGTTATCCGGGCGGCACGACACGTTATCGCGAAAGCTGGTCGATGCTTTACGCTCGTGATGCCAACTTCCCTTTCCTTGCCAAATGGCTCACCGCGTTGAGCGATTCCCTGCGAAAGATCGGCGAAGGCGATGCGGAAAAACGGATCGAATTCCAGAGCGACGTCGCAAATTTTGACAATTCGCGAAAGGTATTCGAAGGCGGTGCTTTCCGTTTGCGCCGCGCCAATGTCGTCGAGCAACGTCAGGACGAAGAGGCTCGCCTCGCAAGCTGGATCGCTGGAAACGCAGATCGCCAGAAGAAATACGGCTTCGTACTGCCGGAGCTAAAGGCTCTTTCAGAAGAAACAAACGCCACATCGAAACGCGATGTGATCGTTCGCCGCTTTCCAGATCCCAACTCGATGGTCGTTTTTCCTCAGATATTCAAGGCAGTAGTCGAAACTCAGATACAAGGGAAACAACTGGATGACGCCGGGCGTGCGGCAAAGGAAAAAGCTGTGGATGAGGCATACAAAGGCCGCGAATCATCTCACGAACTAGAGCTGATCAAGTTTTTCCTCAAGTCTTTCGATGAACTGCCGGTCGATCAGAAATTCGCTCCGGCGGAGAAATTGTTTGGCACGCTCAAGGGCCAGGCACGCCGCGAGGCCGAGGCAAAATTTGCCGACACCATCGCCAATGGCGAATATTCGTCGGCCGCAAGGGTCGCCGGACTCTACGGCCCCAGGACGATGGAATTTAATCAGGAACGCGAGAATATTCTTGGCTTTGCCAAAGGCCTCGCCGAAGAGCAGCAGGCACTAGCCCTTCGCGGGCAGAAGTTTGGAGCCAGCATCGACCGCCTTCGATTGGGTTATATGCAGGCGCTCACGGAGATGAAAGGAACATCGCCCGTCTATCCTGATGCCAATTCATCACTCCGGTTTTCATACGGCAATATCAAGGGCTACGCTCCCCGCGAGGCTGAATTCCGAACGCCGTTCACGACAATGAAGGGAATGATCGAGAAGGACACCGGCGTTAATCCGTTTGACGCTCCGCAGAAACTCAAAGATCTGCAGGCCGCAAAGGACTTTGGCAACTACGGTCAGGGTGACAGCGTGGTGGTCAACTTCCTCTCAACCACCGACATCATCGGCGGCAATAGCGGTTCGCCGATCTTTAACGGCAACGGCGAACAGGTCGGCCTTTGCTTCGACGGCAATTACGAGGGACTCGGCAACGATTTTTACTACGACCCGAACTACAATCGAACGATATCGGTCGATATCCGATATGTCCTATTCGTAACGGAGAAATTCGGTAATTCGAAATGGGTTGTGGATGAAATGAAGGTTGTTGGGAAGAAATAGCCGTGATCGATAAGAACGTGGCAATGGGCTGTCGAGATGTTCGGCAGCCTTTTTCAAAAATATTTTTGGTGGAAGACCGGCATCGAACCGCGAAAAATCTCGCGGGTAACGGCCACACATTCTATCCGGCGGCACCACGAGTCCTAAATTTCGCCTTTGGATGATCTTCTTAGCCTGGAGAATGGCACGAAACTTGCACCTCGTATTTGTATGAGGTTATCTATCAAAACCCTTCTGGCTATGTTTTTATTCGTTGGGGTGGTTCTGCCCCAGGTACGGGAATTTGAACTGCACCTTCCCGTTCATGATCCATTTCGAGAGGGGGCAAACTCGACAGAAGCTCCAAAATTCCCCGCCGAGGGGTTTGGTGCAAAATGGCGAACCGATGCCGAAACGGCGATCACGATTCGGTCTCAAAAACTTGCGACCGTTACGAACGACGATCTTGTCGAGGGGGTAGACGTTGAGCCGTTAGACGCTAAAAAGTCGATCAAGATCGCCTTAGATGAGGCTCTGGAAATGAGCGACGAGCCTGACCAAAGATTTCGATGGCGTCCGGCGTTGATACAATCTGGCCTGTTTCTTGCGATCCAGCATGGCTTTCGCATGAGTGAGGGCAAAACCCGTCGTGAGTTGGACGGTCCATTTTTTCGTGATTGGAAGGAATCGGTCTTGAACCTTCATGGTTGGTCGGATGGCGGCAAGATATTTACGGACTATATCGCGCATCCGATGCAAGGCTCGCTGACCGCCCGAATATTCATCAATAACAGCCCACGAGCCAACCGTGCGGAATTTGGCAAGTCAAGATCATACTGGAAGTCTCGAACGAAAGCCCTTGTCTGGGCTGCGGTCTGGAGCACACAGTTTGAGATCGGCCCCATTAGCGAGGCGTCACTCGGGAATGTCGGTCAAGTTTACTATAACGGCCATTTCAGCAAAATGACCTATGGCGATCTGGTCATCACGCCGGTGGTTGGCGTTGGTTGGACAGTTGGCGAAGATGCCATTGACAAATTTATTCTCGATCGATGGATCGAAAAGCGTGTTGGCAATCGTCTCTTGATAAAGACCCTGAGAAGCGTTCTCACGCCAACAACGGCTTTTGCAAACATCCTGCGAGGCCGTACTCCGTGGCGAAGGGATTTTCGAAGGAATTGAAACCCGGTCCACATTGGTTACCGGGACGAAAAAGATATGTCCGCTTTCAGTAGTCGAGTTTTATTGAGTTCATTCCGCGCATGATGACGCGCTGGCGGCGAACCACGCGTCGTTTGTTCTTTGAGGGGTTGAAAACGTTGAGTGGGCTTGGGATCATCGCGGCGAGGTAAGCGGCCTCGTCTTTGCTTAGGTCGGAGGCGCTCTTCTTGAAGTAATTTCGTGCCGCGGCCTCGGCACCGTAGATGCCATCGCCCCATTCGATGACGTTTAGATAGATCTCGAGAATGCGTTTTTTCGAGAGTTCGCGTTCGAGGAAATAGGTATAGACGGCCTCGCGGCCTTTACGTAGGAAATTGCGATCTTCAGATAAAAAGAGATTCTTTGCGAGCTGCTGTGAGACGGTGGAGGCTCCGCGTTTGAAACTTGGCATCGACGGTATCCAGTCGTCGGGATTTGGCTTGCAGTCCTTTTTTGGAGTGTTCGCGGCCTTGGCATCCTCTTCGCACTCTTGCTTGTCCTCTTTCTTGCCTTCTTCGACAGCTTCGTCCCAGGCTGCCTGGATCGCGTCCCAGTCAAATCCGTCATGTTGGAAAAATCGAGCATCTTCGCCCGCCAATACCGCACGCTGGAGATGCGGGCTGATCTGTTCCATAGGCATCCAGATCATAAATTTGCGGGGCTCACGGCCCTCGGATTTGGCTTCGGACAGCCGAAATTCGATCATCGACGAGGTCGTTGGATTTTCCGTGCGGAGCCGTGATATGCCCGGAAAAGTAACGATCTCATACACTAGCCAGAGCGCGATAGCTCCGGCGAGTATGAGAAATAGCATTTTGGTCCAGTACCACATACGCTCATTGTAAATGGTTAATTGTTAATGGTAAATCGCCAATAGTGCGGACAGGCCGAACGATATGATTAATAGAAGTGGACGACGAAAATGAACAATTACCTATTTACCATTTACGGTTTACGTTTTACCATTTAGACTATGGCCAATTATGACGATGTTGTTGCGGTGATCCTCGGTGGCGGAGCGGGGTCACGATTGTTCCCGTTGACGCAGGAACGATCGAAACCGGCCGTACCGCTCGGGGGCAAATATCGTCTGATCGACGTTCCCGTTTCTAATTGTATCAATTCCGGCATTACGCAGATCTTTGTTCTCACGCAATACAATTCGGCATCGCTCAACCGGCATATTTCGCAAACCTATAGATTTTCGAGCTTCTCGACCGGTTTCGTCGAGATACTCGCAGCCGAACAGCGCAAAGACAGCCCTGGCTGGTTTCAGGGTACGGCTGACGCCGTCAGGCAAATTTTGCCGCATCTTCGCGATTGGCGCGTGGGCAAATTGTTGATCCTTTCCGGCGATCATCTTTATCGGATGAATTACGGAGATTTCCTTGACCGACACGATTCGACCAACGCTGACGTAACCATCTCGGTGATTCCGTCGCGACCGGACGAGGCAGAAGGCTTTGGACTGTTAAAAACAGACCC
>JBATDM010000028.1:0-16008 GCA_049663465.1 Pyrinomonadaceae bacterium
ACCCTGAACAGATCCTGCGAGCTCGGGATGCACTTGCGCTCGCGGATGAATGGCAGAGCGAAACCCGTCATCTTACGAAATCCGGCACGCCTCTTTTGGTTGAAAGCCGATGGACGCTCATCAGGAACAATTTGGGGCGGCCAGATTATCATCTGATCCTAAATACAGATATTACCGAACAGAAGAGGGTTGAGGAGCAACTTCTGAGGGCGCAGAGGCTCGAATCAATAGGAACTCTTGCTGGCGGTATCGCCCACGACTTTAATAATATCCTGTCGCCGATTCTGATGGCGATTGACATTCTTCAGATCAACGTATCGGACGCCGAGGGACAGCGTTGGTTGCAGATGGCCCGCGAAAACGCAGACCGAGGGGCGAAGATGGTCAAGCAGGTTCTTTCTTTTGCCAGAGGGGTTGAAGGGGAACGAATCGTCGTTCAGCCGAAACACATTCTCAAAGAATTGATAAAGGTGTTGGTCGACACGCTGCCCAAATCCATCAACCTAAAGTACTCGATAGCTCCGGAATTACTAGAGATCATCGCTGACCCGACACAGATACATCAGATCTTTATGAATCTGGCGATCAACGCTCGGGATGCTATGCCGCATGGCGGAACAATCGAGTTCATTGCACAGAATGTGATCGTAGATGAAAATTTTGCAAGGATAAATATCGAAGCCAAGCCTGGAGCTTATGTCTTGGTAAACGTAAAGGACACCGGGATCGGGATGTCGCCGGACGTGCAGCAGCGCATCTTTGACCCCTTTTTTACGACAAAGGAAATTGGTCGGGGGACGGGTTTGGGATTGTCAACGACGCTGTCTATAACAAAGAGCCATGGCGGGTTTATCAACGTGTATAGCGAGCTTGGCAAAGGCACCCAATTTTCCGTCTATCTCCCGGCAACCGAGATCCAGTCGAAAAAAACTACCCATGATCAGGAATTCCCTTATCCGATGGGGAACGGCGAACTTATCCTTATTGTTGATGATGAGGAAAACATTCGCAGTATTACGCAGGCGACGCTCGAGAAATTTGGTTACCGGACAATTGTGGCAGCCGACGGAACTGAAGCAGTTGCAGTCTTTGCGGCTGCGAAAGAACAGATCGCTCTGCTACTTACCGATCTTGCAATGCCGTTCATGGACGGTCCAGCAACCATCCGAGCCTTGCGAAAATTAGACCCGAACCTGAAGTTGGTCGCGGCCAGCGGTCTTGTTTCAAATGAGCAAAGATCCGAACTCGACGATCTCGGCGTTGCGGCGTTTTTGTCTAAACCGTTTACCGCCGAGAAATTACTAACGACTTTGGCTGAAGTATTGAAGAATTGGAAGACCTCGACGAAGTGACCGTGGTTGAAAACGCGGGGTAAATCTATGAGTACGTTGCGATCGGTTGAGATCATTCTATTTGTGAGCGATCAAGTCGCCAGCCGGCATTTTTATCAAAAAATTCTCGGTAAATCTCCTGATCTTGATGTTCCCGGAATGACCGAGTTTTCTTTGAGCGAAAACTGTACGCTTGGCCTAATGCCGGTCAATGGAATTGCCAAAATTCTTGGTAACAAAACTCGGCATCCCGCCGAGGGAGATGGGATTCCGAGGTGCGAGATCTATTTGCGAGTTGAGCGCGTTGAGGCAGAATTTGATAATGCGGTGGCGATCGGAGCGAAGCTGGTGAGTCCCGTCTCTGCAAGAGATTGGGGCGACAGAGTTTGTTATTTTGCCGACCCGGATGGTCACATCATAGCGTTTGCGGAGAAGATCGGCGTTAGCTAGCTGTAGGCGGTGTTGGTCGAAATTTTATGATCAAGTCTCATAACGAAAAATATCGGAATATGCACAATGTGGACATCGGCCTTGTGGAGATGTCCCTGGATGTCATCAAGTTTGCGATCGGTCGTATTACCAATACGGATCCGGTGCTCGGCTTTCCCAAAAAAGCGGAGGAATTGCAGGCTTTGGTTGGTGAGACGATCACGGCGGAAGGCATAGGTGGCGAAAAAGCCTTCGCACTTTTTCGTGACACTTTGATAAAAGCAAGCGTGCCGATAGATCACCCACGACATTTGGCGTTTGTTCCCGCTTCGCCTACAAGAGCGGCTGTAATGTTTGACCTTGTGACATCGGCTTCGAGCGTTCACGGAGCATTTTGGCTTGAGGGAGCGGGCTGTATTTTTGCCGAAAATCAAGCGATGGAATGGCTGGTTTCGCTGACGGGAATGCCTAAGGGAACTTTCGGTGTTTTTACAAGCGGTGGCACCGCAGCAAACCTTTCGGCAATGGTGACTGCGAGAGAATTTTGGCGAAGCGAAGATGCAAATAAAATAGGCCAGAGAGGAATCGTCATCGCTTCCCGCACCGCACATTCTTCAATAAAATCAATGGCAAAGGTGATCGATGCCGATGTGCTGTTGGTTGAAACTGAAAACAGATTTGAAGGCGGACAGCTTAGAGAAACGATCGATAGTCTAACTCCGCAGGAACGTGAGCGTGTTTTTGCCGTGATAGGTACTGGCGGAACTACGAATGCGGGAATTATCGACGATCTCGCGGGAATCGCCGAAGTGTGCCAGGCGGAAAATATTTGGTTTCATGTTGATGCGGCGTATGGCGGCGGAGCTTTGGCGGCAAGTTCAGCTAGGCATCTTTTTAACGGAATTGAGTTTGCGGACAGCGTAACGATCGATCCGCACAAGTGGCTTTTTTCGCCGTATGACTGCGGCGCTGTGATATACAAAAACCCCGAGCTTGCCCGAGCGGCCCATTCGCAGGAAGGGTCATATCTCGATATTTTTTCGGACGAAGGTGCACAAGGATTTAATCCGGCGGATTATCAGATTCAATTAACGAGACGAGTTCGCGGGCTTCCTCTATGGTTTTCGCTCGCAATGCACGGCACGAAACGCTATGAACAGGCAATAGAACGCGGTATTGAACTTGCCCGAATTGCGGGAGATCTGATTACGGAATCAGACCACGTCGAATTGGTCCGCGAACCGAGTCTGTCGTGCGTTATCTTTCGGCGAAAAGGTTGGTCGTCGGAAGACTACAGAAACTGGACCTACAAAAATCACCGTGATGGGTTTGCCCTGGTGGCTCCGACAAAATGGAAAATGGGAGACGAATTTGAAACGGTGACAAGGTTCTGCTTTATCAATCCCGACACGACGGAGCAGGACATACAAGACATACTCGCGACCATGCTCTAAAAGCCCGCTTCCAAAGCCGGTTTTTCACAATATACCTCCGTTACCTTTCTGAAATGATATCCCATCGCAGCGAGAGCAATGCCATTTCCAAAACTACCGGGATAATCCCGGATAACACGGAACAGATATTTCCAGAAACGACGGCGCTCACTATCTCGCACCCCGAGCCGCACGACTATTCTTGTAAGGGAGTTGAAGATACCTACCACATTTCCAAGATTGGCTTGTCGGAAATCTACAGCACTTGCGGTCACACGGGCCAAGCTATCCAACGCCCGCTGATAAAATTCCGGCGGACTATATATCTTCTTCAAAAGTAATTTATAGTTATTTACAAGATATTCCCGGTCCATTTTTGGTACAAAATTCAACGTGCAATCAGTGTTGTTTCCGCTGCTATTGTGAACGAGCCTGCCTTCGCGTTCGAGGCGTTTCCACAGTTGTGTATCCGGGAGAGCGGTCAAAAGCCCAACCATCGCAAGCGGAATCGCACTTTTCCTAATAAAGTTGATCTGCCGTTCGAAGATATCTTCCGGATCATTGTCGAATCCGACAATAAAACCTGCCATTACTTCCATTCCATAGCTTTGAATTTTCTGTACGGACTCGAGCAGGCTACGCTTCGTGTTTTGACTCTTATTGGCTTCCTTGAGACTTTCGGCTGCTGGCGATTCGATCCCGAGAAAGACGCGATGAAAGCCGGCCTCCTGCATCATTTTCATCAGGGCATCATCTTCGGCTAGGTTTACGCTTGCCTCCGTCAGATAAGAAAATGGATTTCCGTGGTGTTTGGACCATTCGATCAGGTCCGGCAAGAATTTCCTCACCTCGCGTTTATTTCCGATAAAATTATCGTCAACTATAAAAACAGTTCCGCGCCAACCGGCCACGCGAAGTGCCTCTAATTCAGTCAGCATTTGTTCGTTTGACTTGGTACGCGGCGACCGACCGTAGATCTCAATGATGTCGCAAAATTCACAGTTAAACGGGCAGCCGCGCGAAAATTGTATGTTCATTGATGTGTAACGCGAGACATCAATTAGACTCAGATCCGGCGGAGGGGTTAGCGAAAGCGGAGGCCGCTCAGGAGCCTCGTAGATGCGCTTTGCTGTACCGTTTTCCAAATCCAGGATAAACTCGGGCAAGGTTGTTTCGGCTTCACCGACAAAGACAAAATCGGCATCAGGGACAAGCTCCGAGCTGGTCGAGACGTAGGGGCCGCCAACCGCAACCGGTTTGCCAAGTTTTTTGCAAAGTTTCACGACTTTATCGAGTGATTCCTGCTGAACGATCATCGCGCTCAGGAATACGATGTCCGCCCACTCAATGTCGCTTTCAGACAGTTTCTCGACATTCATATCCACTAGCCGCTTTTCCCATGACCGGGGTAGCATTGCGGAGACGGTCATAAGGCCGAGTGGCGGAAATGCCGCTTTCTTCCCGACGAACGACAAAGCGTGACGAAAACTCCAGTAGGTTTCAGGAAACATCGGGTAAACGAGCAGGACTTTCATGATAATTTATGGCTCCCAGGAAAAGCTATCGACAACGAAGATAATCAATACTAATGGCCGTCAAGAACTCACATTCTCCACTGCGACTACTAGTTCCGATATCGCAAGACAAACGGCCTTTTCTAACGCACTATTGAGGAAGCTTTGGCCGTTCCGTTCATTTTATCAGCTATTTATTAGAGCAGATGTAAGAGTTATGTAATATGGAATGTGAGATCCGAGAGCAAAAACTAGAGACGTGCCTGACAGAAAACCTAGTCATAGATGCGCTTTTGGCGGCCCGTCCGGTCACCTTCGAAACGCGGCGGAAGAAAGTCCAATTCTTTTTGCATCAACTCCGTCAAACCTCTTTTTTCTGATGGGTCGATAATGTCCTCGGCCATAACATAGACTTGGGATTCTTCGAGTTCGTTATGGGTCTCAAGCAGTTTATGAACTGCAATGACCATTTTTCGAATTCTCGCGATCGTTTCTTTCGGGTTCTTATCTTCAACCACCAGTCCCCGCGCGAGTCGAACAGCGGCGGCCAGTTCCCGCACAAAAAAATCATGGTCACGCTGAAGCTGCGCAAGCAGGTCTTTTACAGATTCCAGGGGAGGGACATCATCACTTTGATCTTGCGTGGCATTGAGAATAGCGGGAAACATGCGACGATGTTCAGCGCGAATGTGCATTGCCAATCGCGCCCAGAGAATATCGAGCGTTTCAAATATCTCCGTTGGGATCCCGCCATCGAGTGCCGAATAGAGTGTTTCGAGCAATATGTCGATCTCGCGGTGGTCCGATGTTAGAAGATGAATCACTCCATGGGGCGAACTATCGCTCTTGCCACATACTCTCTTCTAGATACGGGTCTTTGCTCGGGATCAAGCGTTCGATATTAAGATTCTTGACAAACATCAGCAAAAACAAGGCGGCAAAACCGATCGGGAGGGCGATGTCAACAAATCCGATCATCGGGGTTTTGAAGAATGTAGGGAAGATTAAAACGTATAGATCCACCCAACGTCCGACTAAAATAATACCGCAAGCCGCGAGCATCCAATTTTCATTGGACTTTACGCTACGCCGAATCAGCATCAAGAAGGGAATAACCCAATTTAGAAAAAGGCTTAAGAAAAATACATTGGACCAGCCGTCGGTGGATGTTCGGGTGACATAATGAATGGTTTCTTCGGGGATATTCGCGTAGTAGATCAGCAGATATTGGCAAACCCAGATATACGCCCAGAATGTCGTAAATCCAAATACGAGAATACCGAGGGCGTGCATCTGCCGGTCACCCACTTCTTTCAGGAAACCACGGCGGCGGAGCAAAATGACCAGGATCGTGACCGTTGCACTTCCACCCAGTAGGACGCCCGCGATGTGATAAAACGCATAGATCGTGCTGTAAAACATTGGCTCGATCGACATTATCCAGTCAAAAACTGCAAAGGTAAAAGTAATCCCAAAAACGACAAGAAAGATGGCAGAATATGTTTTATTCTTGTTGGTATGGGTAACGTTTCCGTCGAGATCTTGCTTAAGTGATTCGCGTCTCATCAGAAAGATCAGGGTGATCCAGGTCGCCAGAAAGACAATCATTCGCGTGAAAAAGAAACCTTCGCTCAAATATGTGTTTTTGAAAACGAGCTCGTGACCTCCGTGCGAATAGGTTCTACCCGTCCATTCATAGATGGCGGAACGTCCAAAAAATAGGAGCAACATTGATATTGCCCCAATTGGAACATAACCCATAATCGCTTCCGGCACGCGGCGCACGACGGTCGTCCAACCGGAATTTGCAACATGATTGATCGCAACGAAGACGGCGCCACCCAACGCCACAGCAATAAAGTAGAACGAATTTTGCAAAAAAGCCGCCCAGAATCTTTCGCTGTACAGAAGGCCGGCGATCGCGCCTGCGACGCCTATTACCAGGCCACCGTATAAGATATTTCTTTCTTTTGATGTGATGAACGTATTCATAGGCTAGTTCTTACCCTCCCGCCTGTAGTTGGCGAATATAGAGGACCGATTTCCAGCGGTCATCCGCCGAGACCTGCGATTCGTGTGGTGGCATATTGAGTCGGCCTCGGGTGATAATGTAAAACAATTCACCGTCGGATAACGCCCGTGATGTATCGGTTTTATACGACGGGGGATTTGGATACTTGGGAATCACGGGGCCATCGCCTGCTCCGGTCATGCCATGGCAAACGGCACAGTTATTATCAAAGACATATTTACCCCGTGCTAGATTTTCCGCAGTTGCTGCAAACGGATTGGTCAGTTCCTTTCCGGCCCGTATCGATTCCTCAGGGGAATTGCCGTAGTGAAAGGGCATGAATCCACGCGGAATTGTTCCTGCAACAGGCGGTTGGTTGGTTTTGCCTTTTGGCAAAATCGGGTTTGCGGTCTGCGAAAGATAAGCGGGAGAATCACCCATTTGTGTCGGGTATTCAAAATTACGCTTTGTTACGTCGCGGCTAAAGAACATCATTCCTCCGATAACGACGACGGGAAGCAGAACATACGCGAGCGTTGTAAGAGTTCGTTTCATTCGAGATCTCCTTGGATTACTTTCTCCGCGTTGTGCTTTTCAAAGATCCGAGCTGCCTTTTCCGGATCAAAACTCGCACCGGTTTGCTGGAGAACCAAAACAAATCGGTCATCATTTACGCCCTCAAAGCTCTTTCGTTTGTTAAATGGCGATAGTCCGCAAATATAGAACAACACGAGAATTGATGTAAGCCCGGAAAACAAGACCGTTAGCTCGAACGAGACAGGAACAAAAAGCAGCGGTGAGTTGAATGGTTTTCCACCAATGTTCAAAGCCCACGCATAAGCCGACGTCCATATCTGCAAGGTGATGGCTGTCAACAGTCCGGCAACTCCTCCGGCAAATGCCGCCCACGTTATCCGCGATGGCTTTTGTCCGACGGCTTTGTCCATTCCATGTATTGGGAACGGCGAATAGACATCGTGTATCTCAAACCCTCTCAACCGCGCCTCAGCCGCACTCGCTTTCAAATCATCTTCATTCGTAAAAAAGCCGGCTGTGTAGCGAACGAGGTTCTGTTTAGTGTTTCGCATATTTCATAACCCCCTTTATTTCGCTTACCGCAATTATTGGGAAGATCCTCAGGAATAAAAGAAAGGCGGTAAAGAACAACCCAAAACTTCCCACCAAGAGACCGATCTCAACCGGGCTTGGAATATAGTAAGTCCAGCTCGACGGCAAGTAATCGCGATGCAGGCTGACCATAATGATGACAAAACGCTCAAACCACATACCGAGGTTGATAAATAGCGTAAGCACAAAGATCAGCGGGATCGATCTGCGTAACCGCTTAAACCAGAAAAGCTGCGGGATCAGAGCGTTGCAGCCGAACATTATCCAATAACCCCAGGCGTACGGTCCGAAGAGACGGTTAATGATCATAAATATCTCGTTCGGGTTGCCGCCGTAGAACCCGATAAAGAGTTCGGTCAAGTACGCTAGTCCAACGATCGAACCTGTCAGCAGCGTAACCTTACACATCTTTTCAAAGTGGTTTATAGTGAGGTAATCTTCCAGGTGCATTATCTTGCGCACGAGAATCATAAGGGTCATCACCATCGCAAACCCAGAAAATATAGCACCAGCCACAAAATATGGAGGGAAGATCGTCGAATGCCAGCCCGGGATCAGCGACGTCGCGAAGTCGAAGCTAACGATACTGTGAACCGAGAGAACGAGCGGTGTGGCAAGAGCGGCAAGGACTCCGTAAACCGTCTCGTAGCGCCACCACGTTCGATTTGAACCATTCCACCCAAAACTCAAGATCGTGTAGAGCTTTTTCCGCCATTTTATCTTTGACCGGTCGCGTGCGGTGGCAAGATCAGGAAGCAATCCCAAATACCAAAAGACCAGTGAGATCGTGAAATAGGTTGAAATTGCAAAAAAGTCCCAGAGAAGCGGCGAGCGAAAGTTTACCCAGAGCGACCCGCGGGTATTCGGGTAGGGCAAAAACCAATAGAAGAGCCATGGCCGCCCCATATGGAGAATCGGAAAAAGACCCGCGCACATAACTGCGATCAATGTCATTGCTTCTGCAGAACGATTGATCGAGGTACGCCATTTCTGATTGAAAAGGTACAGAATTGCCGAGATAAAAGTTCCTGCGTGTCCGATTCCGATCCAGAAAACGAAATTTGTGATATCGAAGGCCCATCCGATGGTGCGGTTCAGGCCCCAAGTTCCGATTCCAACGGTAACCGTTAGGTAACTCGCAATTATTCCGACAGTCAACAGGGTTGCTGCGATGCTAAATGCGATCCACCACCCGAGTCCGGCTTTGCGTTCGTGGATGAGATTGATGTCGTTGGAAACATCCGCATAGCTTTTGTCGCCTTTGACCAAAGGTTCGCGTAGCGGCGAAACGACTGGGTGCCGGGTGATTCGTTTCACTTCTTCGCGCAATTTGATCTCATCTCTCGAGAGATCGAGTTTTTCGAGCGTCGCTGCCATCTTAATGCTCCTCCTTGGTTTCTTCACGGTTGCTAACTTTTGCGAGATAGCTGACGGCCGGTTTGGTATTTAACTCTTCAAGTAGTAGGTAATCTCTACCGTTCTTTTTGTTCTCATTGACCATGCTTGTCAGGTCCTTCATATCACCAAAGATAATTGCGTTTGCCGGGCAGCTTTGTTGGCATGCCGTTTTGATCTCACCGTCTCTGATCGGCCGGCCTTCGTTACGAGCGTGAATTTTCTTTTCCTCGATCCGCTGAACGCAAAACGTGCATTTTTCCATCACGCCGCGAGAGCGGACCGTTACATCCGGGTTGAGGGCAAGGTTTGCGATCGGATCGTCGTGCGGATAGTCAAACCAGTTGAAATGGCGAACCTTGTACGCACAGTTGTTGGCGCAATACCGAGTTCCGACACAGCGGTTATAGACCTGCATATTCAAGCCTTCGCTGCTGTGGACGGTCGCCAAAACCGGGCAAACCATTTCGCACGAGGCATTTTCGCATTGCATGCAGGGCAGCGGCTGAAAATCGACCTGAACGCCATCAGGCGTCTCTCGGTAGTATCTGTCTATCCTGAGCCACTGCATGTCGCGGGTTTTCGCCACTTCTTCCTTACCCACAATCGGAGAGTTGTTCTCGGCCTGGCAACTCAAGACGCAGGCGTTACACCCCGTACACGCGGCTAGATCGATCGCCATGCCCCATTTATGTATCGGATAATCGTGAGCGGCGAACAGCTTCTCAAATTCGGGGTGCTTGATATCGTGCTTTCCACTGACGTATTGGGAAAGCGTGATGTTCTCGACAAGCGGTCGGTCAAAAGCAGATTCCGCGATCTGAGTCTTTGCGAGAAGTGTTGATTTCCCGGTTGGGGCAATAGATACGTTGGTTGTTTGGTAGCGAAACGTGCCGTTAACAAATTCCACAAAAGGAAATGCATTTGCACCCACGTTGTTTCCTGCCTTTCCGGCTTTCGTCCGACCGTATCCGACCGCGACCGCGATACAGTCATCGCTCTGTCCCTGCTGAATAAGAACGGGCAGCTCGAACGCCTTGTTATCTTTTTTGATCGAGACAATTTGCCCTTCGGACAAATTCAATTTCGCAGCGGTTTCGGGGGAAACGCAAGCATAATTATCCCAGGTTGTTTTACTTATCGGGTCGGGCAGTTCCTGCAGCCAGGGGCTGTTGGCAAACCGCCCATCCCGTATGCTTATTTTTTGATAAAGAGCGAGCGAATACCCCGAAATCTGTCGTGCCTTCAACCGGCCAGTGGCTTCTTCCAAACCACTCGCGTTGAATGGCCCGGGTGAGCCTGCTGCTGCTGCCTGATCAGCGACAAAAACTCCGTCTTGTAAAGACTTATCCCAAAAGTCATCGAATTTTGCATATTTCGTTTGTTTTGTGAAATTCGACGTCTGCCAACTTTCGCGCAGGGCGTCATAGAAACTTCGGTTGTCGCCGCTCCATCGCATCAGGCTTTCCTGATAGGCCCTGGTGTTAAAAAGTGGAGCGATCGTTGGCTGATTAAAGCTGTACGTTCCGCGAACGGTTTCGGCGTCGTCCCAAGTCTCAAGCGAATGATGGTTTGGGCAATTATAGTCAGCCAACGAAGCTGTCTCGTCTAGCGACGGGCTAAATGAAATCTTGAGCGGAACTCGCTTCAGACTCTCGCTGAATTCCGTTGCGGCAAACGAATCGTATGCCGGATTGGCGTTTAGGACGAAAAGTGCGGCAACCTCACCCTTTTTCATTTCGTCGAGCAGTCCAGCGAAGTCCTCATCGCTGGTGTACACCGGTTGCGTCCGCAGCTCAATGTCAATGGTCTTGCCGTAGTTTCCAAGTGTCTGATTTATGACGTTAGCGATCTGCTGAATGTCGGCATCGTTTGAACCGCAGACAACCAACGATTCACCCTTATGAGCGAGGAGTTCGTCGGCAGTCGTCTCAATATGTTTTTTCAACTGCGGAGAAAGTGCGGGAGTTTCGAGCGTCGATAGTTTTAGGGTAGCAGGATTTTCGGACGCGGACGCGCTTCCTTTCTCGACGAGTGTTTTTGAAAGGAGAAGTAACGCTTCTGCTTCCTCCGCAGTTGAAAGCTTGACACGCTTGTCGGCGTTTGCGCCGGTCAGGGACATACGAGATTCAAACTGTATATGCCTTGACATCTCTTTCTGACCTTTCTTGAGGTCACGTGAATTCGAATAATCTTTGGTGAATTGAATAGGCGAGATCCAGGTTCCGAGAAAATCCGCATCGAAGCCAACGATCACCTTCGCCCGATCAACATGAAAGACAGGAGTCGCACCCGTGCCGTGCGTCCGTGCATGCGCAACTCCAACGGCGGATGCGGAAACGGATTCGTAGGCGACATGTTTGCCGTCATTGAATCCACTCAAAAATTTGTCTATCAGGCCTTTCGAAGTCGGGCTGATGATCGAGTTTGAAAGAAAGCGAACCTTTCCACCTGTTTGCTTGATGGAGGTCAGTTTCTCGGAAACTTGAGTATCAATATCTTTCCAAGCAACCTCTTGACCGGCCGCCATGGGCTTTTGCAGCCGTTCTGAATCATACAAACCGAATACGAGCGAATGAGCCACAGAACACAGGCCGCCTTTCGAGACGGGATGTTCCGGATTTCCTTCGATCTTGATCGGACGCCCATCTCGGACCTTTACGAGCGTGCCGCAACCTGAGTTGCAGCCTGAACAGGTGGACGCATACCAATTTGCAATGCCGGGCCGTTCTTCAGGAGCCTGTTTGAGAGTGGGAATGATCTTTTGTTCCGGAACGCGGCAGTTCATCAGGGTCACACCCGCCGCCGTATATCCAAGTGCCGCCAAAAATGACCGGCGCGAGACACCCGCAATTGGACTTTTCTCCGAAACGGGTTTCCCGTTTTCGTCCAATTCTAAAAATTGTTCCCAGAGTTTTTCGCCTTTCATAGAGTTTAACCCGTTGTTATATTTAAGATCGATCACCGCCCGGTCCCGAGATCACACCAATTTTCTCTAGTGATGACACGCGGAACAATCCGTCGGGGCCATCTGCGTCTGTTGGAGCCTTTCCGGCACAATTTGGAAAGTGCTGTTCGGATCCAGAGGCACTCCCTGATTCTGACGATGACATGCGACACACGAACCCATCGAGAAATTACTGAATTGCTCAATTTTCTCCATTGTTTCAACCGGTCCGTGACAACTGTTACAATTCACGCCGGCCGTTACGTGGCGGCTGTGATTGAATACCACGAAATCGGCCAGATCATTCACCTTGACCCACTCGATCGGCTGATCGTTTTGAAGAGCGGCAACTATCTTTTGAACCTCTGGCGAATCCGGGAGCACTTTCGTATGACAATTCATACAGGATGTCGCCGTCGGAATACTTGCGGCTTTTGATTTGTCAGCCGACGAATGACAGTAAGTGCAGTTGATCTTGTTGTCGCCGGCGTGGATCTTATGCGAAAAATTTATGGGCTGAATCGGCTGGTATCCACTCTGATCGCTATATTGACGAAAACTTCCGTTCGTCCAGACAACAAACATACCGATAAGTGTTACCAGGATCGAGATAATTTTTAATGTTTTCAGACTCATATTTACCTCAAACATCGAGCGGCATTGTGGGGGCTATGATTTCGACTGTCCGATAGCTTTCGCATCTTGCCGGTTGTATTGGCCACGGATCGTTTTTCTGTCCCAATTCCACCGTACAAGCTGATAGGGCCGCCAGAGATAGGTGATCGGCAGGGAAACCAAATGAACGAGCCTTGAAAACGGAAATACCAGCAGGAACAAGAAGGCCCCGATAATATGCAGTTTGAACATCAGGGGCATTGGCCTGATCATTGCCAGGTCCGGCTGAAACGTGAAAAGTGAATACAGGTACGGTACCGCGCTAGCTGCGAACCACGACGACCCCCAACGATAGAACAGAGCGATGTAAACTCCCAGAAAGACCTGTAACAGCAGTATGACCAGGACGACCATATCCATCACGGTCGTGACAGCCCAGATCTTTGCTGTGCTGACTCGTCGCCAAAAAAGACTGACTATCCCAACCAGAGCCATCAGGCCAAATACGAGTCCGGTAATTTCCAGAATGTAGAGGCGGATCGGATCGCTGTTAAACGACAAGATCTGGTTTGGGATCAGAAAACCGATCAAATGCCCGGTCAGCGACACGATAATTCCTATATGCCATGGAACAGAGCCGTAAAAGAGCTCATCGCTTTCCAAAAATTGTGAAGAAAGGCTCGAATATGAAAACCTATTTGTGACAAAACGGTAGATCGAAACAACGATCAAGAGCGTAACTGCCGTGTATGGCAACCAAACATAGAGTAGATATTCATGCATATTGATACCTCACTTCCATCGTCTCTTCCGCATCGGGAATCGAGTTTTCAGCAATTTGCTTCAGTGTTGCTAGAAGGAACCGAAGAACGTGTCCGTACGGATTCGGTTTCTTTGCAAATGATTCTCCCATCTTGTTGAGAGCTGGGATCAAACAATAACCAATCATCCCCGCTCGTTCCTCAGCGTCTTCCATCTGCCCCATAAGCCGCAGGACGACAGGTAGGAAATCCGGTAATTGCTTTGCCTGGCCCAGGTCATAAGGGTTTTCACTTTCTCGCAAGCGGGCGAGAAATTCGCCCCGCTTGTAGTCCTCTCCAAATAGGTGATAGCCAACCTCCAAAGCACAAACCGGATTCAGATCGAAGTTACGTGTGTAAAGTTCCTGGAGTTCCACGAGAGGGAGCTTGTTGATCTCCGTACAAAATTTCGAAAAATGTTCGCTTCCGGCACGATCTGTCAACAGACTCAATGCTTTGCATCGCTCCAAGGTTGGAAACCAATCCTCGGTCGGATATTCCAGAACATCTGCCAGGGAATTGAGCAGTTCAGTCTCCTCGTCCGACAAATGGATCGTTTCACCCGTCTCAAATGGCTCGATCTTCGACGTTGAATTCCTTGTAATTTTAACTGGGTTATTTTTCATAACATCTCTCTGAATCTAGGCTCCACGAACCGGAAGCTGTCTGCGGCCAAGTCCGGTACTGCCCTTTTCTTCCCACATATTGTCGTTGAGCATCGCCAGGGCTTCTTCGCGATGCGACGGTGGAATGACGACCCGTTCGTCCATTGTCGGCAGGGAAGTCAGACGATAGATCGCTTCCGCCTCTTCCGCAGTCATATTGCATTGATCGAGTGCGTACTGAACGGACTCTTTGGAGACGTCGCCCACCGTTTCGAGCCTTTTGAACAAACGCACGGCATATTGCTTTTTCAGGGCAAGCGAAACATGGTCGACATTCCCGGCGGAAAAAAGACTCGCCATATATTCGATCGGCAGACGCGCCTTTTCTATGGGGCTAAAAAGCTCTTCGTTGGCCGTGTTGTAAACGCCGTCAGTCGTTTCTGCCATCACAGGCAGCATGGGCGGAACGTAAAACAGCATCGGCAAAGTGCGGAATTCGGGATGGAGGGGCAATGCCAGTTTCCATTCCATTACATACTTATAAACTGGCGAACGTTCAACGGCTTCGAGCGTTCGGTCGTCGATCCCATTCTTTCTAGCCGCTTCGCGAACCTTCGGATCTTTCGGGTCGAGAATTATCTGTCGGTGTGCGTCAACTAATTGTCCGTCGGGGACGTTTACCGAATCCGTTAGTTTGTCGGCATCATAAAGCAAGCCGCCGAGGTAACGTATTCGACCGACGCACGAGTGGAAGCAAGCAGGAGCTTGTCCAGTTTCAAGACGCGGGAAGCAAAGAATACACTTCTCGCTCTTTCCTGATGACCAGTTATAAAAGGTCTTTTTGTAGGGACATGCGGTTACGCACATACGCCATGCTCGGCATTTGTCCTGATTGATCAATACAACACCGTCTTCGCCGCGTTTGTAGATTGCCCCCGAAGGGCACGATGCGACGCAAGCTGGGTTAAGACAGTGGTTGCAAATTCGCGGTAGGTAAAAGAACACAAGCCGTTCGATGTCAAAGAGCTCTTCTCTTTGTTCTTCGGTCAGACTGGACAAATTTGGGTCGTTCGCTGCATAGACCGGCGAACCGCTTAGATCGTCGTCCCAATTCGGCCCGGCTTCGATGTTCATATATTCGCCAGTGATCATCGAGATCGGACGTGCTGTCGGTTGATCCGCTCCCTCGGGGGCATCGAATAGCTCCTCGTATTCGTAAGTCCAAGGCTCGTAATAATCGTCGAGTTTGGGCAGGTCAGGATTATGAAAGATATTTAGAAGACGCGAACTCTTTCCGCCCATCTTCAGATCGGGTGCTCCGTCCTTTTTCTTCCAACCACCGTTGTACTTGTTCTGATCTTCCCAGGCAGTCGGATAACCAGTGCCGGGCTTGGTTTCGACATTGTTCCACCACATATACTCCGCACCTTTTCGGTCGGTCCAGACATTTTTACAGGCAATCGAACAAGTGTGGCAGCCAATACACTTATCTAAATGAAAAACCATCGAAGTTTGTAATCTGACATCCATAATTTTTACCTCTTTCCTAGTAAGTGACCTTGTCCAATTTTCTGACCATGATAAATGTGTCGCGATTCACGCCCGTCGGTCCCCAATAGTTAAAGTGGTATGTGTATTGACCGTAGCCGCCCATCATCAGAACGGGCTTCAGGCGAATGCGGGTCAAACTGTTGTGTCCACCCGCCCTTTTATTTCCACGAAGCGGTGATTTCGGAATATCCAGCGTTCGTTCAGGTGCGTGGTATTGAATGCATACACCTTTCGGAATCCTGTGAGAGA
>JBATDM010000029.1:0-9112 GCA_049663465.1 Pyrinomonadaceae bacterium
CCGGCGGGCAGGCCAAGCTGCTTTTTCAAAAGCAGATTCTCGAGCCGTTCGCGTTCGGAGATGGGTGACGGGTCTTCCCATTCGGTGATGAGCTGCGTCGGCGGATGTCCGTCGATCTGCAGGGCGAATGCCATCACGTCGGCCCAGACCTGGCCGAAGGATTCCTGACGGTCGCGGACCTTTGCCAGGAAACGCGTCTCGGACCGCCGCAGGGATTCGCCGCTCGGGAAATCGCCCGTCTGCTGCAAAAAATAGTGCAGCGGCGTCCCCGTGACGCTGGCGATATCGACGCGAAAGCTGTCCTTTACCTTTAAGAATTGATCAAGCGCCGCCGCCTCAAAATCCCCAAACCGCGCGTCCGAATTCGACGCGACCCACAGCTTTTCGACTCCGGCAGAATACGGCTGGACCGCCTTGCCCGCTTCGTCGTAATCGACCTCGATGCCCGCCACCCAACGCTGCCGAAACGCCGAAAACTCCATTGCCACCAGCATATCCAGCACCGATTTGTTCAACCCGTCCTGCACCGGTATCGCCGCCTCAAGTTCAGACCGCCCCGGCGAACCAAGATCCGCGTTGTTGGCAAAATGAAACACCGGAACGATCCCGAAGGGATTCGGTATGACAGGTGAGGAGTGGAGCAGAGCAGGAGTCGAGGAGTTGGTCCTGCCGCCACTCCTTTTCTCCCCCACTCCTCTACTCCCAAGCGGAGCGAACTCTTTGGCTGCCGGCAGCGAACCTTCGCTTTCGGCCTTGGAAATGTATTTCTCGATCCGGTCCGGGTAAAAGAGATTGAGCCGGACGCGTTTGTCGGCGGCCCGCCAGGTTTTGGCGGCCCAGGCGATGCGTCCGGGCGAGTCTTCGTCGTACACAGCCGTGATATTCGCCGCACGGTTCGGATGTATCGCCGCCCGCCCCGCCGCGTCCGGCCAGACGATGACAAACGCATCGCCTGTCTTGAGCGCCTCCTTATGCACCTCACCAGAGCGCGTCGCCATCCTATTCCGGTGCCAGATCGAGCGGGAGAGAGTTTCTACTCCGGCGGCTTCGCCGCTCGATGTGCGGAAAGCCTGTGGCTTTCCGTCGCCGCCAATAAATTTCCCCGGGGCTGTGCCCCCGCGTTTGGAGGCAGAGCCTCCGTGATCATTGGCAGCCAGCGACGGAAAAGCAGAGCTTTTCCGCAAATAAGGCGGCTCAGCCGCGTCGAGCGAATCCAAACTAAACCCCGTGATCCGCAGCTTGTCCCTGACCGCGTCGCAGACGACCGGGCACAGATTGAGCGCAAATTCGCGAAACAGCGTTCCAAATGTGCTCTCAAACTTCTCCGTCGCAAATCTGAGATCGTGCTCGCCGTTGTAATACCGCTCAGGCCGCTCGTAACGCGTCGCGGCGTTGCGGAGGTTTTCTATTGCTTGTTCGATGTGTTTATTCATAATTGCTCGTTCTTGCGGCTCTGCCGCTCGATGTGCGGAATGGCTATGCCTTTCCGTCAGGCTAAGAAAAAGGCTTCGGAGGAGGCTGTGCCTCCGACATCTCCGCCGATTCGTATGGAACAGCGAGGTTCCGCTCTCTCACTTTTTCCCTTTTTCACTCTGCCCCTTTTTCACTTCAGTACCGCGATGGCGGCGGCTCCGATGAGGATGTCGCCGAGGCGTCGCCAAGGCGAGGGCTTTTTGGTTTTCAGGGCCTCGACCAGTTTGTCCTGCGACGCGATGACCGCGTCTTTGGCGGCGATCGTCTCGTTCTTTGCCTCGACCGTTTTTCGCAACGCTTCGCTTTCGCTCTTGCGGGTCACGTTCAGCTCGGTGAGAATGCTGTTGAGTTCCCGCTCGGTATCGAGCCGCGATCTCAGCGACGCATTCTCCGCGTCGAGCGCCGTGATCAGCGTCCGGCTCGCCTTGAGTTCGTCAACCGCCGCCGCACACGCGGCAGTAAGAGTTGCGCGTTTACGCGTGATCTCCGCTTGAGTGAGAGCCGCGTCCGGATAACGCGTAAACGCGTCACTCTTACTCGCATTTGTGGCCGAGTTCGTCGGCGTCGGCGGTGTCTGGCTGTGTACGGCGGGCACGCTCGACGTCACGGCGAGCACGGTTGCTATTAGAATTGAGCTTTTCCAGTTCTTCATCTTGTTTCCTTCGTGTGGTTTGGACGCGGACGATCCGCTGTTCGAGATATTCGATCTTTGCCTTGTACTCGGCGGCCTCGATCTCACGTGTCGCGGCGGTTTTGGCTGATTCATCGGCGGACCGACGCGTAGTTTCTACTTCGCTTTCGAGATGAGCGATCTTGCGGTTCGCCCAGAGGGACGCTCCGATCACCGCTGCCAGGACGACGACGCCCGCGATAATGTAAATTTTCGTTTTCAAAGTCATAGTAAAAGATGGATAAGACGGATCGAGCGGACCGGCACGAATACCGGAGATTAAGTGTTAGTGATGAGTTGTTCTCCTATTCCTGCCGTTCCGCCCGGTCAGCGTTATCCTTTTTGCGGCCGAGGTGCAGCTGCACGATCACATCGATCGTTTTGCCGACCGTGAAGAAAAGCACCGGCAATACGATCGCCGAAAGTACCGTAATCAGCTCCCGCGTCTCGACCGCTGCAAATATCGAAGTCGCCGAGCTGATCCATGCCAATAAAATGTTCTTTGTGTCGTTCATGGTTGTGTATGGCAAGAGACGCCCTTACTGCGTGCGGGCTTCTGCAACTGTCAGTTCGCGGATGCGGCCCAGGATGATCTGGCGATAGAGATAGCCGAGCGTCAGCAGCCCGGCGATGACAGCGACGACGATCCAGACCTCGATGGGCAAGCCCGAGACAAATCCGAACACCGCCCACGCCGTCTGCCACAAAGTTCCGCCGACCGTCGCCCACAGCGACTTTGCACGGTCGGTCCGCATGACAACGCTCGAAACAACATTGTCGATGCGGTCGAAATGCGAAGAGGCGTTCGCAAGCAAGTCGGAACCGCCTGCGGTAGCGGGTGGTTGAAGTTGAGATTTCTCGCTACTTCCGGCAGAAATCGGGCGCTCCGTTAAACCACCCACTACCGCAGGTGGTACTGACAATCGCACGGCGTGAACTGTCATCGGTGTCCGCAGTTCCCAATTGCCGACCGCGATCTGATCGAGGAAGAATTTAGTTCTGTATGTGGTTGGCCGGAGCCGCACGATCGCTGTCAGCCATGCATGACGGCGGCGGACATATGCGGTGATCCACGCTTTCTCCGTAAGAGTGACGCCTTTAGGCGTGATCGCGGCTGAAGCCGCAACTCTTACGCGTGCCGCCATACGCTCCCAGCTCCCGTGCACGACCGAGTCATAAACGACCGCCAGTGACAGCGGCAATGTAAACCTGAGCCGTTCGCAGATCACGATCGCGGGTTTTAGATACCGCTCGGTCGCGATGAAATGCTGTGCGTCTTTCATCTCGCGCGTCACGGCCGCCGAGCGAAGGGCGTTCTTGAACCGCGTGTTTCGCGCAAGTTCACCGATCGCCGACGCCCGGCTGCTTCTTAGAAAGGGCATCGCGGCGGTAAAGATCTCACGCCCGATCTTTCCGCCATTCGCGAGATACCGCTCAACCACGGCATAAAGCGCACCCGAACGATGTGTAAACTGTGCAAACCCATACGACACGCCCGCACCGTCATTGAGCACGACACAGGCGGCGTAGTCACCCGCCGGACGGCCGGTCTCGAAGATGTTTACTATCGCTAACGCCACGAATTTTGCTCTTTCTGTAAATGTCATAAATTTGCTCTTGCGTTCTAAATATATGTTGTGTATTATCCAATAGTCGGACGATATTGGGCGAGACTTTTATAAACGAGATTTCCCTCGCCGCTTACACATCGTCCGACTGTTATGACGCTAACTCAGATCGCAAAAAATTGGAATGCTAAAATGCCGATAGCGATGTATTATGCCGACATCGACGCATCTTTCTTATTCTGCCGATCGCGTGTTTCTTACCCAAAAATCCCGCTCACAGCGGCCTTAAATTCAACAAATTTACCACTTTACGTATATGAATATCACACAACACCTGTTGGATTCACCACCGCGCACAAAATTGCGCCTTTCTGAGATCGAACGCCTCATCAGCGATCATCGCATCATCGTCCCGCCGCCCTCACGCCGAAAGCTCGTCGAGATGTGCGAGGACGGCACGCTCGAGACCGCCCCGCGAATGGCGCGAGCATGGTTGGTCTACGAAGATTCGTTCCTCGCCTGGGTCAAGGGCCTCGACGGCGGATAGGCGGAAAATATCGAGGCTTTCTGAGGCCGTTCCGCCCGCGCTCAAACAGTTATTTTTTTGGTGTTTGGGGGCACATAATCGTTGACAGAGGTGCTTTTGTTCCATATACTTCTGATAACTTTTCGTTAAAGAACAATTTGAGCACTTTTCACGCAGGGCCGGTCTCCTCCGAGAGAGGGCCGATCATGCAATGGTTCCTGACCCGAACCGCCGGATCCCGTTTAGGCGTTTACCGCTAATTATTGGAGAAAAAGAGAATGAGAAACCTTATCAATCGTGTGTCGATCCGCAGAACGTCGATTCTGCTGGCTCTGTGTTTGGTCGCTGCTTATGCGGTCATTAGTCTGCCGGATAATTTCTTACGTGCCAACGCAGAGGCCGCCACTGCCGCACAGAATGATGCCAACGCTTCGGCGCCCGGAATGCCTGGCGTTCCATTTGTTGTGGCTGACAAGGACGACGGGTCTCGCGGCCCGACCACCTGTGTTGACCTTCCGGAAGGCAATTACACCAAGGAAGAACTGGATGCGTATTACAACATGCCGATCAGGCCGGAGCTAAGCACAAAGACACCTCCGGGGCCGCTGCCGGAAAACGGTACGCATGAGGCGAACATTCTCACAATAGTTCTTGACTTTAAGTCGGGAGCTCAGGCTAACACTACGGACATTTTTGGCAACGTCGTTGGACCGTTCGATCCTGTTCCTTACGGATTTGTTGCGGGCGATTTCAACACCATCGCAAATGCGGTGCTTGCTGAGGTCGATCAGGATTACTTTGACGAACTCGCCGGTACGGTTGCCGGCCCTCCGGGAATGGACCTTCAGATCGATTTCATTCTTGGCGATATCGGCACGCCGCCGCCGGGCGTCACCAACTATTACTACATGCAGATCGGTTCGCGTGTTTCGGGGCCGCACAATGGCCTCGGCGTAGCGGGCGGATCGGTGGTCCGCAACACGGGAGGCACCGGCCCGAATTTTGGTATCGCTGTCGGAGACGTTGTTGGCTCGATCTTTACCAATAATATTCAGACACTCAGCGGCCTGACACCTTCAAATGCATTGACGAGCGGCAATCTTGGCTTTACGACATTCGCTATCGCCGGTACGACGGCCCACGAAGCGGGTCATACGTTATCGCTTTCTCATGTCAACAAGGTAGGTTCGACGCAGCCGACCGCGGTTCCGCCGCTGATGGGCACGGGTGCCATCGATCTGCCTAACAATGATCGCATCTACGAAAGAACTTTCTCGCTCTCGGGCGTTGACGGAGAAAACGCCAACAACCCTGTATTCCACATCCCACAATTGGTTGGTTCCGTGGGACTGCACGGTGCGACGTGTACAACAAGTTTCACTAATTCGACGGCGATCACCATCCCGTCATCTGGAAATGGTTCGCTTTACCCATCGCCGATCGTCGCTTCCGGCCTTGTCGGTAATATTTCGGATCTGTCGGTGAGGATAAATGGTTTCAGCCACACATTCTCGGATGATGTCGGAATAGTTTTGGTTGGGCCTACCGGTGCCGCCTATTTGCTTCAGGACGGTGCGGGTGCCGGCCCGGACATGGTTAACATCACCTATACGCTCAGCGATTCAGGTGCGACCCAGCTTCCCGCAAACACGGCCTGGCCCGCAGGAACGTATAGGCCTTATAACGCATGGTCCGACAGTTTTCCCGCACCGGGTCCGGGAACGACATATGGCAATCCGGGCCCCGCTGGTGGAGGTGCTGCAACCTTCGCTTCAGTTTATGGCGGCAGCGCCCCTAACGGAACGTGGCGGCTATATGTTCGGGACTTTGTAGGCGGGGACAGCGGCTCGATAGCCGGCGGATGGACTCTCAACGTCACAGCCGGATGCGCACCGGCGTCAGTGCCGACAAATACTGGCGTAACGTCATCGGCAAATCCGTCGGTGTTTGGCCAGAACGTGACATTTACAGCCACGGTCGCACCGGTCCCGACGGGCGGCACGGTGCAGTTCGTGATCGACGGCTCGAATTTTGGAGCACCGGTCGCGGTCAACGGCTCGGGACAGGCCACAGTATCAACCAGCGCACTGAGCGTCGGCGGCAGCCCTCACTCGGTCGTTGCAAACTATTCCGGCACAGCCGGTTTTGACCCGAGCAATGGAACCTTAACTCCCGCCCAGACGGTCAACGCATCGCCTACGACAACGACGATCACGTCGGACGCTCCTGACCCGTCAGTTTACGGCCAGTCTATAACCGTTGACTATACGGTCGTCGCATCCGGCGGCGGAGCCGGAACGCCGACAGGCAATGTCAATGTGACGATCAGCGGCGGAGCCGAGACGTGTACCGGAACGGTCGCGTCAGGCTCGTGCAGCATGGTGCTGACCAATGTTGCCGCCGGACGCACTATCACAGCTACATATGTTGGCGACGCCAGTTTCGCTGGCAGCAACGACACCGAGTCGCACACGGTCAACAAGGCCGACACGGTAACGACGATCAATTCAGACAACCCTGACCCGAGCGTATTTGGCCAGATGTACACGGTCGATGCGACCGTCGCCGGCGTCATTCCGCCGCCGCCGCCGGCACCGCTTAACGGCACTTTGGACTTGGCCGATCCGACATTCAACCGGTCGTTGTCATTTTCTCAGGGTGGCTCATGTACGCTCTCAGGTATTGGAACGGCTGTGCATTACAAGACGCTTTCGGTCCCTATCGCGGCACCGACCAACATTACCTTGAGCCTGGTGCCCGCAGACGGAGCGACGATCACTCCGGGAACAGCGGATACCGTCATGATGCTGCATGGTCCGGGCCCATTCAATCCGGCCTCACCATGTACTAACGCGATCACGGCAAATGACGATGCGGTTGGGGTCCTTTCGAGGGTCACCACAACGACGCCTCTCGCGGCCGGGACCTACACTCTGGTCGTGACGTCGTTTAGTAACACACCGGCGGACTTCCCGTGGGCATTCACGGTGGCGAGGCTCGACTCACCGGCACCTCCGCCGGCAGAGAATGCACCTAACAAGGGTGATTTCGCATTACCCGCAGGCACCGTACCGCAGTATTCGCCGGTCAACAAGATGACCTCAGGCATACGTGCGGTCGTCACCGATCCGAGCGAATGCGGACAGTACGAGAACTACGCAGGCCGCGAACCCGAGGGTTGGGCAGCTATCTGCGGAGGCGGTGCAGCCAAACCGAGCGGAAACGTCGCCGGTTCACACGCACCGACCGATATGGGATTTGCCCAGGACATCGGCTTCGTTTCGGACAACTTTGTGTCCTTTACACTAAACAACTTCCCGGGTCAGACGACGTTGGGCTCGAATGCGGCCGGGATATTCGGTTACGACTTTGACGCGACCGGGACGACGCTCTACGCGCTTAACAATGACACTCAGGAGCTGGGTACCATCAATCAGGCAACTGGGGCATTCACGTCGATCACGGCATGTGCAAATCCGGGCGGAAACTGGACGGGGTTGAGCATAGACCCGACATCAAACGTCTTCTACGCATCGACGGCCACGAACCTTTACGTGCTTAATCCGGCGACATGTGCGCAAACGTTGATCGGGCCGTTCGGATCAGGACTTATGATCGACATAGCGGTCAACCCGGCTGGCGTCATGTACGGACATGACATCGGCACCGACTCGATCTATACGATCAACACCGCTACGGGAGCGGCTACATTGGTCGGACCGACCGGCATTCTCGCTAACTTTGCCCAAGGCATGGACTTCGACAATGACGACGGCACGCTGTACATCTTCCTCTACCAGGGAAGCGGTGCCAACACATTCGGCACAGTCAATCTGGCTACAGGTGCAGTGACGCCGTTGGCAACCAGCAATCCAACTGGTGAGTTTGAGGGAGCAATTCCCAGCCCGGCAGCACCGCCGCCGGGTGTTAACCCGCCAACGGGTACGATCACGGTGACCGATGACGTTGGCAATATGTGTACGATCACGCTGCCGGCAACGAGCTGTGATCTGCCGAGCACGGTGGTCGGGCTGAGGACGTTGACAGCAACGTACAATGGCGACGGCAACTATAACGGCAGTAACGACACCGAGGCACACCAGATCAACAAGGCACCGACGACGACGACGGTGGCTTCGAACAACAATCCGAGTGTGTTCGGTGCGAACGTATCATTCACAGCGACGGTCGTTGCTGCTCCGCCTGGAGCGGGAACGCCTTCGGGAACGGTTACGTTCAACATCGACGGCAACCTTTACTGCGTCGGCACACCTCTGACGGCGGGAGTTTCGGCTCCGTGTACGTTGGCAGGACTTCCAGCTTTGCCTGCGGGCAACCGTGTAGTCGTGGCCATATACAACGGGGATATGAACTTCCTCACAAGTGCAGGCTCGCTAGCGGGCGGCCAGGTTGTCAATATGGCCGACACGACGACCACGATCACAAGCGACACGCCTGATCCATCATTAGTCAATCAGCCTTACACAGTGACGTGGACGGTGGTACCTAACCCTGTACAGGTCAACTCCGGTTCACCGACAGGAACGGTGACGATCGACGGCGGCGTGGGCGGTGGCACTTGTTCGGCAGATGTCGCCATTGGAAGCTGTCAATTGACACCGACAACTGTCGGAGCGAAGACGATCCAGGCGACGTACTCGGGCGATGCTAACTTCAATGGAAGCGTATCAGCAACGACGACGCATAATGTCAATCTGAGTATCACGGGAACGGTACGCAACGGGCTGACAAATGCCCCTGTGTCTGGCCATCCGGTGTATCTGTACCAACTGCCGGGTGGACCGTCGCTCGGTTCGACAGCAACGAACGCATCGGGTGTTTACACATTCACAGGAGCGTTTACAGGCGATCTGG
>JBATDM010000030.1:0-32905 GCA_049663465.1 Pyrinomonadaceae bacterium
GAAGCTGTATGAGAGCTTCTTTGTCGAGAAAATCCTTGACCGCTGCCTCGAAATTCTTTGTGTTCGCCCCAGTCACTATCGCTTTTCCGGCTGCGGCAGGCTCAAAAATGCTTTGTCCGCCGTGCGGAATTAGACTGCCGCCGACAAAGACGATCTCAGCTAGCGGATATGCTGCACGCAGTTCGCCGATACTGTCAAGCAGGATTATTTCCGCTGTCTGATCGCGATCGGACGGAGCGTCAGTGCGGCGAACCCATGTAAACCCTGTTGCAGCAATGAGTTTAGCGATCTCGTCGAATCTTTCGGGATGACGCGGGACGATCATCATTCGCGGCAGATTTGTTGTCGATGTCTTCCAAACATCTTTGAAGGCTTCGAGCAGCCAGGTCTCTTCGGGAGCGTGTGTACTGGCGGCGATGATCAGCGGGGCATCGGCACTTATTTCAAACCGTTGACGAAACTCCGCCGTCAACGAGATGTAGGCAACATCGACGTCATGATCGAACTTCAGATTTCCGGTAACCTTGACCTTGCTCGCACGGGCTCCGAGCGACATTATCCGCGTCGCGTCCGATTTGTCCTGCATCAGGGCAAGATCGAGATAGCCAAGCACGCGTTTCATAAACCGTTTGATCTTGCCGTAGCGGTCGAGCGATTTTTCAGACAGCCGACCGTTGACCATGCAGACGCGGGCGCCGCTCTTGTAAGATTCACGTATAAAATTGAACCAGATCTCGGTTTCCATCAACAGGACGACGGACGGCGTCAGGTGCCGAAGAGCACGGCGAACTGTCCAACGCCAGTCAAAAGGGAAGTAGAAGACAAGATCGGCGGTACCGGCAAAAGCCGTGCGGGCAAGCTCCTGACCGGTTCGGGTTGTTGTCGAAACTATCAACGCGACTGCCGGGAAGTCTTGCTTGATCTTCTCAGCCAGCGGCCGGGCGGCGTTTGCCTCACCGACCGATACACAATGAAGCCAGACGACTTTTCGCCCACGCGCGTCAAATTTTGGAAGAGAGCCGAGCCGCTGGAAGAATCCTACAGAGTATTTCCCTTTTGTAAGAGCATCGAAGACAAACCTCGGCAAGAGCACAATAAAACCGAGTGTCAAAACGATGCTGTAGAGGAAATACATGTTGTAGTTACAAAGTGATCGAGTACCAGAGTACCAGAGTTTTTCTTAAACTCTGCCAACTCTGGCACTCCGACATTCTGAAACTGCGATCTATTTCACGCGTTCGATATATTTTGATTCCGTAGGATTTACGCGGATCTTCTCGCCCTGGATGATAAAAGGCGGAACGGAGATACTTACGCCGTTTTCGAGACGGGCAGGTTTGTTCGAATTTGAAGCGGTCGCTCCTTTAAGGAAAGGGTCGCATTCCTCAACAGTCAATTCCATCGAGGTGGGAAGAGCGACACCGATCGGCGTTCCATTGTAAAACTCAACCTCGATCGTCAGGTTAGGCATCAGCCATTGGGCCGCGTCACCAAGTTCCTCCTCAGTAAGCTGGACCTGCTCGTAATTCTCATTATTCATGAAATGATGATGTGAGCCGTCTGAATAGAGGTAATCCATTTTATGCTGTTCGAGCACGACGCGTTCGAGCGTGTCGTTAGAGCGAAAGCGGAATTCAAAAGAGTTTCCGGTAAGCAGATTTCTGAGCCTAGCCTGAACCATCGCACGCAGATTGCCCGGCGTATGATGATGAAATTCCATCACGCGAACCGGTGCCCCCTCGTGCACAATAACCATTCCCTTTCTGATGTCGTTTGCTGAAAGTGCCATAAAAAACGAGTCTATCTCCAGTTTGTCGATAATGCGTCTGAAAGCGCAAAGGAGATAGTTTAGTTACCAAATGCTCATTTTGTCTAGCGACGGTGAGAACGGCGAGACCGTCGCAACTACTTTGTCTTTCCAAATGGAAGTGCCGGCGGCTCTTCGCCTTCGGCAGGATAACCTTTATTCATACTGTCGTAGATCATGACGATCTTGTCGATCCAGTCTTTTGCTTCCGCATTCGAAGGGTCGTGTTTGAGAGCTTTCCGATAATCGCCGAGTGCCGACGCATATTGCCGGGCATCGGTCAGAGCGACCCCTCGTTCAAAATAGGCCGTGGCGACTGCTTTTTTCGCCTTGTCGTCAGACGGTTTTGCAGCTAGGGCCTTTTCAGCCGATGCGATCGCGGTATCGAATTTTGTGGTGTCGATCGGATCGCCGCTTTGTGACCATTTCGACTTGTCTGTTGGGGCGACTGGCTTTGATGTTTGATCTTCGGATGAATGAGCTATCGCCGTCTGCGGTTTTTCGTTTGTAGTGCCCGCTGGCGAACTGGTATTACTCTGCGAGACAGGTCTAGCGGCGTTGTCGCAGCCGAAAGCAAATGCGGCGATTGATATTAGAAATGCAAGTTTTTTCATGATCTATTTATTGTCGATATACGGGCGGGCCTGAACGACATATATTCGCCCGCGTAATATTCCCCACTCGATATCCTGCTCTTTTTTGCCGCCAAATGCACGCCGGATCGCGACTGCAGACTTTGCCAGGCTGCGGGCCTGTAGATCGGTGAGCACGCGCTTTTTGGCCCCGGCACATTTGTCAGCGGTCTCTTTTAGGTCGCCATTCTCGTCAAACGCCAGAGCGTTTTCCTGTTGCGACAGGGTCATTACGATGACCGAGTTTGATTTCGGATTGAATAATATCTGTTCGGGAATGCCTGAGTTATCAACCACTTTCGAATTGTGTCCGCAGACGGCACTGATATAAACGGCGTTCTTGTTACGTTCGTCAAACGGATCTTTCGTGATCATCACGCCGCCCTTTTCCATATCGACGCCGAGTTGGACGAGCGCCGACATATAGACATCGGTCTGGCTGACATAGTTGCGAACTCGGGCCTCGTAAGCCTCAAATTTCCAGAGTGACGCCCAAACCTTTTTCACCGCCTCGATCAGCTTGTCGTCTGAAATGACGTTCGGAACGCTCGAATAGAGTCCCGCACCGCTGAAATTTGGCAGGTCTTCGCTGTTCGAAGAGCTTCGAATAAAAACGGGCTTTCCGCCAAGCTGTGTCTTCCATTTGGCGACGATCTCGGCCCGCAACTTCTCGTCGAACTCGCCACTTTGTATCGTACTCCGAAATTCTTCGAGTTTTTGCCGACGCACTCTCGGATTGTGGACGAAATCGTTGGTGTCCATCAGCTCATGAATGATATCGTTGAACCCATTACGCTTCATGAACTCGTCATACCAGTGAAACGGCACCGTAAAGCCGTCGGGGACCGTAATGCCCGCGATACGCGAATTCATCATTTCACCAAGATTCGCCGATTTTGAGCCAAATCTGACACTGTCCTTCTTTCTCATCTCGTGAAGACCCGTAAGTTTTGTCAATTTGAGATCGGCGGGTGGTATTTGCTGGTCGGGCGAGACAAACGATGTGCTGATGTCAGACTGAGATGCTCGGTCGAGCTTATAGTCGGTCAGGTTCGCTTCGAGCTTGAAAACATAAGTGTTGTAATCCTTAAACAACCGATCGGCGTCCTTTATATAGACATTTGGGATGTTCCAGCCTTTTGCCAGGATGTTGATGTGTGAGAGCGGCGATGACGGTTTGGCGATGATGATGCCGCGCACCGGCGGAATTGTGATCGGCAATTCGCGAAGCACGAGTATCTCGTTGTCCCCGATCTCAACGGTATCGTCGAGTTTGTCGATGATGTGGATACGACCGACGGCGCTGCCGGTATTTAGGGCCAGGTAAGCCTGATTCTTATTTAGTTCGTCCTGGAGAACGCGGTCAATGTTTAGGTCAACCGAAGCATCTTCCTGACGGATCGAGTTTGGCTTGTAAAAGACGGGTTCAAAGAAAGACTTGTTTATCGTGTCGTTCGCCGATCTAATGATCTCCGGCGAAGCGAGGTCGCCCTCCCACAGTTCCCAAGTGAATTTATCGACCGTCGATTGCCACGCGATCGTTCCAACGATAAATCGCCGATCCTGATCGATGTAGATCGGCTTAAAAACGTCGGCACCACGCGGGACGAGATATGTTGCAAGCAGGAAGTCTTTATGAAAGCGATATTTCTGCGAATTCAGGTAATAGATCTTATTCTTTGAGCGGCGGTCGATGACGAACATCGTGTGCGGCATCGCGTACGGCGTGCCCTGATGGTAAACGCGGCGGATAGAATCAAAATCTGCTTGCGAGGCGATCTTTGGCAGCGAATTCTTCTTAGAATCCGGCTTTTTGTCCATCGCTCCTGTCGGTTCGCGAGTTGGTGACGGCTTTCGCGACATCTGACCGGCCGCCGCCGAAAAAGCTGAAAACACTACAACGACCGCCATAAGCGTTCGAATTATTGGTCTGGAAAGCTGCATAATTGAGCTAGTTTGATGCTGAACCGGACTCGCGGCGTTTGTCAGAAAAGAGATATCGGCGTCGAAGCGATCTGAGTTCGGTCTCATTCTTGATCGAAATATCGAGGTCGCTCAACAGGCCGTCTTTCAGGCCGTAGATCCAGCCGTGGATGGCGATCTCCTGGCCGCGTTCCCATGCATCATTAATAATGGTCGTTTCGCCAACGTTCAATACTTGTTCTGCGATATTCAACTGGCAGAGCTTGTCGAGCCTTTCAGTCGGATCATCGATCCCGCGAAGCAGGTTAGCATGCAAATTTGCAGTGTCCTGAATTTGCCTAAGCCAATTATCGATCAACCCGTGCCGCTCCGATTCCATTGCCGCCCGAACACCTCCGCACCCATAGTGTCCGCAGACAATGATGTGATCGACCTGCAAAACCTCAACCGCAAACTGTATCACCGATAGACAGTTCATGTCGGTATGATTGACGAGATTTGCCACGTTTCGATGCACGAAAACTTCGCCTGGGCTCAGATCGACGATAGTGTTCGCTGAAACTCTACTGTCCGAACAGCCGATCCAGAGATAGTCGGGGTTTTGCTGTTCCGCGAGGTCCGCAAAGAAACGCGGATCATCTTCGACCGCCCGGCGAGCCCAGTTTTTGTTGTTCTCAAGCAATTGCTCGGTCTTGTTCATCCGGAATATTTTAACGGGTTGCGAAGGTGTTGGAAAGTTGAAACGAATCGTTCAAGAGTCGGACTCGACGATAGCAGCGGCCGCAGCCTCGCGCTCGGCGACGCGATACTTGACCTGAAAGCGCACACTCAAAAAGAAAGAGACGGCCCCGCCAACTGCGGCGAGAAACAAGCCGTCGGTGTCGTCCTGCCACAAAAAATAAGCGGCGACCAATGCCAGGATCACCGCCAGGATCTGAAAAAAGATCACCATAAACTAACCGGCCTTTCTAGCTACATCCTCAAAGCTTTCACCGCGGAAAAATGCTCCGACTGCTCGAAAAAGCCGCCGGACGGCACGAAATACCTTTGGAAAGAACCAGAGAAATATTAGGACGAAGATGACCAAAACGACGGCTATTATCATCGGTGCAAAGACCGCGAGCAGCGTGCCGACGGCCGCTATTCCGTCCTCGACAAGGGACAGAGCCCAATTTGACACCGGTTCGGGCGAGAAATTAGCGCCGATCCGTGCCGCAGCTTTTGTGCCATGCGAGGCAAAAGCGAGGGTTCCGCCAACCAATGCCGCCGGGATCGTGATACTCGAATCAAGCTGACTTGTCGCCGCATACGCCACGACCGCCCCGGCTGGAACGCGGATAAACGTATGAACAACATCCCAGACGCTGTCCACATACGGTATCTTGTCCGCAAAAAACTCAATGACATAGAGACCACCCGCGACGCCGATTATCCACCAGTTATCAAGCGCATCAAGCCCGCCGGGCAGTTTCGTAGCACCAAATTTCTGCAGCAGGCCAAGCACCGTGACTGTTGCATAGAGATTGATGCCTGATGTCCACGCCGAACCGAGTGCCAAACTTAATGTCGAGAACCATTCCATAGCATTTTCTCCATCCGATCATTACGCATTGTCGTCCTCATCAGTTCCGTCCCCGTCCTTTTTAACGCCAAACTTCTCCAGCCGGTATTGCAGCGTGCGAAAGGTCAATCCGAGCAATTTTGCTGATTTTGTAATGTTGTTGTCGGTTCGGGCCATCGCCTGTTCGATCAGACTGCGTTCTACGTCTTCGAAATTGACGCCGTCTGGCGGGAGTTCAAATAATTCAGCCGTGTCCGAGCTCGACCGACTGCCGCCGCCTTGCGTCATTTCGGGCGGAAGGTCGTCGAGTGTGATCTTGTCGTCCTCGCAGAGCAGGATCGAGCGTTCGATGGCTGACTCGAGCTGACGGACGTTTCCTGGGTAAAAATAGTCGTCGAGCAGTTTGCGTGCGTCGGGTGCAAACGTGATCTTGCGACTCGTTCCGCGAGTGTGTTTCTTTACAAAATAATCGATCAAAACCGGAATATCTGTCCGACGGTCACGCAGTGCGGGAACGTCGATCGAGAGCACGTTTAGTCGATAATAAAGGTCTTCGCGGAAGCGTTTTTCCTCGACCATGTGGAGCAAGTCGCGGTTAGTTGCGGTGACGACGCGGACATCGACATTCAGTTCGCGCGTTCCGCCCACACGCCTGATCTGTCGTTCCTGCAACGCCCTGAGGATCTTGGCTTGGAGCGAAATGTCGAGCTCGCCAATTTCGTCGAGAAACAGCGTGCCGTTGTCTGCGATCTCAAAGAGACCTTTCTTGTCTGAGACGGCTCCCGTAAATGAACCCTTTTCGTGACCGAATAACTCGGATTCGAGCAGATTCTCGTTGATCGCCGCACAATTTACTGCCTGAAAAACCTCGTTCGAACGCTCGCTGTTCTTGTGCAGCGACCGGGCGATCAGCTCCTTTCCCGTACCGCTTTCGCCGCGGATCAGGACCGTCGAACTTGACTTGGCTATTTTTAGGAGAAGCTTTTTGACCTTGTCCATCTCGGGCGATACGGAAATGATCTCAGCGTCGAGGGTGGTCAGTTTTTTGAGCGCACGCGACACCGTTTCGAGCAGCTTTTCGCTGTCGTACGGCTTTTGTAGATATTCAAACGCCCCGAGCCGCAGCGCATCGACCGCCGAGTCGATCGTGCCATGCGCCGTGAGCAAAATTACGATGATCGATTTGTCGAAGTCGGTCAGCGACTTGAGCAGGTCGAGCCCGCTCATCCCCGTCATTTTGAGATCGGTCAAAACCAGATCAAAATGCCGGTCCGCGACAAACTTCATCGCCGCCTCCCCAGAGCTAGCCATCGTCACATCGTAGCCTTCGCCCGAAAGGATGGTCTCTAGTATTTCCCGTTGATTTTTCTCGTCGTCCACGACGAGTATTGATTTTCTTGCCATAAGTTGTTCCCACCGCAGAGACGCTGAGACGCAGAGAAAACAAAAACTAGAGTTTGTTGACGATGCGTTTTAGGCCGTCCTTTAGAACCGGTGAGTGAAAATTAAGTAATAGTCCCACACGCTTATCCATCATCCGTAAATATGACAGTAACTGAGCTTCGTCAATTGCGATCAAGCGATCGACTGCCTTTATTTCCAAAATCACAATGTCTTCGACAATTATATCCAGCTTGTAACCGCAGTCGAGGTTGACACCTTTGTAGACGACCGGAAGAGGAACCTGACGTTTGAATCGCACGCCGTTTTGCGAAAGCTCGTAGCACAAACACTCTTCGTAGGCCGATTCGAGTAGGCCCGGCCCGATCGCACGATGAACCTCAATGGCACATCCAATGACCTTCTCGGCTATTGCGTTAATCTCCTGAGTTGGGGGATCAACATCAAACATATTCCCCTACCCTCGATTCCTCAGCGTCTCGGCGTCTCTGCGGTTAGTTTGCCTTTGGTAATCTTACCGTAAATTTTGTTCCCTCGCCTTCGGTCGATTCGACGTCGATCTTGCCGTTATGGATGTCGATGATCTTCTGCACGATGGCCAGGCCGAGCCCGGTGCCGGTTTCTTTTGTCGAGAAGTACGGCTCGAAGATGTTTTCGAGGTTTTCGGGCGGGATGCCGTTGCCCGTGTCTGATACCTCGAAGCTCACACATTTGCCGCTGTCGCCGGGCGTGATCTTGATATCGAGATTGCCGCCGCCTTCTTCCATCGATTGGATCGCATTGATAAATAGATTATTAAAAACCGAACGCAAAAACTCTGGGTCGCCCATTATCTGCGGTACATCTTCGTGCTCGACGACGCTGACGGTGACGTGTTTCTCGGCGGCCTGAGGTTCAATGATACGCAGCGATTCCTGGATGGCCTTTCTGGCAGCAATCGGCTTGAGATCGGCTTTGGTCGGTCGCGAATAATTTAGGAAGTCAGATATTTGCTGGTTGATGCGGGCGACCTCCGTCTTAAGTTGGAATGTGAGCTTCTCAAAGGTCTCTCGCTTTTCCGGGTCTGCGGGGGCGAATTTTGAACGAAGATGGTCGAGCGTCAGATTGATGTAATTTAGCGGATTGCGTATTTCATGAGCGATCGCCGAACCTAGTCGGCCAACCACAGCGGACTTTTCGGCCTGTTGCAGCTGTGCTTCAAGCTCGCTCTTTTTCTCGAGCTCAGCAGCCATTTCATTAAAATTCTTACCGAGACGGCCCATCTCGTCGGTGCGCATAAAGTCTTGGACGCGAACCTGTAAATTTCCCTCAGCAAGCTCGCGAGCGGCGCGGGAAAGATCGGCCACCGGCCGTGTAAATCGCCAAACAAGTAGCAATGTGATCAGCGAGGACGCCAGAAGCACGCCGAGCGTATATGTGAGCGGCTGGGCGGCACGCAAAGCGGCGGCTCCTCGATCGCTCTTTAGGATGACGATCACGTACCATCGTCCTTCGCTTGTCTGAACCGGAACGGCATGAACTTCGTCCTGTCCCTTTGTGTCGTCAGGTGCCGCATTCGGAAATTGTTTGAGGTCGGCACCGAGCCTCGGGGCACCGCTCGGTGCCGGCAGATCCTGAATGTCCTTGAGGTGTTTGTAGATAATCTCCCCGCCACTTCCGGTAGTCGGAAGGTGCTCATTGGTCAATCCGTCCCAGACCTGCCATTGGTCATCGATAATGAGTATTTCTTTTATCCGCTCTCTCGCCTGCTCGTCAAAAAAGGTCTGGCCTGGTGCTTTTACCAGGTCCTGAATACGCTCGGTGCTCGTGAGCCCACTCATCCCGATCGCAAATCCGGCGTCGAGTGATTGTTCCTGTTTTTCACGGATCTCGTTGTTCTCATTTTGGACAAGGAGATTGAGATAATATTGAAAGCCGAGCGTCGTGACGAGCAACAATGCAAGTATCAGTAAGAGCCTGCCTCGAAATGTATGTAAAAAGGTCATTCGTTCTTAATGGACCATTAAAAAATGCTTGCCTCGCCGTCGCTTGAATGTTATATTCAACGGTAGTTTTTTCGCAAACGTCTGAGACGGCTTAATTTTCTGAATTTCCTGATCTGCCGGCCTTCTCAAAAACTCAGTTCACAATCTTTTCGACCCGAGGTAAAGCATGAAGTTGATGTTCCCGAAGAAGTCTTTTGTCGGCGTGTCTCTTGCGGTTCTCGCGCTCGTTCTCGCTTTCAGCGGAGCGGGTGTTGCCCAATCAAAAAAGACAACCGCCGCAAAGAAGGCCGTTGCTAAGAAGGCCGAAAAGCCGTCGAAGGATGCCAACAAAGGCAAGGTCAAAGCAAAAACTTCAGCCAAGAGTACAAAGGATACAAAGAAAGAGAAGGCTTCTGCCACGAAAAAGGGCAAGAGCGATCCGAAAGCAAAGATAGCGGACGCCAAAGCAAAGAAAGGCTCTAAGTACCGGGAATCCAAGAAGGAAGCGGCCGAACGCAAGCGTAAGGAAGCCGAACGACAAGCTGCGATAGCCGCTGAACGGCGTCGCCGCGAACAGGCTGCGCGCGAGGCGCGAGCAAGAGCGTTGGCATTTGAGCGCGGTCTGCGTACTGAGACGGTTGCGAATATTGCAAAGGACAACACAGAGGGTGAGGACCTTAATATACGCGCGGCAGCCGTCAGTGCTCTTGGCGAACACGCTGGCTCGGTAGTCGTTATGGAGGCGCAGACCGGTAAGGTCTTGACCATCGTCAATCAGGATTGGGCGGTGCGAAGCGGCATCAAGCCGTGCTCGACGATCAAGCTTGTCACGGGCGTTGCGGCGCTCAACGAAAATGTTATTGATAAGCAGGACGGTTCATTGAAAACTTCGGCATCGAATTTAGCTCTCGATGATGCTCTTGCATTCTCAAACAATGCCTATTTTCAACGTGCCGGTTCGGTCGTTGGCAGCCCAAAGACCATTGAGTATGCAAAACAGCTCGGCCTCGGCGAGCCGACAGGACTGAATACAGAGGGCGAGTTCGCCGGAAAGCTGCCTTACGGTAATAACAACGCGCGGATATATTCGCACGGTGATGATTATGAGGTTACCGGACTACAGCTTGCGGTCATGGTTTCGGCCATCTCAAATGGCGGCAATCGTGTTGTCCCGCACGTCCCGAGAAACGACGTAGAGAAAGCCGATTTTCATACATCTTATCGAGCCAAGGTTGAATTGCCGCGAGACAGTATTCGCCGCGTAATTCCCGGTATGATGGGCGCAGCTGAATACGGTACGGCCCGGCGGGGAATGGATCAAACGCTCGGCGTTGCGGGTAAGACCGGTTCCTGCATCAGCAAAGGCTCGTGGGTCGGATTGTTTGCCTCGGTCGCACCGATCGAGCAGCCGAAATATTCTGTTGTGGTTATTACACGGGGACAAAAGGAGCGTGGACGTCTCGCCGCCGCGGTCGCGGCTCAGATCTATCAGGCGTTGGCGCCGCGAATCATACGTACCGACCGTAATTTGGCCCAGACGGAATTTCACCTACAACCGCGTAGCGGTGTTGCTACGGCAACTACAGCGAAGGTAACCACAGATGATGAGGATGACGACGCCGCGACTGGTGACATAGCTGGAATCGACGAAAGCGGACGGGAGATCATAGTTGTTCCGAGTGCTCCGCGTACCGAGGTCGTTGCGCCGACAACGAAGAAACTCGTGACAAAAACCGGAAGTGCCAAACCGCTTTTCCCACCGGTTGTGATCACCCCTGGTACGGTTGCCAAACCTAAGAAACCAGAGCTGAAATAAAACAGCCCGTTGAGTTGCCCGATTTGCGGTTTGACATCAGACAACAGCTTCGTGGGAGGCCGCCTGATGTCTTTTTTGTTAATCTATAAGGGCTTTCGGCTTGACACGAGAGCGAAACTTGACGGATTATTTAGCTTTTCAAAAGATTTCTTTTGATAGAAAGCAGAGCTTGATTCAGTGCATATCCGCGTGCAAACATTTGCAACTTTTCGGCGGAGAGCTTCATCTGAATTTACGCGAAACCGGATAGCCGCCCTGTCGGCGTAACGGTTAGCGAGAAGCGAATTTTGGTTTGGATTTACCCCGGAGGAAGGATTAAATGAAAACGATTTTTAGATACGCAAACATCGGCCTGTTGCTGGCCGCGATCATGGCACTTGGAGCTGTGGCGGCCATCGCACAGAATCCGTGTGAGGATGCTGAGGGAATGACAGCACTGGGCGATTCGGTGCGGGCAAAATACTCGGACAAGACGATTAACGGCCGTAAGGCTTTTCTTGAGGTCGGAAAACAGTTTCTGGAAAAATATGCGTCATGTGACCCCGGCAAGGATCTCGGCGACTGGCTCAAAGGCCGCGTTCCTGCCGTAGAAAAGCAGTTAGCTGATCAGATCGAAGCCGAGGAAAAAGGAAAGCTTATCGGTCGGTTTGACGCGGGATTGAGGGGTAAGAATTGGGATCAAGTTTTTGTGTCGGGTAAAGAGATCCTGGCTAAGTATCCGGACGAGTTTCGCGTTGTTGAGATCGTTTTTGGGGCTCTTGCCGGTGAAGAGGCGTTTAAGGGAAACTTTAAGTACACCTCTGACGGTCTCAGGTATGCAAAGGATTCGATCGCCGATCTCGAGGCGGGCAAATCCTTTACCGTTGGGGCGGACACACGATACGGACTTAGCCTAAAAGATTCGTACAATTTTGAGTTTGCGAATAAGAATGACGCGATCGGATGGATGCACCTGTACGCCGGCTACATGGCCCAGATGGGGCAAAAGAATAAGCCGGCTGCTCTACCGCATCTTTACAAAGCCACTCAGGGAACTTCGGAAGCTGCGAAACAGCCGGTTCCGTTTGAGTTGATCGGCTCATACTATTTCGATGAGCTTAATAAGCTGGTGGAACGGATCCAGACAGCGGCCAAAGATCAGAACGAGACGGACACACCCGAAGTTGCTCAGAAGAAGGTAGATGATATTAGGGCTTTGGTTGCCCTTTCAAATGGCGTTGCCGAGCGGGCGATGGATGCCTTCTCGCGTGCATATGCTCTGGGCAAGACGGCGGACTACAAAACCAAAATGAAGAAGAACGTTGAGGGAGCTTACAAGCTTCGCTTCGCTAAGGAAGAGGGCGTCGATGCTTGGATCGCCGGAACAATGTCCAAGCCGTTCCCTGATCCGACGACACCCGTGATGCCGATCAGTGACCCTGAACCGGCTAAGACAGATGCGGCATCTACGACAACCACGCCGGCGGCTGCCGTTAAGCCGGCAGCGGCTCCGATCAAGCCTGCAGTGAAGCCGGGAGTTGGTTCAAATACCGCCGCCGGAACGAAGCAGCCTGTTGGCAAGAAATAGACTTGTAGCTCGGCACCCGTGTCTAATAATCGGCCGGACGCTCATTGATTGGGCGTCCGGCTTTCATTTTGTCCTCAATATTCATAAAATTACGTTCGATGACGCCAAAGCTCGCCAAGCTCGAAAATCTGATCGGCCACAAATTTCGGGAACCAAAGCTACTCGAGCGCGCGGTTACGCACCGCTCGTGGGCGTATGAAAATTTTCCCGGTTCGCCGGATGAGGATATTCGCTCGGCTGAGAACGAGTCGATGGAATTTGTGGGCGACTCGGTTCTTGGCCTCGTCATCGCCGAGCAGCTCTTTGCGGCACATCCGAAAGACAGCGAGGGCGACTTGACGCTGATGAAGCATCACCTCGTGAGCACAACGACGCTCGCGATAATCGCCGACCGGATGAAGCTCGGCGAATATGTTCGCGTAGGCCGCGGCGAAGAAAAGACCGGCGGGCGTAAGAAACAGGCATTGCTCGCGAATACACTCGAAGCGGTTATCGCAGCCGTATTTCTAGATGGTGGCTACACGGCGGCACGCGTATTCATAGGACGAATATTTGCGGACGAACTTCGCTCGGCCACGCCAAAGAATTCGCTCGACTACAAAACGATGCTCCAGGAACTGCTGCAGGCTGAAAAGCTGACCGCTCCGAGTTACAATGTAGTCAAGACTGATGGGCCGCCGCACGACCGCACATTTTCGGTCGAGGCCATCTGGAAAACCGGCAAAGCACGCGGGGTCGGTAATTCCATAAAGGCTGCCGAAATGATGGCCGCCGCCGAGGCTCTTGAAATATTAGGATCAGAAATCGGTGCGGCTGCGAAACGCTGACCAATATTATTTCGTACTATTGTTCTATCTTTATGAATGAAGAATTGAAGGAAAAGCCCACAGTGACCGAGGTGGCTCCAAAAGGGCCGCCAAAATCGACGCTGCGTGAATATTTCGAATCGTTCGTCGTGACGCTGATCATGGCGATATTCGGCATGACGTTCATCTTGCAGGCCGTCACAGTTCCGACCGGCTCGATGCAGAATACGATCCTGATCGGCGATTATCTGCTCGTAAACAAATTTATATTCACGCCCGGCGGTTACGAATTACCATTTTTGCCGCAGCGTGCGGTCGAGCGCGGCGACATTATTGTATTCAAGTATCCGGGCAACAAACTGCACCCTGAGAACGACCTTGCACACGGTTCGTCGGCGATCCCCTACCAGGTTAATTACGTTAAGCGTGTTATCGGATTGCCGGGCGACAAAGTCGAGTTTCGCGACAATCAGGTATTCGTGAACGGTCAACTCCTTCCAGAGCACCGCATCATTGGTGACGCTGACGACAACCAATCTGCACTCGAACCTAAGGAATTTGAAGAACGCCGTGACGGTGAGAACTACAGTGTTTACTATGACAGCAGCTCGATGGACGCGGTGAAGGCGGGGCAGAAAGTGACGCGACGCGGGTATGAATTTGGCGTGGCCGGAAAGCCGATGGAAGTTCCCGCAAACAATTTTTTTGTAATGGGTGACAGCCGTGACAACAGCGAAGACAGCCGGTACTGGGGCTTTGTGCCGCGTGATCTGATCGTTGGGCGAGCTATGTTCGTTTACTGGTCGTGCGATCGCGGCGCGTCGAACGGTGATATTTTTGGCTGCATCACGCATCCGAGGCTTGACCGCATAGGGAAATTCGTAAAATAGGGAACCATCGTTTCTGCTATTTTCCCGGCGGTCTCGGGCCGCCGTTTTTGTGAATGAATATCATTTTTAGAGCAGAAGTTTCGGATGCACTCGCGGCAAACAAACCGGTCGTTGCACTCGAATCAACGGTCATTGCCCACGGCCTTCCGTACCCGCAAAATCTTGAGACTGCTCGAAAGCTAGAAACGAGCGTCCGGGAAAACGGTGCAGTGCCCGCGACGATAGCTGTATTCGATGGCGAGTTTTGTGTCGGTCTGAGTCCCGAGCAGATCGAGTTTCTTGCGACTAAAAAAGACATTCGTAAAGTATCCCGCCGCGATCTTCCCATCGCGGTCGCTAACAAACTCAACTGCGCAACGACCGTTGCTACGACATCCTACATAGCTCATCGTGCGGGCATCAAGGTATTTGCGACCGGCGGCATCGGTGGCGTGCATCGAGGTTTTTCAGCCGATGTCTCGGCGGATCTGCCTGAACTTGCACAAACACCCATTACGGTTGTTTGCTCCGGAGCCAAGATCGTTCTCGATCTCCCGCAAACACGCGAATGGCTCGAAACCAACGGCATCACCGTCCTCGGATGGCAGTGCGACGAAATGCCCGCGTTCTATTCGCGTACAAGTGGCTTGGATGTCGATCAGCGTGTTGAGACGGTGGACGATGTTGCGTCCGTAATAAGAGCACGAGACGATCTCGGCCTAAAAAACTCGATCCTCGTGACAGTGCCGATCCCGGCCGAATTTGAGATAGATCGCACGGAACTCGAATCGATCCTCGCCGACGCTCTCGCTCAGGCCGAACGTGAGAATATTGCCGGCAAATTGATCACGCCGTTCCTGCTCTCGCAAATGTCCGAGCGCAGCGGCGGCCGTACCCTCACGACGAACATCGCCCTCCTCGAAAACAACGCACGCATCGCCGCTGCCATCGCGACGCAGCTATCCACTACCCACTAGCCACTTGTCACTGAAGAAATCGATCTCTTCAGTGAATAGTGACAAGTTTCAAGGGGATAGTTATTTGACCGACGTTTTTGCCATCTTCTCTTTGAGGGCGTCGAGCCGTTTCTGCGCCTCCACGACTTCTGGAGATTCGGCGTGTTTAGCGAGTATTTCTTTCCAACTTGCTCCTTCGTAATGGAATTGCTTTGTTGCCGGGTTGAAAAGAAAAATGACACCAAGCTTGCGATAACGGTCGAGGCTGACGAAGTTGAGATAGTAGCTGTGGAGCGGAGCGGCCGACGCGGCCATTTCTTTACGCCTGAGACGGCTCGCTGCACTTTTTGAGAGAGTCGCAGCGGTCTCTTCGAGCACGTCTCCAATGAGCAGTTGAATTGCGGGACAAAATTTTGAATTGGGATATAAATTGAAGAATTCGATTGCCACCTCTATTTGCTCAAAGCCGTCGATGGCCTGAGTCAGCTGAGCAAGACGCTCTTCGTCGCCGCGGCGAAATTTGCCAAAGACTGCGTCGGCCTGCACCCAGCCAAAATTTCGTGGTGGGGCTGTTACCTTGTAAAACTTGACGCCGTCGGCCTCAGTTACGCCGAGGATCTGCACCTTTCGGCCGCGTCGCATTCGTTGGATCGAGTTGGCAAACAGGCTAGGGGTGACACGCAAGACGGAAATCGTTTCGTCGATGACGACCGCCGATTGGCCGATCTCGGCGGACCGGACTGCAGATGGTTTTGGAGTAGTGGGTCGCCGCTTTTTTTGAGCGCAAACCGAACTGGTCGCAAGGGCGATGATGAAGAGAAGTGCTGTAAGCGAGAGGAGTTTCATTAGGTTCCCCATTGGCCGGCACACTACGTCGGCCTGATCTTTTTCAGTCTGTCCGCGAGTCCCGCGTGGTGAAAATGGCAAATCGCTATTGCGAGTGCGTCCGCCGCGTCGTGCGGTGTCGGGATGGTTTTCATCCCCAACAGTATCCGCACCATTTCCTGAACCTGATGCTTCTCAGCATTGCCATAGCCGACGACCGTTTGCTTTACGAGCCGAGGAGCGTATTCAGCGATGTCGAGCCCGCGTTGTTCGGCGAGCAAGAGCATGAGCCCGCGAACCTGTCCCAGCTTCAACGCGACGCCAACATTTACTGCATAAAACGTATCCTCGACCGAGAGCACATCCGGCGAATGCAGTGCCATGATCTCGGCAACGCCGTCGTACATATTGAGCAGACGCTTAGAAAACGCCTGTTTCGTGCTCGACTTAACCGTGCCAAAATCGACGAGTGCGTATTTCGAACCTTTTCCGTCAACTACGCCCCAACCAAGCGTTTCGCTGCCGGGATCAATTCCTAAAACACGCATTAAATTACCAAACTACTGCCTGAGATTAAGACAAGATACTCCAATCTTTTGGCGCAAGGCAAGCGGGGAGGGGATTTAATACGTCCTTTGCGTTAAAACTTCTTATTTGTAAATTCCCCTCGATATTCTTATCATCAAATCTTACCGCTCATTTCGGGTCAGCGATGGAAACTTACACGGTCGGGACAGATGTCAAAGAATCGGTGCGCACGCTGCTCTCGGGCGTGGTTGACTATGCCGGGCTGTTTCCGCCCGCCGGATTGATGATGTCCGAGGCTGTGATCAACTATGCGACGTATCGCAACAGCAACTACAAATGGATGCTTGGCCGATTTGTTCTGGCTGCGGCGCATCTCGACGAATTTATCGAGAATGCCGACGATTTCATCTCGCGGGATTCTGGAAACGCGTGGCGGCTGAGTGTCGTCGCGGGCGAAGATCTCGACGACTCGATCCGCCGCGTCGATGCCTTTAATCAAAAATACGCGCCGGATGTTGTGATCGATTCCTTCGAAGTGCGGGCAAGCAGTACGTCAAAGATCGAGAATACGTCTCTGCAACTGCCGTCCGGTATCATTACGTTCTTTGAACTCGGTACCGGCGACAACTTTCCCGACCTCGTCGCGTTGGTTGCCGAAAAGGGGCAGAATGCAAAGATCCGCACGGGCGGCGTCACCAATGATGCGTTTCCGGGCACAAAGGACATTATTCGATTTGTGCGAACGTGTCTCGGGGCAAATGTGCCGTTCAAGGCGACCGCCGGGCTGCATCATCCGATACGATGTTTTCGGCCGCTGACGTATGAGCCTGATTCGGTCAAGGGCACGATGCACGGCTTTCTCAATCTGTTTCTTATGACTGGTTTCGCCCGCGAAGGCTATCGCCCGGCGTTGCTCGAAGAAGTGATGGAAGAGGAATTTACAGAGATATTTCGCTTTGAGGAACAGTCCGTCTCATGGCGCCGCGAATACTCGCTCAACCTCTGGCAGATCGAGGCACTACGCAAAAACGGCGTTCTATCGTTCGGCTCATGCTCATTCGACGAACCAGTGGACGATCTGCAGAAGTTGGGGATACTGTAGGGTATTGCGTTTGGATTCCTGTCGCTGAAAGCGACAAATTCAATAGCGTCGGGTGAAACCCGACGAATCGATAAATGGACAAACGGTCGCTGAAAGCGACCAACATTAGCCGATGGCACAGACTCTCGTAAGTCTCTACGTTCATCTCGTGTTTTCAACCAAAAATCGTGTTGAGATCATTGAACCTGAGGTTGAGCCCGGGCTTTTCGCATACATCGGCGGCATTTTAAATAAGAACGGATCGAAACTCATCGCGGCCGGCGGTATGTCCGAACACGTGCACCTTCTGACATCTATAAGCAAGAACATAGCTCTGAGCGAGTTGGTCGGCGATGTGAAACGAGATAGCTCAGTCTGGATAAAGGGACGCGGAACGCGATATTCTAGTTTTCACTGGCAGGACGGATACGGCGCGTTTTCCGTAGGGCATACACAGCTTGATGATGTTAAGCGGTATATTGCAAACCAGAAGGAGCATCACGCCGCCCAGAGCTTTAAGGATGAACTGCGGTATTTTCTGAATAAGTACAGCGTCGATTTTGACGAGGAATATATTTGGCGTTGATGTTCGTCACTTTCAGGGACGAGACATAAATTTGACCTATCGTCGGGTTTCACCCGACGCTATTAAATTGGTCAGTTTCAGCGACAGAGAGAAACAATGACTTACGAAATTAACGAAACCCACGACCCGAACCTCAAAAGCTGGGTCGAATCCGCCAACGACCCGAATACGGATTTTCCGATACAGAATCTGCCGTTTTGCAACTTCGAAACCAGAATTCTGACTGGCGATATTTGGGGAACCGGTGTTTTGATTGGTGATAGTGTCCTTAGGCTAGACGCCTGTCAGTCCCACGGATACTTTGATGACTTGAGTGAAGTTTACCCGAATTCTGTCTTATTTGATGAAGATCTGCTACGGAGGCCTGATTACAGGAAAAAGTTGCGACAGCGGCTTGTTGATTTACTTTCTCAATCTGCCGACTTCGAAACTCAGCGCGAACTACGTATTCATATCTATCAGATAAAGGATTGCAAGTTTTCTCGAATCTTCGAAATCAGCGACTACACCGACTTCTACTGCTCGATCTATCACGCGACGAATGTCGGGTCGATGTTTCGGCCGGACAATCCGCTGCTGCCAAATTATAAATATGTGCCGATCGGTTATCACGGGCGGGCTTCGAGCATTGTCATAAGCGGCACGGATATTAGAAGACCCAAAGGCCAGAACCGTAGCGATGCCGAACAGCCGCCGGTGTTTATGCCGTGCAAAAATCTCGATTACGAGATGGAAGTTGGTTTTTTTGTCGGAAAGGGAAACGAACTTGGAAGTTCGATCCCAATCGCTGATGCTGAGCAGCACATCTTTGGCTTGTGCCTCGTCAACGACTGGTCGGCACGCGACATACAGGCTTGGGAATACCAGCCGCTCGGGCCATTTCTCGCAAAGAATTTTGCGACGACGATCTCGCCATTTGTTGTGACGATGGAGGCACTCGCACCGTTTCGCACACCTGCTTTCGAACGCGACCCCGATGATCCGCAGCCGCTCGATTATCTTGCCGACGCGCAGAATCAAAAATTTGGCGGCATCGATATCAATCTTGAGGTCTATATCGAGACGCAGAAGATGCGGGACGAAAACATCGCGCCGCACATGCTATCGCGTTCCAACATGAAAGACCTCTACTGGACGATCGGGCAGATGCTCACCCACCACGCGTCCGGCGGCTGCAACCTGCAAACCGGCGACCTGATGGCGACCGGCACGATCTCAGGTAAAGAAAAATCCGAACGCGGCTCGATGCTCGAACTTTCTTGGCGAGGCACCGAACCGATCGAACTACCCAACGGAGAAAACCGCCGCTTCCTCGAAGACGGCGACGAGATCATCATGAAAGGCTACTGCGAACGCGAAGGCTTTCGCCGCATCGGCTTCGGTGAATGTCGTGGGCGGATACTGCCGGCAGATTAAAGAGAACCACGAAATAACACGAAATCTCCACGAAACGAGATGCTTTCATTTAGTGTTCATTAGTTATTTTCGTGGTTAATTCTTCCCTCTGCTAGAATCGTCTTGTGAAACCCGCACCCGCAATTTCTCAGTCAACTGTTTGCCGCACGGTGATCGGTACGGACGGTCATGAACGAGCTGACGTCCTTGCCGTCGAGGAACCGTTGGAGATACGGATCGGTTTTCAACAAGACGGCAAATTCACACACAAACCGATCTCGATCACGATGCGCACGCCGGGCAATGACGGTGAGCTTGCGGCCGGCTTTCTATTCACTGAGGGCATCATTTGCGAGGCGGGCCAGATAGAAAAGATCCGGCCTTGCGGGCTCAAGATCCGCAAGGTGTCGGGCGTTGTGGAACGAGCCGGAGCACTCAATTCGAACACCATTCGCGTTGATCTGAACACCTCGGACATCGATCTCAAAAAGCTCGAACGACATTTCTATACGACTTCAAGCTGCGGCGTCTGTGGCAAGTCTTCGATCGAGGCGTTGCAAACAAGTGCAACGAAGTTGCCCGCCGACGGGTTTCGCGTATCTGCCGAATTGATACACGCGCTGCCGCAGGTGCTTCGCGATTCGCAGGAGGTGTTTGATCAGACAGGCGGCTTGCACGCATCGGCTTTGTTTGACCCCGAAGGGACGCTGATCAGCGTTCGCGAAGACGTCGGCCGCCATAACGCTCTCGACAAAATCATCGGAGCCGCATTTCTCGCGGGCGAACTTCCTCTATCCGAAAACGTCCTATTGGTCAGCGGTCGCGCTAGTTTTGAACTTGTTCAGAAGGCCCTGATGGCCGGCATCCCGATCCTTGCTGCAGTCGGGGCACCATCGAGCCTCGCGGTCGAACTGGCGGAGGAATTTGGCATGACGATTGTCGGGTTTGTACGCGATGGGAGATTTAACGTTTATACCGTGCCGCAGAGGATAATCTCCGGAATAGGTGAAAAGTGATAGGGGATAAGTGATAAGTCCAAATCGCCTATTTATCACTTATCACCTATCACTTCTCACTTATTCCGAAGGAGATTTTTGAGAATGACTGATCCCGAAAAAAAGCTTGTTGTTTCAGACCCTCCCGAGACCTCTGCGGGTCTCAAGGCCGTGACCAACGCGCTCAAACACGTGTTCGGAAAGATGGGTGCCGTCCGCGGAACTCGCGGACTCTTGAATTTGAATCAAAAGGGCGGTATCGATTGCCAGTCTTGCGCATGGCCCGACCCTGATACGCGTACGATCAATGAATTTTGCGAGAACGGAGCAAAAGCATTGGCTGACGAAGGTACGCGAAAACGTATCGGGCGTGAGTTCTTTGCCGAGCACACGATCCGCGAGCTGTCTGAAAAGACAGACTTTTGGCTCAACGGTCAGGGCCGCCTGACTGAGCCGCTGATCCTGCGAGAGGGAAGTGAGCACTACGAGCCGATATCGTGGAGTGATGCGTTCGAACTCATCGCCGCTGAGCTGAATTCGCTCGACTCGCCCGATGAAGCCATCTTTTACACCTCTGGCCGTACTTCAAATGAAGCGGCGTTTCTTTATCAGCTATTTGTCCGTCAATTTGGCACGAATAATCTGCCCGATTGCTCGAACATGTGCCACGAATCAACCAGCGTTGCGCTTGTCGAGTCGATCGGTTTGGGTAAGGCGACGATACGGCTCGAAGATTTTGAAAAGACAGATCTTGTCATAGTCATCGGCCAAAATCCCGGCACAAACGCGCCACGAATGTTGAGCTCGTTAAGAGATGCAAAACTTGCCGGTGCCAAAATGATCGCGATCAATCCACTGAAAGAGGTTGGCCTGACGGCTTTCGTGGATCCGAATCCGCAACATTACAGTAATCCGATCTCAGGGCCGCTGACGTTGCTTGCCAATCGAGCAACGCCGCTGGCCGATCTGTATTTGCCGGTCCGCATCGGCGGCGATATGGCTTTGCTCAAAGGGTTGATGAAGGTGATGCTTGAGCGTGAGCGAGCGGCTCCGGGCAGCGTATTTGACCGTGAGTTTATCGATGCGAAAACAGACGGCTATGATGAATTGATCGCCAGTCTCGACGAGATGAAGTGGGACGATATTTTCGAGGCGAGCGGCCTGACTCGTGAGCAGATCGCTGAGGCGGCGGAGATGATAATGGCGTCGCGGTCGTTCATTACGTGCTGGGCAATGGGCGTCACGCAGCACGAAGATGCGGTGGCGACCATTCAGGATATCGTCAATCTACATCTGCTTCGCGGTGCTATCGGTCGGCCAGGTGCGGGACTGTGTCCGGTTCGCGGCCATTCGAATGTACAAGGCGATAGGACGATGGGTATCTGGGAACAGATGATTCCGATATTCCGTGCCAATCTTGAGCAGGAATTTGGGTTCATCACGCCCGAACACGACGGGTTCAACACGGTCGAGTCGATCGCGGCGATGGCTGATCGGCGGGCAAAAGTTTTCTTCGCAATGGGCGGCAATTTCGCCGCGGCCTCACCCGATACTGAGGCGGTCGAGTCGGCGTTGCGAAATTGCGACCTCACCGTTCAGGTCATCACGAAGCTAAATCGCACGGCTCTGACACCGGGCAAGACTTCGCTCATCCTGCCATGTCTCGGCCGGACAGAGATCGACCGGCAGGCGGACGGCGAACAGTTTGTCTCGACCGAGAGCACAATGTTAAACGTCCAGATGTCCAAGGGAATCCTAGCTCCGGCGTCTGAAAATTTGCGAAGCGAGCCGTGGATCGTGTGCGAAATGGCGAAGGCAACTCTCGAAGATAGTTCGACGGTTGACTGGGATGCGATGGCGGCCGACTACGACCACATTCGCGATGCGATCTCGCGGGTCGTGCCTGGCTGCGAAGATTACAACGAACGTATTCGCGTCCCAGGCGGTTTCTACATGCCAAGCCCGCCGAACGAGGGCCGCTTTGCGACGCCGAGCGGGAAAGCACAATTCACGGCGAGCGAGCTCAATAAGATCGCCCTCGCTTCGGGCCGACTTTTGCTGACGACGATCCGTTCGCACGACCAATTTAATACAACTATCTACGGTCAGGATGATCGCTATCGCGGCGTGAGCGGCGGGCGGCACGTCATTTTTCTGAACGTCGCTGATATTAAGAAGCACGGCCTTTCTGCGGGCGACGAGGTAGATATCACCAGCCATTTTGACGATGGTGAACGATATGTCAGGGGTTTTACGGTCGTGCCCTACGAAATACCCGTCGCCTGTGCTGCCGCATATTTTCCCGAGGCAAATCCGCTGATACCGCTCGGGAGCAAGGCAAAACGCAGCGGCACACCAACGTCAAAATGCGTGCTCATTTCCATCGCGAAGAGTTCACCACAGAGTCACGGAGGGCACGGAGATTCTTAGGAAGCCGCCATTAATTATTCTCTGTGCACTCAGTGTCTCCGTGGTGAATTTGTCTTAGAATGAATAGTAATGGATCTCGTTCTCGATAAATTTCACGAAGAATGCGGTATTTTTGGCATTTTTGGCCATCCTGAGGCATCGACGATGACGCAGTTGGGGTTGTTTGCCCAGCAGCATCGCGGACAGGAAGCTTGCGGGATCGTTTCATCGGATGGTAATGAACTGCACCAGTTTCGCTCGATCGGGCTTGTCGCGGACGTGCTCAACGAAGATGTTCTAAACAAGCTGACGGGCAAGAGTGCGATCGGCCACACGCGTTACTCGACGTCAGGCAAGAATACGATCAAAGAGGTGCAGCCGTTTTCTGTGCGGTGCCAACACGGCCAGATCGCGGTCTGTCACAATGGCAATCTCCCGTTTGCCGAAGCCCGCCGCCGCGAACTCGAACGCGACGGGGCGATCTTTTCCTCGACATCAGACACCGAGACCATTCTTCACAGCATTGCCCGCACCGAGGCAAAAACGGTGGTCGAGGCGATAGAAAAAGTTCTGAAAGACACGGAAGGTGCTTTTTCACTGCTGTTTCTGACATCCGACAAACTCATCGCTATCCGCGATCCGCGTGGATTTAGGCCCATGGTTTTGGGGCGGCTCAATGACGCTTGGTGCGTCGCGTCCGAGACGTGTGCCTTTGACCTGATCGACGCAGAATACGAACGAGAGATCGCACCCGGCGAGATGCTTATCATCGACGCAGATGGTATCCGATCGTCGATGCCGTTTGAGAGCAAGCCCGTGTCAGTATGCACGTTTGAACACGTTTATTTTTCACGGCCGGATTCGATCATTTACGGGCGTTCGGTCAATGAATCGCGGCACAAAATGGGCAAGCAGCTCGCGATCGAGCATCCGGCCGAGGCCGATCTCGTCGTGCCCGTACCCGATTCTGGTGTCGCAGCATCGATCGGTTTTGCACGCCAATCGGGCATTAACTATCGCCAGGCGATCATCCGAAACCACTATGTCGGCCGTACATTTATTGAGCCGACACAGTCGATACGGTCGTTTGGCGTTCGGCTCAAGTTAAATCCGATCAAAGACCTGATCAATGGTCGGCGAATCGTATTGGTAGATGATTCTATAGTCCGCGGGACGACTTCGAAAAAGATCGTCGAGATGGTTCGCGACGCCGGTGCGACCGAGGTCCACATCCGTATCTCATGCCCGCCGACGGCCCATTCGTGCTATTACGGGGTCGATACACCGCACCGTCAGGATCTGATCGCATCTCGAATGACCGAGGCCGAGATCTGTGAATACATCGGAGCCGACAGCCTCGGCTACCTTTCGCTCGACGGCATGCTCGCAGCCATCGGCCTCGAATCAAACACAACGTGTTCGGCGTGCTGGAGCGGGAAGTATCCGACGTTGCTGGCGAATGGCCAAGCTGCCTGAATAGGAAGCAAGCGGACCCGAGCTAGTAAAATTCAAGACTGCCAAACGAGTAAAGGAGAGGAGCGTGGACACCTCGTCGTTTGGAGTATATTTCGATCACATAAACTCCATTCCAATTCAGAGTAACCGGAGCTGTGCCGATTCCCGAAATAACAAATGTCGATTGACGTTGCATAGTTTCCGTCTCGGTGACAATGACGCGGGAATGGGCGAGTGTTGGGTAGCCAGCGAAAAGCCTTGTATTTTGAATCGTCTGATTTGGGGCTGATCCACTCTCAAATGACCCGATGTCAACCGAACTGGCGGCCCATCGAGAATACTTTCGTTGGTCGTAGAGTATGTCGAAATAAATTCCAAGCGGGCCGCATCCAAAACCAAACCCTGTGACACATATATCTCCACTCTCGATCGCCGGACTACCTTGAAGGAGAGCAAAAGAGTCCGTTTGTCCGCCATTGTTTGCCAACGGTCCTAACATAGGATCAATGTTGTCATTCGTTAGATCACTGAATTGCCACCCGCTGCTGCCTGTCGTATTCGTTACAATATTTTTGCCGAGAGATGCGAAAGTCCCTGAAACGGAATCCACTGACTGCCCTACGTCCGGTCCAATGATCGTATTGATGACCGTGAACGAATAATCCACGGAGCTATAAATGCTGCTTGCCGTTTGATTTGCCAAATTTCGGGTGATCGTGTTATTGCCAGATTGAATCCTTCCGAGTGCAGCGATTCCTCCACCTACTGCAGCCGAATTGTTAGTAACCGTGCTACTTGTGACCATCGTAGTTGTGTTAGGCCCGGTGTAGATACCGCCACCCTGACCGCTAGCGACATTTGCCACGAATAGACATCTCTCAATTTGCCATCTAAAGGCCGGGTTCTGACCGTCCAGAATCGCGATGCCAGCCCCAAGCTCCGCTCGGTTTCCGTCTAATACAACATCCGTAAGCCTAAGGCCGCCCGTTGAAAGTATCCCCCGCCCACCGCACCGTGCCCATTCCGTATGGTCATTCCGCGAAGATGGGCTCCGCCAGTAACGTTAAAGATCCGAAACGTTCCTACGTTGGGAGAACCGTCGCGTTCGATCGTTAGCCTGCGGGCCCCTCGCCCCATGATCACGACCCGGGTCGATACGGGTAATTCGCCAAGTTTGAGTGTGATCACAGATGGGTCGGGAATATCAAAGACGATGACATCATCCGGTGCGGTGGCATTCGATTCCATGATGGCTGCCCGGAGTGTGCAGTGTCCCTTGATGTCGCCGCAATTTCCATCGCCGGGCGTCGTATCGTAAGAGTCTCCGACATTATTGACGACTATCAATCTACCGTTGAATATTTGACTATAGGTTTGTAAGGTCGCCGTGATCAACACTACGAATAAGACAAGTGAGAAAATGGAAAACTTGGCGGACATCGAGACCTCCTGTCTATCGCTGAAATCATCGTCAGAATACCACAAACTTTGAGATAGGTGGCGCGTAAACTTGAATAGAGATCGCGGTCAACCTAGACTTTCCTTATGACCTTAAACGAACAGATCATTTCCGACCTGACCGCCGCGATGAAGGCGAAAGATGCCGACAAACTCGGCACGCTCCGCATGGTCAAGGCCAACCTGATGAACCGCAAGATCGACAAGGGCGGCGATCTGACCGACGACGAGGTGATGAAGGCATTGCAGTCGCTCGTCAAACAGCGTCGCGATTCGATCGAGCAGTATGAAAAAGCAGATCGAGCCGATCTTGCGGCAAAAGAGGCAACTGAGATCGCCGTGATCGAGCACTACTTGCCGCAGTCCGCGACGGGCGAAGAGATCGCAGCCGCGGTCGAATCGGCAGTTGCCGAAACCGGAGCGTCTTCGATGAAAGACATGGGCAATGTGATGAAGGGAGTCATGGCACATCTCGCAGGCAAACCGGCCGACGGCAAGGCTGTGAGCGAGGCGGTCAAGGCGCGTCTGCAATGAGCGGTTGGTGGGACAGAAAACTCGAGGAACGCGGCCGACGTGCTCTCGAACGCCAGCTCGATTATCAGCAAAACAAAGCTGCCGGCATCGGTGAGCATGAGGACGAACATGCCCGCATGAATTTCGTCCGGGCCCAGCAAATACGCCTCAAACTCAACTCAGTTAAGCCCATATCCGAGACCGACAAGATTCTCGAGGTCGGCAGCGGTGCCCACGGGCTGGTCTTTGGCCTCGGCAGTAAATTCGCCATCGGAGTTGATCCGCTGGCAGTCGAATACAAGCAGCTTTTCCCCAAGATACAGTCAACCGCCCGTTCGGTCGCAGCGATCGGCGAGCATCTTCCTTTCGCTGACGCCGAATTTGACATCGTTCTCAGCGACAACGTCATCGACCACGCGACACGTCCGCTCGATATCATCGACGAACTCATCCGTGTCCTAAAACCCGGCGGCGTGCTTTATTTCACCGTAAATGTACACCATCCGTTCTACGGCCTAGCCTCGCAGGCACACGGCATCTGGAACGCTCTCGGACTGAAGTTTGAGATCTCACCGTTCGCTGATCACACGGTTCACCTGACCGAATCAAGGATCGCCGCCGCATTTCACTCAAAAGATATGAGAATTGTTGGTCGAACATCTACGGTAGTGGAGACGAGGGCAGCTCAGCGCGGTTCCATTCGATCTGACCCGGAATCGGTGCTGAAGAAAGTATTTTTTAAGAACGCCGTATTCGAACTATTGGCGTCAAAACATCACGCCCAAAAATGAAGAAGGCTCACGATTTCCTCCGTGAGCCCACTTTTGATAATGAAAAACTGTTGTCCTATCTGTCCTTTTCACCCGCGCCCCTAACCCGCGTGGTTACGTCCGGCGTCAGGACCGACTCAACCCGACTGCCGTCGAGTGCAAATCCAACGATCTTCACGGTAATCGATCCAGAAAAATCAGCTTCGACGGGAAGCGAGAACCGCGATTCAGTTGTCGAACCCGCTTTGTGAAAATGTGCTCCGCGATCATAGGAGATCATAACATCAAACATTCGGGCCGCATCCATCATTTCCGGAACCCAGCTAATCTCCATATTCTCACCCGATTTTGTGTTTTTGGTGAGTGAGTTGACCGTAACATTGGCCCCCCTTCTTCCTTTAATGGAAAAGGTGCCCGCATGCGACAGGTCATACATTTCACCTTCACCCTCGATGCCGCACTTCAATACCAGTTTTGCAGATTTCGTGTTGACGTTTGGTACGGTCCATTGAAACGTCTTGGTGGTCACGTCCAGTTGAGGTGTGATTCGCATAAAGAGCCCACCGTCGTCAACAAGGTATAGTTCCATCTCCGACCATGGGTTCTGTACGATCGCACTATCCAACGCCAAGGTCCAGCGGATCGTGATTACGGATCCACTAGTGATTTTGTCCCCTGCTTGTGGGGTCTGCAATGTGAAAACCGGCTTCGACCAATTTTCACTGATCCTTTCCGATTGAGCGGAGGCCACTCCCGACAAGGTCAGGATGACTAACGAAATAACCAAAACTAAACATATTCTTTTCATGATGGAACCCTCCCGAAATTCTTGTCAACACATAATGAACCATTGGGGGCGATATGCGTCTGCCCCTAGACGATCTCGGGCCGAACTGCATTTGAAGCCATGTTTCAGCCAAACTGAATTTGCAAATGGATCACAGTGAACAACAAGATACTGCCTCAATTCAATTCCAATTGTCAACTACTAAGTTATCAACTTGGTATTGAGCGATCCATACGAAAGGTATTTAGGGCGACTCTAACCGACGGCGCGGGATTCCGCTATCCGGAGGACCGGGCCGGGTTGCTCAGAATATTCAGGAATGCATCATAAATTGTTGACAGCTGACAACTTTACCCATATACTTCCGTCAATCTCTGTTCTGTATTTTAGAATCGATTGAGACTTAACGACTTTATTTTGTACTTAAGCTCACACGACCGTTCTTGAAACGTTTGCGGCCCTCTTGTATTTCGCTTGGCCGAAAGCGTAGCAATTTTTGTAGAAAGTTTTAGAGGAGTGTTGAAAATCATCATGAGAAAATCCCCGGGTTCATCTACTACGCATTCTCGTAGGGCGATGTTATTGATCGGTGTTCTGTTGTGTACTGCGGTCTTTGGTTTCGTTGTCTGGCGTTCAGGCGCCGAGGCATCGTCCGCTGCGGATCGCCCTATCGCCTCTCCATCGGCAGCAAGCCCTGTCTTTGCGGACGTAGATGAGGCGACGCGTCAGCGCGCGCTTGAGATACTTAATTCTGACACCTTTGACAAAATGTCAACCGCAGCCCAGAACCGGACTGAGTATCTTGCCGGAGCTAAAAAGGTAGATGGGGGCATTAAGCCGTTCGATTTCGAGGCGGCCTCCCGTCAGGCATCGATGGTCAAGCCAACGATTTTCGTGCCGGAATCGCCTCTGACAGCACTCACCAATACTTTGGTTAATGATCCAACCTTGGATGCAACCGCCCAGAAGACTCAGAGCGAGACCACGATTTTGAGAACGGGGGCTGGCACTGCGATAACCTCGTTCAATGATTCAGGATCGTTCCTTGGTGGAACGAATTCGTTTACCGGGTATTCTACAACGACGAATACAGGAACCTCGTGGACCGATAGGGGAATCGTTCCGCTGCTCGGGGATCAGAATTTCGGTGACCCTGTCCTTGCCCGCAATGCGACTACCGGCCGCGTCTTCCTTGCAACACTCGCCGGTGGAGCGAACGGTATGAATATTTACCGTTCTGACGATGGCGGCGTTACATTCACCGGACTCGCAAATGGAGCCGCTGGATCTTCAGGCTCGGCCAATACGGACAAGGAGTGGATAGCTGTTGACAACTTCGTTGGGGCCGGGAACGGAAATGTTTACCATGCCTATCGCGATTTTGGTGCTCCGAATGGTGTTTATTTCACACGGTCCACCGACAACGGTCTTACATTTAGCAACCCGAGCACGCTGATTGCCGCTGCAGGGGCTTCCAATGTTCAAGGCCCATTTGTTTTCGTAGGGGCTGACCACGCTGTTTACGTGGGTTTTTATGACGCGACGACTGCGCCGGACACGATCAGGATCAGAAAGTCGACTGATCAGGGGTTAACTTTTGGATCGGTGGTAACCGTATCAAATTTGGTAACGACAGGAACCAACGGGTCGCTGAATGTTCCCGCCGGATATCGTTCGAGCGCATTCCCGGCGTTTGTGGCGAGTCCGACGAATGCGAACTTGCTAATGGCGACTCATGCTGACATCACTGTGGGTGGCGGTTCGGACAGTAATATTTACTTCAATATCTCGACGGACGGCGGGGCTACCTGGTCTGCTACACAACGCATTGATACCGATGCGGGCACAAATGCCGCGACGCACCCGGCCATTGCGATCACGCCGGATGGAACTAAGGTTGCGGTCACTTGGCAGGATAGCCGAAACGACCCCGCGAACCGTAAGGTTTCACGGTTTGGGGTCATCGGAACGATTGCCGGTAGCGTCGTTACCTTCGGTCCTAATTTTGCTGTGAGTCAGCCAAGTTGGACACCGGTATTTGGAGTCGATCCGGTTGTAAATTCAGTTTACATGGGCGACTACGACACCATGGATGCGGACAATAGCAATTTCTATTCGACCTTCGTTGATTGCCGCACGGGCGATCAGGATGTGCGTTTCGCACTGATCCCGGTTGCCGGGCCAGGAGCGATCATTAACTTTGCGGGTGCAACGCCGACCGATCTCCCTGTCGCTGCAAACACCTGTAACAATGTAACCGTAACCCTTGCAAATAATGGTACGGCGTCGGCACCCAGCGTCACGGCAAATTTCTCGACGGCGACGCCGGGCGTGACCTTGACCCAGAATACGAGTGTTGCTTTCGGCACGATAGCCGTGGGTGGAAATGCTGCCAATGCAATTCCTATTCAGATGAGCATCTCTCCGGCCTTTGTTTGCGGCACGACGATCGTTATCGATGGTATTGCCAGCACGGGCGAGACCTTCTCGTTTAATATCACCACGGCCGGAACGGGCTATGCCTTTTCCTCAAGCACTGGGGTGATATCGCCTACCGGTACGCTGGTCGCGGGCAGCGCCGCTGACGATGCTCAGGTGGCCATTGCACTTCCAGGCGGCTGGACATCGAGCTTCTATGGAGCTCCGCTTACCACGCTCAGTGCGAGCACCAATGGTGTTCTTCAGGCAAACGGTACGGCTCCGACCACATTTACAAATACGGTCCTCCCGCATACTGCGACTCCGACGGGGCCTCGAGTCTTTCCATATTGGGATGATCTTGTTCTTACCACAGGCGGCATCTTTACCGAAACGACCGGCTCGTCACCGAATCGGGTGCTTAAGGTCGAATGGCGTGGCGTGACGTTTAGCGGTTCGAATGCGATCAACTTTGCCGCGTACCTGTTTGAGGGTTCAAACGATGTTAGATACATCTACAATAATTCCGTCGCGGCCAATGGTAGCAGCGCAACTGTAGGTATTCAGTCAACAAACTCGGGAGTGATATTTACACAGTTCTCGTTCAATTCGGCATCGATCTCGTCCGGCCTGCAGTTGGACGGAGTTTACAATACAGTCTGCCCGATGGGAGCAGGCATCTGTGGTGGTCCGTCGCCATCGCCAACTGCAAGCCCAACGGCGAGCCCTACAGCTTCGCCAACGGCAAGCCCGACTGCTTCGCCAACGGCAAGTCCGACGGCAAGCCCGACTGCTTCGCCAACGGCCAGCCCGACTGCTTCGCCGACGCCTGGCTGTGATCCGGTACAGTTGATTCAGGATCCGAGTTTTGAGGCGGGCGACACAGCCAACCCATTCTGGGATCCGGAAACGTCAACGAATTTTGGTACGCCGCTTTGTGACGTTCCGTCCTGCAACATTGGCGGGGGAGCTTCACCGCCGCGGACCGGAGCCGTTTGGGCATGGTTCGGTGGTATCGGTGCTCCGGAAACTGCGACGATCGGACAGACTGTGACGATTCCTTCAGGGGGAACAGCTACGCTGAACTACTGGATGCGTAATGGAACGGTTACAGCACCTTTCGATGATGTGTTTAATGTTCGTGTGGATGGAAACATCGTCCAGACTTTTACCGAAGCGGCGGTTGCTGAGGGGGCTTATACGCTCAGAACGGTCAATTTGAACGCATTTGCCGACGGCGGCTCACATGCGATCTTATTTGAATATATTGGCACTACGTCGGGGACAGCAAGCTTCGTCGTTGACGATGTCACGCTGGATGTCAGCGGTGCGTGTCCATCGCCGTCGCCGACAGCGTCGCCGACGCCTACGGGTTCGCCGACGCCTCCTCCGGGAGTATCGTGCGATCAGAATTTTGATGCGGTGATCGCACCGGCTTTGCCGGCGGGATGGACTGCAACATCCGACGTAGCCCTTCCAGCATCCACAGCCTGGGCGACTTCGAATTCGGGACTGCCTGCTCCTGCGGCAGATTCGGCTCCGAATGCTGCGTTTACCAATGACCCTGCTGGGGTCTCAGATGAGTGGCTTGATTCTCCTGCTATACAGGTGACGTCGCCGACGGCTACGATGTCGTTCAGACAGAACCGTAACCTCGAAGGAACGGGAGGCGGAACTGCCTTTGACGCTATGGTGCTCGAGATCTCGATTGGCGGCGGAGCATTCCAGGATATTATCGCCGCAGGTGGTTCGATCCCGGTCGATCCGTACACTTCAACGGTTAGCGTAAACTTTAGCAATCCTCTCGCGGGTCGTATGGCTTGGTCCGGCGATTCTGCCGGATTCGTGACGACGACTGTCAATTTGCCGGCAGCGGCAAACGGTCAAAACGTCGTTCTGCGTTGGCGGCGTGCCACTGACACTTCGGTCTCCGACGTTGGTGTACGCATCGACAGCGTGACCTTCACCGGAACGAGTTGCGCCCCGCCTCCTCCGCCTGAAGCCGATCTCGCGATCACAAAGACGGACAACCGTGTAAATGTGACGCCAGGAACGCAGACGACTTATACGATCGTTGTTACTAATAATGGTCCGACGCCTGTTGTGGATGCACTTGTAACTGACAACTTCCCAGCGGGAGTGGTCGTTGACAATTGGACATGTCTGCCACAGAACATGGCGTTCTGTCCGAATCTGGCGGGCTCAGGCAACATCAATGAGCTTGTCTATATACCGCAAGGCGGGATACTGACGTTCACCGCTCTGGTGAACATCGCACCGGGCTTGACGGGGCAGCTCATCAACACAGCGACGGTAACACCGCCGCAGGGTGTGGTCGATTCAATCCCGGCAAACAACACTGCAACTGATACAGACAACCTCG
>JBATDM010000031.1:0-73302 GCA_049663465.1 Pyrinomonadaceae bacterium
CCTTAATCTTGAGAGTGCACTTGCTTAAACCACCCGCTACCGCAGGTGGTTCTGACTTTTATGACACAGAATGTAGAAGACAAGGTCCGCGAACATTTTCACGATGACGCAGAGCGGTTTGACGCGATCTACGAAACAAAAAAGGGGCCCGTCGCGAGTTTTATCGACAACTGGTGGCGCGGTGTCGTGCAAAAGCGCCTCGAACTCAATGTCGAGAAACTAAGGCCCTTTGAAGGCAAAGGGATCCTCGATGTGGGCTGCGGGTCGGGACGTTTTTGTCTCGCGTTCGCACACGAAGGCGCGTCAAAGGTCGTCGGTATCGACTTTGCCAAAGGCATGATCGAGATCGCCGACAAACTGGCGAATGAGGCCGGTGTCGGTGACATCTGTGAGTTCATCGTTGGCGGCTTTCCGGCCGATATTGATCCGGCAGATGCTCCGTTTGACGCTTGCACCGGCAACGGATTTTTCGATTACATCGAGCACCCCGTGCCCATCATCACCGCCATGCGTGAACTAACCCGGGGCAAGCTGATCATGAGTTTTCCCAAAGCCGTAGAATGGCGTGTCCCTCTTCGCCGCGTCAGATTCTGGCTCAAGGGCACACCGCTCTTCCTCTATCGCGAAAAACAGGTCCGCGAGATCCTCGCTCAGTCCGGCGTAACCGACTACGAATTTATCCACCTCGATCGGGATTATTTGGTCGTGGCGAATGTTTAGCTTTTAGTTCCGGCAGCTTGCCGCGAACGCACAGCGGTGAGGCTTGCCTCACCGGCAAAATCTATTAGAAAATTCCGGAGGAGGCTCTGCCTCCGACAAAAGATGTTCCGACCAACTCGCGACACACCTGCTTACTATCTAACCTCGGTTACGAAGGACCGGCTTCATGTTTTCAAAAAGCATGAGATCGCCGACCTGACCTGCAAGGCGATCGACGAGGCCCGGCGATCCGGCAAATTCTTGATATTTGCATATGTCATCATGCTTGATCACTTGCACCTGGTGACAGACAGTCGGATCAAATCGGCCGAGGTATTGAGATTTATTAACGGTATAATCAGCCGCCGCGTCACCGACTATCTGAAGGCGATGGACTATGCCGAATCGCTGGCGAAACTCCGTGTATCGCGAAAAAATGATGATTGGAAATATTCCCTCTGGGACCATCATCCTGACGCTCGTCTTTTGTGGAGCGAGCCGATGTTATGGCAACGGATACAGTACACTCATCTGAACCCTGTCCGGGCAGGATTTGTGGATCACCCAAACGAATGGCGATGGTCAAGTGCCCGGATTTTTCACGGGCGAGCGATTGAGGCTGAGCCGCTGGACGTTGATCTGAACAAGATCGCATGGAATCGTCGATAGCTTCTGCAACAAGGTGGGCCAGCAGAATCTGGTGGTAGCGTGTCGGTAAGATAGACTGCATTGCTCATCGACTTACAGTTCTCGCGGCTTGCCGCTAGCGCACTGCGGTGAGGCTTGCCTCACCGGAGAAGGCAAGAAAGATTTCGGAGGAGGCTATGCCTCCGACAAAGCTCCCTTGCATTGCCCGCAAAAGCGGGCGTGGAAAACATTATGGAAACGTTCCGGAGAGGCGAGCCTCACCGCCGTGCAACAACGGCAAGCCGAGGAAAGTGAACACGTACCGAAGTAACAAGAATTGATTCACTATCTTCTAAACACAGCTTTTTGATGGCCTCTGAGACTAACAAATCCCCAACCCGCGTCCTCCACATCATCACCCGCATGATCGTTGGCGGGGCGCAGGAGAATACACTGTTATCCGTCGTCGGGCTTGATGCGATGCCGGAGTATTATGTTGATTTCATCAGCGGTATCGATAAGGGGAAAGAGGGCGAGATGTTGTCGCAGGCTCGTGAGACGACCAACCTGATCGTAGTGCCCGAGATGGGCCGCTCGGTCAATCCGTTCTCAGATCTCGCCGCTCTGTGGAAACTCTACAAACTCATCAAAAAAGGCCGCTACCACATCGTCCACACGCACTCGTCAAAGGCGGGCGTGCTCGGTCGCATCGCGGCGTGGCTCGCGGGCACGCCGATCATCGTCCACACGCTGCACAGCCTCGTCTTTCACGATTACCAGCCATGGCTGATAAACCGCTCGTGGTGGCTCGTGAAAAAGATCTGTGCGCCGATGACCGATTTTTACATCAGCGTATCGGAGATCATCGTCAAAAAGGCCATCGCCGCCGGCATTGCCGAGCCCGAGCGGTTTCGCACGATCTACAGCGGAATGGAGCTTGATTGGTTTCTTAATGCGAAGTTTGACGCAGACAAGGTCAAGCAGGAGTTCGGAATCCCTCTCGATGCACCCGTCGTCGGCAAGATAGCGCGGCTCTTCCCGCTCAAGGGCCACGACGAACTGATGGACGCCGCACCAGAGATCGTCAAACGCATCCCAAATGTTCGTTTCTTCCTGATCGGCGACGGTCTCTTGCTAGAACATCTGCAAAAACGCGCCGTGGAATACGGCATTCTCGAAAATTTCGTCTTCGCCGGCCTCATCGACCGCACGCGGATACCCGAGATGATCTCGGCGATGGACGTCGTCGTCCACACCAGCCTTCGCGAAGGCCTAGCCCGCGTCCTCCCGCAGTCGCTCGCGATGGGCAAACCGTGCGTCTCATTCGACATCGACGGTGCCCCCGAGGTCGTCCTCGACGACTATACGGGTTATCTCGTTAAGCCCTTCGACAACGTCACGCTCGCCGACCGTATAGCCCACCTGCTCGAAGACAAAGCCCTCCGCGAAAAGTTCGGTGCCAACGGCCGCAAACACGTCGACCCAAACTTCCGCACCGAAAAAATGGTCGCCGATATTTCAGAGGTCTATCAAATGCTGCTCGAACGCAAAGCCCACAAAGTGAGGTGGCTCAACTCCCCAAGGCGAGCCGACGGTGGGTAATTGACAGTTGGGAGAATAGGTGTATTATCAGAGAAACCAAACTTGTTCCCGGTCAATATTGATTCATAAATTGGAGTTCATCCCATATGAACGATTCATTCCCGACGGCATCATCTGAGACGTTGTTTTGCGACGTCTGCAGCTCTTGCATGAATCGTCGCCGACTTTGGAAGTATCCAGAAAGCCTCGCCTTCACAACGACCCTCTTTAGCAGGAGCGGGTGCTCACGAAATATTTATGCACGGGGCATCTACCCATGGAACTGACCTGAAAAGGAGTTATCTAGTAATGCGCGCAAAATCAGTCAAGCTCTATTCACGGGAAGGTCTTATTTATCTATTGATAACGCTGACCCTTCTGCAGCCGATTTCGACCTCAGCTCAGTCGACTCCAAAAACAATAGATAAGGACACGTATGAATCTCTTTTTAAACTCGGAGTCGCGAATGCTGAGTTCTTCTACCTCGCATTCCAGACCCCGCCAACCGTTAAAGTCACCAGTGCGGATATGAAAGTGGCCCTGCAAAGTGCGGCGGACGCATATAAGCATTCTGTTGAGTCAAAGAGGGGCGCTATTGGCCTGCTCGACACGACCGCTGAGGTACTTCTGACTGGAACCGATTTTGCTTCGGGTGGAAGTACGTTTGTCGCGACCGTACCGATTCGCTGGGCAAAGGGACTTGCAATCGACGGGATGATCAACGAGATAGATCGGCAGGCCACGAATCTCTTTGCAAAGAATCTTGACAAGATCAAGACCTATACGGGGATGGAATATGAAGCCCTACAGAAGCTAACGCCCGAACAAAAAATTCTACAGGCTGACAAGATTCCGGAGATTTTCGCGCTTAAATCAAAACTCCGAGGCGAGGGACTCGCGACCGAAGTTGTCGACAAGCTCGTCGTTGACACGATTACAAGTGTTCAAAAAGCGACATTGAAGGACATCGCCCAGAATTCACAAGACATTAGTAATCTCGGGAATGGTCTGGAAAGCGTTACTCGGGCAATGGCGAAATACGTCAAGGAAAATAACGAGCGGCTTGACGATATCACTACGCGACTTGGGAATGTTGAGCAGGGTTTGAAACAAGCACAGGAAGACATTGATGATCTAAAGCAGAAATCCGCGAACAACACGCAACAAATTCGATTAATCGGCGATGTACTTTTCAGCAAGGCGGACCCACAAGATCGACTAACTATGCTCAACGGTGACTATTTCAAAGGAAGGTTGAGCGAGGACATTCTGAAGCAAATGAAAACTTCTTTGGAAGCCGAGATACAAAAGAAGGAAATGATCGGCAAGATGAATTCACTTGTTTCGGACTTCAACCATATTGGCACGATCGCCGGCAATCTTGGAATCCAGATAGATGGGCTGGATGAAGCTATTTCGATCGCAAATGTAGCGTCGAGCGCAATTGGAGCTTTCGCCACCGGCAATTACTTGGGAGCTATTGCCGGGGTGTCAGGTCTATTTGGAAAGAAAGTTGATGCAAACGCAAAGCGTCACGAACAGATGATGAAATATTTGCAACAGCAGTTTGCGGAAGTCAACCGAAAGCTTGATCAAATCATAGAAGGTCAACAAAAAATTATTGAAGGTATCGTTGAACTATCTAAGCAGATGGCCGAATACGACAAAGCTCTCCACCAGAGGCTTACAAGGATTGAGGACAAGATTGACAGTTTGCAGAATATGACCTATTCACTCTTGTACATGAAGATGGGAGACTGTTCTGCGACTTACGAATTCATACGTGAGGAAATCGATATTTTGGATTCAACCAGACTTCGCGACCTGCGAAAGATCGACGACTATAATGCGGGGCGTGTGTTTCAGTGTGGGGAATATTTACGAAGTCTTTACGATTCTTCGTTTAATCCAAGTGTCCCATCCCTAGAATCTCTTGCCTTAACTAATTCAAGTGCTCCCGGAACCCCCGCATCGTTCAAGCTACCGAAAGAAGAGGTAGACAAATACTATAAAGACACCGCTGTCCAGTCGTTTGTAAAAGACTATTATCGAAAGACTGAATATTTCGTTATAAATCGCTCTAAGACATTGGGATGGACTGCTTCGAATCTACTTGGCGCGTTAACAATGCCGTCAGGTTCGGTGCGCGGAATGAATCGGAAGATGGCTGCATTCACACCTGAGGGCAGGGCTTGTGATGCGAAATCGAGGCTTAGCGATTCGCTACTTAAATTAACCTGCGATTTGAATTCGCGGCTGGATTTACCTGTGTCGTCATCGGGCGGTATTGAAAATAAGGCGAATACGAATGCGCTTCGGATACTGGATACGCCTGCCCTGTACGATGCGACAAACAATCTGGCGGAGTGGAGTCTGTTCTTCGCCCCCATTTACGATGTCATGGAATTCTCCCCTGGGAAAAAGATCACGGACGACTATTACAGATTGATCAAAAAGCCAAGCTATCGTCCGTCTGGTAAACCACTGCTTCAAGGAGCGGCCAAGATCAATGCCGTCGCCTTAGCCCAGATGAATATGATTCAGGGAGACTTCACGGCGAAATTGATATTTGACCTGTTATGGGACAAAGACAAAAGGAAATTCCTAGACGATGGCGAGATCATTTCGACCGAGCAAATGGCGGCTAAAGAAATCTTGTCGTTGCAAAATCCGTATTTGTTGAGAAATGTTTTGATGCTTGCATTAGACTCGTCATCGAATGTAACTGGCCCATACGCCTATCGACAGGCGCTTGAGACCTCGGAAACGTACACGATCGATCCGTTTTCGGGCATGCGCGCAGTATTCGGAACCGGGTTTTCTTACCGGAATCTGTGGGAACCGATCGCGGACACTCCATCAGAGGATCTAAAGAAGGCCTGCGCGACGGCAACGGAAACACAAGCAAAACCCAAGGACAGATGCTCCCCGATTCCAACCATTAATCTGTACGGTGTGGATGTGCCTCTTCCATCCGTAAACGAGTTTGTTTCTCGCGAATTTATCTATCCGGGTTCCCTAAAGCAGATGATCGAAAACAGGGATCGATTGGCGGCCCGACTGGCAGAATATGATTTTATTGAGTTTGCGGTGAAAGAGTCTGTTAACAAAGCGGAAGCTAGAACAAGAATTGTTGATGCGCTATTGATTTCGACGAAATAGGAGAATCCGATATGAAATTGGCTATATTTGGAGCACTTTGTTTATGTTTGCTTTTGATTTCCAGTTCGGTTCGGGCACAAGAAAACGGGTTGGACAGCGTGACATGGTCAGGAAAAATTGGCAACGCCGTAATTGTGTCGGATTCGAAAAAGGGAAAATGGGTTTGTATGAGTGGTTTTTCTCCGGGTGCTAATGGGTTTTTACCCTGGAGATGCTCAGCCGGCTGGCGACCGGTCGAGGGGGCATGGTCAATCGATATTGTTGGGCGCTTGGATCTTACAAATCAAAAGCTGGATGGTCTGCTTTCGGCCGTAAACGAAAGTACTAAGGCATCGAATGAGAGCAGGGCGGCATTGGAGAGAATAGCAACTACTATGAGCGACGCAATTCAACAAATTGTCGCTAAGCGATTCGAGACTCTGCCTGGCGAATTGATGAATGATCCCATCGTAAAGGCAAAGCTCGAACAGCTCAAAAAGGAAATTATGAAGGACGTGAACGACTTGTTTCCGCCGAAATAAGATCATACTCGATCATTCGAGATTGCGATGATGGGATCGCAGTGGAGGGATCGCAGTGGAGGATATATGAAATTTAATGTTTATCAGTTAAGCATAGTGATCGGTTGTATTTTTTCCCTCGGTCATATCGTATCTGGCCAACCTTGGTACAACCCCGAAACCGACAAAAATGTGGTCGTGAACGGACTCATTACAAAAAACGTCCAATATGGGGGATATGTTTGTCCGACAATATTAGATACGGCGGGGAGGTGTGGCCAGCCTTGGGTTGCCTCATCTTCATATGCGGCCGCTTATGCGAAGGGTGTTTACGACCGACTCGCCGCCTTGGAGCTTATACTGGCTGCAATGAAAGAGAACACCGCGGCATCCAAATCCGCGCAAGCATCAATGGAAAGAATGGCCATTCAAATGAACGATGGGATTCAGCAAATAGTCATTAAGAGATTTGAGACCCTTCCCGCCGAACTCTTCAACGATCCACTGGTAAAGGAAAGGCTGAAAAAACTTCAAGACGACATAACCAAGGACATAAAAGATTCATTGACCAAGCCACCTGATTAAACGAATCCGACCTAGCCTGATAATCGGTGGCGACGCCATGAGCGAGACACAGTGGGACCAGAGCAGTAGCTTGAGTCGTACTGAGAAAAGTTGACACTCTAAGCGGTTGTTGCTGGTTGAGGTCGTCACTTTTGTCTTACTCCTGATTATCAATGTTTACCCTGGTCTCCTTCTTTGGTGTTGTTCTCGTTTGCTCAAGCTCCGGCGTACGCCGTGAATTTGGGCTACTGGGGTCTCTCATCTATCTGTCTAGCGCTCTGTAGACCTATTTAAGGACACGACAATTGACTTCCTATTGGAAACGTGCTATCCTTGCAACATTTTGTTGTTATTGCAACAACGTGATTTGCGGCGGTTTTTTGACATTTTGGAGGTTTCGGCCGGATTCGGCAGGTTTCGGCGGGCGGTTTTTTGTGTTTAGACTAAAAAATCTTTGCAGAAGGGTGGGACACGGGACATATTGCCCTTAACCGTCGTATTTGCCACACTTACACTGTCCCAAAAGTGTCCCAAGAGTGTCCCACCGTGGGACAGTTGCGACATGTGACGCCGGCATCTAAGGAAAATCGTTAATTTTTGCGATAATGGGTTGAAATTGGGTGTTGTAGAAAGATCGCATGACGCAATCGGTCCGATGGCCGTTTGGGCCCGGGTTTCCCTTGAACTATGCAGAGCCTGACCACAAATGCATTCTTTGTCGCAGCCATCGCCGCGCTCATGTCGGTAGCGGCGACGTTTGGCGTGCGTGCATTTGCCGTCAAGTATGGCCACGTGGCGCGGCCAAAGAGCGACCGTTGGCATAAACGGCCGACGGCGATGCTCGGGGGCGTGGCGATCTTTGTGGCGACGGTTGCGGCGTACTTCGCCTTTGTTCCGGCTACCCGCGAATCGCTCATTGTGATGGGTGCAAGCTCGTTCCTCTTTGTCGTCGGGCTCATCGACGACCTGATCAGCGTCCGCCCCTATCAAAAGCTGATCGGGCAATTGATCGGTGCCGGGATTCTGGTGCTGTCGGGTCTCAAGCTGCCGCTGACGGGCTATGAAATCGTCGATATCTGGATCACCGTTTTTTGGGTAATCGGCATCACGAACGCGATCAACCTGCTCGACAATATGGACGGCCTGGCGGCGGGAATTTCGGCCATCGCCGCGTTTTCGCTCGCTCTCAATTTCGCCTCGAACGGTCTAACGAACGAACTGCTGCTCACCTCATGCCTGATCGGTGCTCTCGTCGGGTTTCTCGTATTTAACTTCAATCCCGCCTCGATCTTTATGGGCGACTGCGGGTCGATGTTTATCGGCTTTCTGCTCTCGGGCTCGGTGCTGCTCAATCAGGTCGGCGGGCGTTCGCGCGGGATCGTCGCGATTCTGGCAGTACCGGTTTTGATACTATTCGTTCCTATCTTTGATACGACGTTTGTGACCGTACTGAGAAAACTCTGGGGCCGCAAAGCGTCGCAGGGCGGCCGCGACCATACATCGCACCGGCTCGTCGCTCTCGGCCTGTCCGAGCGAACCGCAGTGCTGATGCTCTACGCATTCGCGGTCGTCGCGGGCGGATTGGCTTTGTCGGTCGGGCAGATCGGTGCGATAAAGAGCTTTGCCCTGATAGGCGTTTTTACGGTCGTACTTGTCCTACTCGGCGTTTATCTATCGAAGGTAAAGGTTTACGAGGGCGAGGACGAGACACAGGCTGTGAGCGAAAATGCGGTGTTTGCATTCCTGCTCAATGTCTCGCACAAACGCCGAATCTTCGAGGTGTTTCTCGATGCGTTCCTGATCACGCTGGCGTACTATTCGGCATGGGCGATACTGTTCCGCTCATTTGAGGGCTCGAGCAGCTGGGACCTGTTCATGAAAACGCTTCCCCTGCTGGTGCTGATCAAGCTGGCATCGTTCCTAGCCGTCGGCGTCTATAGAGGCCTGTGGCGATACACGAGCATCGGGGACCTTATCACGTTTAGCAAAGGCATATTTCTCGGCTCGGCATTGAGCGTGCTGGCAGTGTTGGTGATATATCGTTTTGCAGGGTTTTCACGAACGGTGTTCTTACTCGACGGTATCTTGCTGTTGTTTGCGGTCGTCGCGAGCCGTATGGCTTTTAGGGTGATCAGACAGCTTTTGCCGTTTCCTGCATCGAGCGATGGGCGAAAGGTACTGATATATGGTGCAGGCGATGGCGGCGAGATGGTTCTGCGTGAATTGCACAATAACCCTGAGTGGAACCTGCAGCCGGTCGGCTTCATCGACGATGACCCGACAAAAAAGGACAAAATGATCCACGGACTCAAGGTATTCGATGGCAACGGCTCGCTGCCTGAGCTATTCAATCAGAAGCAGATCGCCGAGGTGCTGATCTCGGTTCGCGATCTGCCGGCCGGCAAGCTAAAACACATCCGCGAGACATGCCGCGACGCCAATGTCCTGCTCAAACGTGCGCAAATCAAGATCGAACCCGTTGACCTGATATAAATGGCACAATCGCTAAAGATAATACGAATCCAGCCCACGCTCTCGCGAATACTGATCGTCGCGGTTGCTCTGGTTTGTGTTTTGGCGACGTGGTTTTCGATCAAATGGCATTTTGCGAGCGCGGTCGCGCCGACATTTGACCGGAACCTGCCCGAGTCACCGCTCATTGCCGAGATGCTACTGGGTATCGCTCCGGGCGACCCGCAAGTACACACTGCGGTGGCGGTTACGTTTGAGCGTACATTCAACGCGGCGGACCTCGACCGTTCACTTCGCGAGTACGAATTTGCCGTCTATACATCACCGTATGACTACACAAAATGGCTCGGTCTTGGCCGTGCACGAAGCGTGAATGGCGATGCCGCAGGTGGCGAAACAGCCTTCAAACGGGCTCTCGAACTCGCACCCAACTACGCCGCTGTACACTGGGCCTATGGCAATTTTCTTGTCCGCCAGAATCGAATCGCCGAGGGATTTGGCCTCATCGCTAGGGCGGCCGGCAGCGACCCCGAATATGCCCGGGTGGCGGCAGTAACGGCTCTCGAGATCTTTGATGGGAATGTGGATCAGGCACTTGGGGCACTTGGAGCCAGCGACGCAAGTAATGCGGCATTGCAGACCGCTCTTTTCGCCTCGGGCCGCCACGATGACGCTGTAAACGCATGGTCGCGTATCTCAGATGATGGCAAGCAGACCAAGTATCTTCAATCGAGCGAAAAGCTCGCCGCCGACCTGATCGGGCTTAAAAAATTTGGTCCTGCGGCCCGTGCCTTGGCGTTTCTCCGTCCGGCAGGCGAAGCTCCGGTCGCAGGTCAGATCGCGAATGGCGAATTTGAGAGTGGCCTAAAGATGCGTGGTGCCGGGGCATTTGAATGGCAGATCGCCGAAGGTTCGGCACCGCAGATCGGTATGGGCGAGAATTCGCCGCATGCTGGAAAATACGACCTAGCTGTAATCTTCAACAGTTTTGAAGCCGCCGCGTTCCGCAATATCTCACAGACAGTGGTTGTCATTCCGGGAGCAAACTACGAACTGCGCGGATATTACAAATCGGACGTTAAGACCGCCGCATCGCTCCATTGGGAAGTAGCCAACGCAGCCACTACGGGAACTATCGCTAAGTCAGGATCACTCGTTCCCGCCGCTGTATGGACGCCTATTACAGTCAAATTTGCCGCCCCGAACGATGCAGACGGTGTGATCGTCCGTTTTACACGCGAAGGGTGCAGCGGCCCATCGTGTCCGACGAATGGGATAATCTCGTTCGACAGTTTTTCGATTCAGCGATTAGACCAGTAGTTTTTAGATGAACGATTCGAGAGACAATCAGGCGATCCTAACCGTTGAGGAAATCTCCGCCGGTGGCGGTTCGTCGCGCATTAGCACTGCAATATTTGCGTTGCTGTGCATCGTGCCGGCCTTCGCGACCATGCTTTTTGGCGCGGTGGACAGTGCGACATGGATATTTATCTCGGTTTTTTGGGTCCTGATCGTGTTGCTCTGGTTAGCCGACGCATGGAATGCGGGCGGCATGGTGATCAACACCAGCTGGCTGCAGATACCGATCGTCGGGTTGATCGCCATCGGGCTTGTTCAGCTACTTCCATTAGGCTCGGCTGCCGGACTGTCGGCAGGAACATGGGCATCATTGTCGCTTGACCCGTATGCGACAAGGTTTTTCCTGATCCGGCTCATCGTTTTCCTGACATTTTTTGCGGCGTGCCTCGCATTTATCAATTCGGAACGCCGTATCAAGACTGTCGTCATTCTAACCATCGTTTTTGGCGCGCTGATGGCTTTCTTTGGGATTTTACAGCGGCTTGCCAATCCCGACGGGATATATGGGATGCGACTGACACCCCAGGCAATACCGTTTGGGCCATTTGTCAACCAGCATCATTTTGCGGCGTTCATGCAAATGACCGGCGGCCTGACGCTCGGGCTGCTGTTTGGCCGCGACACGCCGAGGGACAAACAACTGATGCTCGCTACCGTCTATATAGTGATGGGCGTGGCGGTCGTATTTACCAGTTCTCGCGGCGGCCTGCTCGGATTTATGACGGTCGGAGCATTCGTCGTCGTATTGAATCTACTATCAGGACGGTTCTCGCGCTCGGAAAAGACCGCTGACACCGGAAGCGTCCAGAGAAAGATTGCGATCGCCGCTGGCGGCTTGGCACTGCTGATCGTCATATTTGGCACCGCTCTAATGCTTGGCGGTAACGATAACCTGCTGCGTGGGATCGGAGCCGTAAATGCAGATGCCGACTTCTCGACTGGACGTCTGCATTTTTGGCCCGTCGCGATCCGCATTTTCCTCGAACACCCGATCATCGGTGCTGGATTTGACGCTTTTGGCGTAGCCTTTACCAAACACGACACTTGGAACGGCTTCATGCGAGTGGAGCAGGCCCACAACGAGTATCTACAGACGCTAGCCGATAGCGGACTTGCCGGACTGATCTGCATCAGCTCGTTTATCCTATTGCTGTTTCGAAAGAGTATGGCCGTGATCGCCTCGACCGGGGCATTCAGGCAGAGTGCGGCGATCGGGGCGCTTGCCGGATGTCTGGGGATAATGGCCCACAGCTTTTTCGACTTCCCGCTGCGCACGCATTCAAATGCATTCTTCTTTCTGATCCTCGCCGCAATCGCAACTGCTACGGTGGCTGAGGAACATCATCACAGACGTCGACACCGCCGCCATCACGACTAGCGAACCTTGACAGACACCTCGCGTTTACCGCAAGGCAGCTCAAACGTGACCTGATAGAGGCCCGGTCGACCGATGGCTTTTAGGATAAATAATGCTCGGGTCTTGACCCCCGTTATCGGTTCGCGCCTTACATTCACACTGTCCGGGGTTGTAGAGGTGGCTGTGATCTCGTCTAGATCCTCGTCATCCGACCGGCCAACGATCACCGCAAGGTCCCCGCCGCCAGCTCTGAGCGAGACGACCTCTTCGCTGACAGTGAGCGTACACGGAGCGACGGAGCGAGGTTCACCTTTCACTACCCGTGGCCGACCATCTGGCGTAGGTCTTTCGTTTTCGGTATCAGTCGTTGGTTTCTTTGCGTCGGAAACCGATACCGGATCTGGAGTCGGCTTTGTAACAGCGACCGTATCAAGCCCCGGCGTCGGAGACGGAGTGGCAGTAGGCGATCGCTTTGGCAACACAGGTGGTGGACGCGGAATGGAGATCACGACGGGTTCAAAAAGGTCCGTTCGCAATGCCGTCGTGCTCTTTTGAGCCGGTGTTTCCTTTGGCTTTTCATCACCTTGCTTCGCGGATTCCTCGGTATTAATAACTTCGGGCGTTGGTGTCGGTAATTCCGTTGGAGTCGGCTTTTCCTCAATAGGTGGCGTCGCCGTTGGTAATGGCTCTTCGACGACCGGAGTTGGACTCGGTGTGGGAATTTCCTCGTCAGGCGTTGGCGATGCCGTTGGTGTCGCTGACGGAACCTCTGCGACGGGCGTTGGACTCGGTGTCGCGACCTCAATCCTTTCCACCGGTTTCGGCGACTCTTCCGGCGTCGGCGTCGCGATCTCTATCGGGACCACCGACGGAGTTCGCCGCGGTGTCGGACGGACGATCGGCTGGACCGGCGGTGTCGCCTCGACCTTTGCAACCGGCGTCAGGCCCAATGCGTCAGGCTTTGCTCCGATCAGTTCTTCCAGGCCAACCGTGTTACCGTTTACCCGCTTGTAGATATCCTCAATTACGCCGTAGCTAAAAATGTTTGGCTGACCGCCCTTGTAGCTTCGGATATACATATCGAGGGCTTCGGCGTCTTTGCCCGTTGAGGCGAATGCCGTGCCCAGTCTCCATGTAGTCGAACGCCACCAAGCGCTATCTGCCGGCAGAACGCTTGCGGCCCGTTTCAGGTGCATGATGGCATCTTCTGCCGCATCCGTCTGAAACATTGCCCAACCCTGTATCTCCTCGATCTGACCCCGAAGGATGGTCGAAAGCGTCTGCCGAGGCACGTCGGGGACATTGATGTAATCATTACGGGCGGCAGCGAGACGTCTGGGCTCGTACAGTTCACTCGCCATAACGGCGGTCGATGGATTTGGTACTTCGAGCCCCGCGACAACATTTGCGATGGCGGAACGAGTGATCTCCATCACTTTATCGAGAGCTGCCCTTTTTTCGACAAGCTGCTCGGCGGCATAGATCTGGCGATGAACCTTCATCTTGTCATCGCCTCGAATCAGGTCATCCGCGGCTTTTGCCAGAACGCTGGTTCGCGGCTCCGTCTCACTGAGTTCATGTTTCAGCGTCAGCAACGCGATCAAGCGTGCTCCATTTTCCGCGCTGTCAGCGGGCTTTGGAGCAAAGATACTTGCCCGGCGTTCGAGACCGATCAACTCGGTGAGATCTGTCGATTCGCGTGTGACGCGGCCGCCAAGGTTCGTTCGAACGACCCCGTTCTTGACCGAGAAACTCTTGGCAAGCTCCTCGGTCGCCTCACGGTAAAAGCCAGCCGTAGCTCGTGCGGATGCGATCTCATACTCAAGGGTGGGGAAATTGCCATAGCGACGGGCCGCCAGCAGGGTCCTTTCCGCGGCGACCGGCTCATTTCGGGCCATATACCCGCGTGCCAGGGCAATATGCGACCAGATAAATCTGGGGTCGGATGCGATCGCACTCAGAGCCGAGCTCACCGCTTTGTCGCCATTCTGATGGGCCGCATACCAGTATGCGGCGCCTGCGAGAAGAATCACGTTGCCAGGGTTTTCCTCGAGCGATCTCGACATTTCCGCCTCTGCTTCGGAGACTTTTCCGCTGTCAAAAAGAGAAAGGATCAGGCCGGTCCGCGCCGGAACATTCCCTTCATCACGCCCCAAGATCTCGCGGTACAGAGCCTCCGCATCCTCAGACTTGCCCGTAGCTCGTTTCATTTCCGCCAGGCCTCGCCGTGCTGACAATGAATCCGGATCCAACTCCAATGCCCTGGCGTGTGCGGCGGCCGACATATCGAGGCGAAAATCCATTCGGCTCGCAAGTCCGAGCGTCTGGTAGGCAACCGATGAATCCGGGGCAGCCTTGATCGCGATGTCTGCTACCCGTCGTGCCTCTGAACCGTTCTCAACGCTCATGTAGAAATTGGCGATCGAGACCAATTGGCCGACGTTTGACTCAGCCACCTTTTCGAGCATAGACGCAAGCTCATACGACTCTTCGCGGGCCCCTCGAAAATAGAGATTGGCGGGGAACCTTGCAAATGTTTCCGCAAAAAGCTGATCCGGAACCGGTGCCGGAGCGTCGGCAATGGCCATCTTATAGTCGACCAACGCCGTCGCTGGATCGCCTGCCGAAAGGCTGGCATTGCCAAGTTCGCTATAGGCAGTTACGATCAGGCTCCGGGCTTCGATCAGCTTTTCCGATTCCGGAAAGGTAATCAGAAATGCTTTTACGGCCGCGATCCGCTCTCCCGCATCCGTCATCGAAACCGCCTTTTCCCATTCGGCCTTTTCGTCAGGTTTGGGAACGTCGGGAGTCTTGGGCTTGGGATCTTTAGTTTTCGATTTCGATGAGACAGCCTTTTTTGCAGGAGTCTTTGCGGCAGTCGCCTTGGCCTTTGAGGCTTGCTTCTTTACGGCCGGTTTCGGCTTCGTCGTCTGCGAGACGACAGCAAGCGCCGCCGCTATCAACAAGACACAAAACGCCGCAAAATACCGTTTGCAAGGAGTAAATAACTTCATATTCCGTCTCAAAATCATACCACGAAATTGCCTTTTGATTCCGTTCGTCCTATCCTCGCGATATGATAGAACTCGACCAGATCTGGTCGAAAATGCTAAGCGACGCCGGTGAAAATGCAGCCAATGCCGGGCGGCACGATATCGCGGAATACTTGCGGCTCAAGGCGTCAAACGATGCGATCCGCATAGCTGGCGTCGCGTGGCTCTTTAACACCGTGATCGAGATCGCCGTGCTCGCGGAACGCGACCAGTACGGCGTTGCCATAGAGCGAGAAGATCCGCACAGTTTCAAATTCAGCACGTCGAACATGGTCGGCTCGCTCGTTCGTATTCGTCACGGAGTGAGATGCCTAACCATCGAGGCGGGTTGGGCTCGAACTCCGAGCGACGGTGTCATGCGAAACGGCTCGCTCGCGGCCGGCCGGATCACGCACTTTGGCATGCCTAAAAATAACGCCGAGATCCGCTTTGTACATCTTGACTCTTTACCTCAATGGCTTGGCTCCGATGGCCATTTGGTGGATGCTGCCGCGATCAGCAGCCATTTTGAGAAACTCTTCGGCGTCTGACACGGTTTGCGGCTTTTATTTGATGCCCTATTGCGATAATATTAACGATTAGCCATAAGGCTGGGAGAAAAAGCATAAGTGATCGAAGAACTTAATAAATTAATAGAGTTACAGCAAACCGATACAAACCTTAGAAGGTTGAAAGGTTTGCTTGATACAGCAGAAGATAGGCGTGCCGAGGTCGAACAAGAGTTTGAACAGCACGCCTTTTCTATTCGCGAGATACAGGGCCGCCGTGACACGCTCAACGCAACCCGGGCCGATCTCGAAAAGCAGATCGCCGAAAACAAGACGTACCTCGAACGAGCCGACCGCAATCTAAAACACGCACAGAATCAGAAGGAATACGAGACTGCGATGCGCGAGACCGATTCTCTGCAGAAGCAGATCTCCGGTTTTGAGACGAAGATCGTCGAGATCATGGACGAGCTTGAGGGCGTCGAAAAGGAACTCGAGGAACGTGCTGACGAGATCAACACACTCGACGGTAAACGCGACGCGGCACTCGGCGAATTTACATCGGCGATGAAAGCCGACCAAGCTGAATTCAACAAGCAAACCACACGTCGCGCAAAGGCCTTTGAGACCTTGCCGGCACGTCTTGCGTCGATCTATGATCGCCTTGCCCAGCGAAGCCGCGACGGTATTGCTGTTGCCGAGGTAGTGAATAATTCATGCAGCGCATGCTACGTTTTGCTCCGCCCGCAGGTCCAGCTTAACGTTAAAAAGGGCGACGAGATCATTACGTGTGAAAACTGCACGAGGATCCTGTACATGGCGCCGCGTGAGGCCGAGGCCGCAGCCTAAACGAAAATGTCGGAAACAGCGACACTCGCAGCCGGATGTTTTTGGTGTGTTGAGGCCGTCTTTGACGACCTAAAGGGCGTCGAGGACGTCGTTTCCGGCTACTCAGGCGGCCACACGGAAAACCCGACCTATAAGGAAGTCTGCTCCGAAACGACCGGCCATGCCGAGGTGGTTCAGATCGAATTTAACCCCGGCGAACTCCCCTTCGCCGATCTGCTACGAGTCTATTTCACCGTCCACGACCCAACGACTCTCAACCGCCAAGGCGGCGACATCGGCACATCATACCGCTCGGCGATCTTCTACCATTCTGAGGAACAACGTCAGATCGCTAACGAAATAATCGCCGAGATCACTGCCGAAGGCATTTACGACAACCCGATCGTGACCGAGATCACCGCCTTCTACAAATTCTGGCCGGGTGAGGATTATCACCAGGAATATTTCGCCAACAATCCCAACCAACCGTACTGTGCTGCCGTCGTGGCTCCTAAAGTGGCGAAATTTCGGCAAAAGTTTGTTAGCCGTTTGAAACGCTGATTTTCCGGGCAGCCAAGATTTAATTGTCAAAGAGCTGCTTCGCCCGACCGCGTCGGACCGGCTGTTCTTCCTTGAGATGCCGCGTCGTGTGTTCGGTCACGGATGAGAAAGCCGTTGCCTGCGGCAGATGCAGATCGCTCGTTGTCCCCGATACGCCATCGAGAACTCGCTGGCTGTCGGCATCGGACGACCGGTCGGTCAAGTTCTTTTTTGGTACCGAGAGGAATATCCCGTTAAGGATAAATGCCAGACCGATAAAGAACGCGACGACACCGAGAGCGGCGAGAAAGATGACGTCGCGGTCGTTCATGAACACGCTCACGACGGAGATACCGATAGCAGTACCAAGGCCGATGAACGAAAGTATCGTACCGGTGCGCATTCGCCGCATGCGTTTTTCTTCGGGCGACTCGAGGAATTTTTCGACCTCTGGCAGGACGTTTTCAGCGACCTTCTTTAGTTCGCTGGCGTTATGGGTCTCGCGAATACGTGCAGCGACCGCCCGGCCGATCTCATCGCGTGCCGACGCAGCTGACGCGGTCACCGTATCGGACGAACCAACCGCACCGCGAACCCGCCGAAGATCAACGCCGCAGGCACGGCAAAACTGATTTGCGCTCCGTTCTTCAATTCCACATTCTGGACAAAACATATTCGTGTTCGAATCTAGTAAACAAAATCCGGCTATTCGTAGTTCCAGGCTTCTCGATCGTTCAACGTCAACCACCCGCTACCGCAGGTGGTTCTGACTCTAGCATTTTCTTTGCTTCGGTCAGTTCAGCCATGTGCTCAGCGGTCAGGACCGGATATTCGAGATCGAGCGACTCAAGTTTCTTGACGATGATCTCCGAAACTGTGAGGCGCGTGAACCATTTCTTATCCGCCGGAATGACGTACCAGGGTGACTTTTCGGTCGATGTCGCCTCCATCAGGTCTTTGTAGCACTTCATATAATCATCCCACATTGCCCGCTCTTTGACGTCGCTCATCGAAAATTTCCAGTTCTTATCGGGCGTATCGATACGCGACAGGAATCTTTCCTTCTGCTCTTCTTTGGATACATTGAGAAAGAATTTCACGACGTGAATGCCATTGTCGTAGAGATGATTCTCCCATTCGCGTATGTGCGTGAACCGTTTGTTCCAGATATCCTTATCCGCCTTGACATCAGCCGGGAGCCGCTGGCTCTGCAAAATGCCGCTATGTACACGAACGATAAGCAACTCCTCATAGTGTGACCGGTTAAAAATCCCGATTTTGCCGCGTTCGGGCAACGCCTTTTGGCATCGCCAGAGATAATCGTGATCGAGTTCTTCGCTGGACGGCTGTTTGAACGAGACGACGTGACAGCCCTGCGGGTTGACCCCGCTCATCACATGCTTGATCGCCCCGTCTTTCCCCGCCGCATCCATCGCCTGAAAAATGATCAGCACTGAATAAACATCATCGGCATAAAGTACGTTCTGAAGCTCACGGAGCCGGAGAACGTTTTTCTCAAGATCCTTGACCGCCTGTTTCTTTTCCGAGTAGTCGCCGGTAAAATCGGTCGGATGCCGCTTGAGATCTACCTTTGAGCCTTCTTTGATGACGAATTTGTCTATTTTCATTAAGTAACACCTTTGAAAGAAGTGATAAGTGATAGGTTATAAGTGAAAAGTTATCCCTTTTAAGTTATCACTTATCACTTATTCCGGAGAACGTAAACGCTCGGTTATGAAGCTATTTATCGTATTCGCTATCATCTGTTTTCCCTTGGCCCTGCTTGCCCAACCTCGGCTTGTACCGAACAAGGTGACGCTCAAAAGCGGCAAATCGTTCAACCTTGACCTCGCTGAGGGATTTGAGATCATTCCGGCGATCGAGGGATTGAAGCGGGTCCGATTTTTTGCCAAGTCGCCGGACGGGCGTATTTTCGTAACCGACATGTACAACCTCGCTGACGGAAAGCGCGGAACCGTCTATATTCTGGACGGTTGGGACGCTGCGAAAGGCAAATTCGCAAAAGCAGTTCCCTACCTGACTGGCCTCAGAAATCCGAATAGCGTCCAGTTTTACCGTGACGACGACGGCCAGGACTGGCTTTACCTTGCCGAAACCGACAAACTAACTCGCCGCAAATATACTCACGGCGAAACCAAACCGACCGATGCCAACCCCCAAACCCTCGCCACCTTTCCCGACTATGGCCTCAGCTACAAATACGGCGGCTGGCATCTGACCCGCACCATCGCATTTTCGCCGAATGGAAAGGTCTATGTTTCCGTCGGATCGAGCTGCAATTCGTGCGTCGAGAAGGAAAAGATCCGTGCCAGCATCATCGAAATGAACCCCGATGGCAGCGGCCAGCGTGAATTTGCACGTGGCTTGCGCAATGCCGTAGGGCTCAGATGGTTTGGCAATTTCCTGTTTGCCACAAACCAGGGCTCCGACCATCTCGGCCTGCAAAGACCGGACGAAACGTTTTACGCCGTCAAAGACGGTGCCGATTACGGCTGGCCGTATTGCCATTCGTCGGGCGGCAAGATATTTGCTGACCCGAAGATAAAGCGTCGCGGCGGCTGCACCGGTGTGACCACACCCTACGCGTCTTTCCCGGCGCGCTCGTCGGCACTCGGATTCGACTATTTCGACGACGAGGATGCACCGGACGCGATCAAGAACGCATTTCTCGTTTCCCTGCACGGTTCGACCAATAAAACGATCGGTCACGGCTACAAGGTCGTCATTATGCGAAAGGGCGAAAGGCTGCAGGACTTTATCACCGGCTTTCTCCAACGCGGCAAGGTCGTCGGCCGTCCGTGCGACATCCTGAAGCTCGATCCCAATTCATTTCTCCTGACCGACGACCATTCGGGTATCGTTTATCTCGTCCGCAAGAAGGGCACGGCGACGCCGATCGAACCAGTTGCCGAACCGGAAGCGAAACTTGCCCAACCGGAGCCGCCCGCGAAACCCGCGGGCACGTCGTCATGCCTTACGTCGGTCACCGCCCTCGTGCTCCTATCGTTGATGCGGCGCGGTTAGCGAACCACATCAATCACACTAAATTTTCAAAGATCTCTCAGATCGAGCAACGAATCAAACGCATCGTTTGCCCTGCGCAATTTCCTATGCGGTGTTGGTTCCACCGCCCGGTCGTTCCCCTTGTCGGCGCGGATCAAGGCACGGATATATTCGCTCACCGAACTATGAAATCGATCCCTGATTCGCACCCGAATAAATGAATACATGTCCTCTGACATCGAAATGTTTACCGTTCGTCTCATGATCTTTTTTTTTCAGGCCTTTTCCGCTAAAGATTTATTACACTATGACTTAACGTCGAAATCAGGCAAATTTGTCCCAGCACGTCCCGGATGCTCGCTGGGACAAATAACTCCTTATTTTTCAACAGTTTCCAGTCATTTATCAAAATCTTGTCCCAGCCCCTTTCTGGGACAAATATCTCATTTTTATTCAATGCGTTACAGGGTTTTCCACAGGCATTTTCGGCGAGATCTTAAAAAACTCTTCACATTGTGCCACAAATGAGATACACGAATTGTTGCAGCCATTTGGCATCGTTGCAAGAATAGCACATTGATCCGGCTTTGTCGAGGTAATTTTAGCGAGCCGAATATGTGCTTAGCTGGTAGTGCCCTGCTTCTCTTACTTTGCGCTCTTCGCGGCTTTGCGTGAGATCATTTCACGCAAAGAAGCAAAGGACGCAAAGTTAGCAAGAGAAGTACATCCCAGCGCGTTATGGGCTTGCGGATAAGGGTGGCGTTTTGTAACTTATTCTGTTACGATTGAATTTTGACGCGGGGTAGCTTATGAATATCGGAATTACGGTGTATCCGACATACGGCGGGAGCGGGATCGTTGGGTCGGAGCTTGGCCGCGACCTGGCGGAGCGGGGCCACAATGTGCATTTTATCTCGTCCGTGCTGCCGACGCGGCTGACCGAGCTGAATGAGCGTATCCATTTTCACGAGGTGGAGATGATGTCTTACCCGCTATTTGAGCATCAGCCCTACGACCTCGCCCTCGCGACTAAGATGGCAACTGTCGCTCGTGCGGAAAAGCTTGATCTGCTGCATGTTCATTACGCGATACCGCATTCGATCTCGGCGATATTGGCCCGGGAGTCGATCAAGCAAAAACGATACGTACCCGTGATAACAACGCTTCACGGAACGGATATCACGCTTGTCGGTGCGGATCGCAGTTATCTGCCGATCACACGGTACGGCCTGCAACAATCTGACGGCGTGACCGCTGTCTCAAAATTTTTGAAGCAGGCGACGATCGAGACGTTTGATTTTGACGATGTTGAGGTCATACCGAATTTCATTTGTGAAAAACACTATATGCGGCTGGCGGACTCGCCGCTGCGGCGTGAGCTTGCCCCGAACGGCGAGCGGCTGCTGGTTCACGTGTCGAATTTCCGCTCAGTAAAGCGTCCCGTCGATTGCGTCGAGATCCTGGCGAAAGCGCGTGCCGCCGGGCAAAACGCACGGCTCGTGATGGTGGGCGACGGGCCCGAACTCTCGGCGGTTCGCTATCGCGGCGAGCAGCTCGAGATGAACGGCAACATCGCATTTGTCGGCAAACAGGCAAATATCTCTGATTATCTCGGCGTGGCCGATATCTTTCTGCTGCCGTCCGAACTGGAATCATTTGGTTTGGCGGCGCTCGAAGCCCAGGCCTGCGAGGTTCCGGTGATCGCGACCCGCATCGGCGGAATTCCCGAGGTAGTCAATGACGGCGAATCGGGCTTTCTGAGCGACGTCGGCGATGTCGAAAAAATGAGCGCCGATACGCTAAAATTATTGAGCGACGAAGAATTGCGGCGCTCATTCGGCGATAAGGGCCGCGATCTGGCGGTTCAGCGGTACTCGACCTCGAAGATCATTCCGCAGTACATTTCATTTTACGAAAAGATCGTGAACAGGGCACAATCAGCCACGGCGGGAAAATAGTCGTCCACAGATGAACACAGATGGACACGGATGAGAGATCGTAATTTCTATCTGTGTTCATCCGTGTTCATCTGTGGTTAAATTTTCTTAGAGTATGCTAAAACGTTATATTCACGACCGCGAACGGCATCTTGCGATGCTTGATGACAATCGCACGGTGCAGCCGTTCGATTGGGGGACGGAGTTTATAGCCGACAGAGCGAATGGCGACGATCCGCGGCATCTGTTTAGCGAATATTCCAAGCGGTCGGTCGAGAACAGCGACGAGTTTTTCTTCCAGCCGGAGATCTCAGATTTCAGATCTGAGATTTCAGATGACGGCGTCGATGTCTCGTGGACCAGCGGAATCGAAACTCCTTCGATTGAAAACAATACGGTTTACGCCAAGTTTTTCCCCTACGCAAAAAACAAGAAGTCGGCAGTTATCATCCTTCCGCATTGGAATGCGAAAGCCGGGACGTATTTTGACCTTTGCAAGGTATTTAACAAGGTCGGCGTTTCGGCATTTCGGATGACGATGCCGTATCACGAGCAGCGAAAACCGCCCGAGACCGAGCGGGCCGATTATCTCGTGCCGCCAAATGTCGGACGTACGCTGCAGAGTTTGCGGCAATCGGTGATCGATGCCCGTGCGGCGGTCACTTGGTTAAAGGAGCAGGGTTACGAAAAGATCGGCGTCACGGGGACGAGCATTGGTTCGTGCGTCGGTTTTTTTGCTTTTGTTCACGATCTGCGGATCGACACGGCGGTCTTTAACCACGTTTCGGGTTATCCGGCTGACATCGTCTGGCACGGCATTACGACCTATCACGTCAAACAGGGCATCGGCGACAATCTAAACCTAGACGAGCTTCGCGAATACTGGCTGCCGATCTCGCCGATGTCCTATATGGAAAAACTCTCAAAGCTCCCGCCGCGTCCGCAGCGTTACATCTACGGCCTATACGATCTCAGCTTCCCCGTCGATCTCTCACGCGACACCATCGACGCGCTCCGCAAACACAAGATCAAACACAGCGAGGTCAAGATCCCATGCGGCCACTACACACTCGGCGAAAAACCATGGGTGTATTACGACGGCTATAAGATCGTGTCGTTTTTGCGAAAGCATTTGAGGTAGCCAACACTAAACAACGCTGAGCGTTCCTCTCCTCATCCAAACAGTGATAAAATCTGGTCACCTTTTTGAATGAGCCCGATCGCCGAGAAGCAGAAAAATACCGTCGAGGAAGCGATTGAACATTTGATCTCTCGTGCTGAGAACGCACGCGGGTTGACGGGCGCGGACATCGCGGGGCGTGTCGCGGCGGTGATCGATAAATATCTGCTGCGTGATCAGCCAAACGCTGCAAATCAAGAGATCAAAGAGTTTATCGACGAGATCAGGGCGGATGACCTGTGCCTGATCATCGCCTGCGAACGCGGCGACGAAGCGGCCTGGGAACATTTGGTGGCGGATTTTGATTCGACGGTGAAGTCTGCCGCTCACAAGATGTCTTCGAATAAGGAGGACGCTGAAGACCTGGCAAGCTCGATATGGGCTGAGCTTTACGGGCTCCGCACGGACGCGGACGGCAATAAAAAGAGTAAGCTGGCGTATTATTCGGGTCGAGGAAGCTTGGGCGGGTGGCTGCGGGCGGTCGTGTCGCAGCTTGCGATCGATCAGTTTCGAAAACAGAAACGCCTTGTCCAGATTGAGGAAGACCGCGAATTCGACAATCTCGCGAGCGAGGCGGCGGGTAGCGACAACCACCATTTTGCGACGCAGAGCGAAAACCCGGAGGATATCTTTAGCGAGAAGCAGACACGCTCGGATGTCTCCGAGGCCCTGACCGCCGCGATCGCGACCCTTGAGGCGGAAGATCGCGTGATCCTCAAGCTCTACTATTTTGACGATCTAAAGCTAAAGGACATCGCCGCCACCTTCGGCTATCATGAGGCGACCGCGAGCCGAAAATTGACGCGAGTACAGGCCGAGATCCGGAAAGGCGTCGAAAAAGAGCTAAGAAATAAGCACGGCTGGACGGACGGCGAGGTCAAAAAGCATCTGTCCGAGACTGCCGCAGGTTTGGGCATAAATCTCGAAACAATGTTCGCCGCATTGCTCGTATTGGCAATGGTGCAAGATTTTTGGACTCACGGCGTTCTATAAGCGGGTTACGAAAACCTCGCCGCAGAGGCGTGGAGACAATATGCAGAATGGACACAACATACAAGATGGGCGTCATGGACAATTTTGTGGTTTGTTCTTTCTCTGTGCTCTCCGTGCCTCTGTGGTGAATATATTTTGATGGAACTTAAATTCGACAAAGAGATCGATGTGCTCCTGCGGAAATCGCGGGACGATCGAGGTGTGCTCGTGGGCGATGCGCCGCCCGAACCTAAGAAGCACCTTGATGCCGATGCGATCGCGGCGTTTGTCGAAAATGCGGTGCCAAACCGAACGCGCTCCCTTTATATGGAGCATTTCGCCGATTGCGACCCTTGCAGAAAGTTGCTCTCACAGAACATTTTGATGAACCAGACGGCGGTCGCGACAACCGCCGAAGTTGTTGCCGCACCAGTCGCGGCCGGCGTTGTGCCATGGTACCAACGCCTGTTTCGCACGCCGAACATCGCTATTGCGATGGGTGCTCTCGTGCTGGCCTTCAGCGGCGTGCTCGGTTTTCTGCTTGTGCAAAACCGTGAAAGCTCAAATGCAACCATCTCGCAGGTGGGCGAAAATGAGATGCAAAAGCCCGCGTCGTATTCTGATAACGACACGGCGGCGGCGGCTCCCGCTAACATTGCCGCGAACGCTGTTGCGGAAACCGCCGAAACGGACAACGGCCTGATCGATAGCCAGAAACTAGCAAGTAAACCGGCTGCCAGCCCCGGCGGTTCGCTAGGCGAGAACAAGGCTGATACATTTGGCCGGCTTCAGCCCGAATCGGATAAAGAATTCGCCATGGCCGAAAAACCGTCGAGCGTGCCAAAACCTGTGACGGCCGCACCGCCGCCCGCACCGGGCGATGACCGGAAGGCTCCAGCATCGATCGTAACTGACGGTGCTGATTCGCGTTCCCGTGCCGAGGAATCAAAGGACGAAGATACCGCCCTGGCAAAACGTAAAGCGTCGGAAAGCCGCCGCGATCTGCCCGCCTCACCGGTAAAAGCCGGACCGACACGCGGTGCAGGACCGGTGCAGAATAATTCTAATCAGGTAAATAATCAGGTATTCGAAATGGCCGTCACACGCGTCGTCGGCGGCAAGACATTTGAGAACCGCGATGGCGCCTGGTACGACCGGGCGTATAAGAATCAAAAGACCAACAATTATCGCCGAGCTACCGACGACTATAAGAAACTCGATCGCGGACTCCGATCGATCGCCGACAACCTCGGCGGCACGGTCGTGATGATGTGGAAAGATAAGGCCTACCGAATCCAGTAAATCCTCTGCGTTCCCAATTCTCTTCAGATCCGTGATAATCTGTGTCTAATCCTTTCGGACACACACTACCATGAGATCAAAATCGATAGCCCTTGTTGCTCTGTGCCTTTTCGTCTCCGTTGCTCAGGCCTTCGCACAAAAAACCACAACCAAACCGAACCCCGAGATCACCAAGATGGTCAAAGAGGTCTCGGCCAAGAATATCGAGGCGACGATACGTAAACTTGTATCATTCGGCACGCGAAATACTTTGTCTGCGCAGGACGATCCTAAACGCGGCATTGGCGCGGCGAGGGATTGGCTGTTTGCCGAGTTTGGGCGGATCAGTGCCGATTGCGGCGGTTGTCTCGATGTTCAAAAGCAATCGTTCATACAGCCAAAAGCGGGCCGAATTCCCGAGCCGACGACTCTGACAAATGTTTTTGCCGTGCTTAAGGGCACCACCGACCCTGATCGTGTTTATGTCGTGTCAGGGCACTACGATTCGATGTGTTCGTCACCGACCAATGTGGAATGTGACGCCCCTGGGGCGAATGATGATGCCTCGGGCACGTCAGTCTCGGTCGAGTTAGCTCGCGTGATGTCGAAGTACAAGTTTGATGCGACAATTGTGTTTATGGCGGTTCCGGGCGAAGAGCAGGGATTGCTCGGCGCGACCCACTACGCAGAAGAGGCCAAGAAGGCGAAGATGAATATCGACGCGATGTTTACGAACGACATCGTTGGCGGAGCAACGAGTCGCAAGAATATGGCGAATCGCGACAAGGTTCGCGTCTTTAGCGAGGGCGTGGCGCTCGATGAGACCGCGGCAGAGGCAAGGTCACGCCGGAGTATCGGCGGCGAAACGGACGGCACCTCACGACAGCTTGCCCGCTATATCAAGGAGCAGGCAGACAAGTATCTGAAACCTTTCAAATTTGGCGCGTGGATGATCTATCGCCGCGATCGCTATGGCCGCGGCGGCGACCACAGTCCATTTCTCGAACGCGGATACACAGCCGTCCGGATCACCGAATCTGAGGAAGATTTTACGCATCAGCACCAAAACGTCCGTACCGAAAATGGTGTTTTCTACGGCGATACGCCGGAATATGTAGATTTTGGCTACGTCGCTAACGTGGCCCGCGTAAATCTCGCCGCCCTGGCCGGCCTCGCGTCAGCACCGGCACGGCCAAAAGGCGCAGCGTTTGCCAGTCTTCGCCAAAGCGTCGACACGGAGTTGAAATGGGAGGCTGTCAACGCCGCCGATCTCGCCGGCTACGAGGTAGTCTGGCGCGATACTTCATCGCCCGAGTGGACAGGCTCTGAGTTCGCTGGCAACGTAACCAGCTACACCGTTAAAGGAAAATCGAAAGACAACTATTTCTTCGGCGTCCGCTCGGTGGACAATGCCGGAAACAAGAGCATGGTGTCGTATCCGGGCGGCCGATAGCGAGCATCAAATATGAGCACAATTCTCGACGATACAATGATGGCGGAGATCAGAGGCAGGATCGAGGGCCTCTCACCCGACAACCGCGCTCTATGGGGCAAGATGAACGTCAATCAGATGATGTGTCACGTCACGGACGGCTTTCTGATGTCGATGGGCGAAAGACCGCTGCCGGACGAGAGCAATTTCTTTTCGCGCACGTTTATTAAATTTCTCGTACTACACGTCATCAAAATGCCGAAGGAAGTCCCCACGATGCCTGGACTTGACCAGATGAAAGAGGGAACAAAGCCGGGCGAATTTGAAGGTAATCGCCGGGCGGTGCTCGATGCCCTTGACCGCCTTCGGAACCTGCCGGTCGACCACGCGTGGGCGTCTCACCCAAAGTTTGGCCCGCTCAACGGCCGCGAATGGGGCATCCTCGGCTACAAACACATCGACCACCATCTTCGTCAATTTGGCGTCTAATCAGCGGCGCGGTATGACCGGCATGTTAAAGGCTCCATTTCGCCGCCTTCATTTCAAGCGTTTTGTATGCAAAGATAAGGTTTGCGCTTTTTTCGCCGTACCGCGAGCGGCACTATCAAGGATCACCGGTTTAATGAAGAAGTATCTAGCTATTTTGACCGTCACCGCAATCGCGGCGGCGTTTTATTTTGTTGACTTTGGCGTTATTGCTCAAACTGAGAGGTTTGACGATATATCGGCTCCAGCGGTATCGCCAAATCTGGTGATCAGCCAGGTTCAGCCTGGAACGGCAGCGAACGCCAACGACGAGTTTATCGAGATCCACAACACGAGTGCGTCGCCGGTTGACCTAAACGGCTATCGCGTCGTTTATCGTTCGCAGAACGGCGTCAATGACGTAGGGCCAATGGCCGTATGGAGCACCTCGACGATAATTCAACCCGGGCAGTATTACCTGATCGCAACAACTTCCTATACAGGTACAGCGACACCCGATATCACTTACAACCCGTCCGTTTGTGCATGTTCCCTCTCGGCATCAAATGGCGGGCTCGCCATACGGCAGGGTGATATGAACACCGGTGCGGTGATCGACGCAGTCGGCTGGGGCAGCGGATCGAATATTTTCGTTGAAGGCACTCGCACCGTCGCCCCCGGTAGCGGCAACAGCCAGATCCGAAAGGACAACGGTTGTCAGGACACGGATAATAACGTCAACGATTTTATGACGCAGGTGCCGTTTGCGCCTCGTAATACCTTAACAAGCCCAGTTACCTGTAGCGGCAGCGGAACAAACCTTTTCGCTGCGATGAACGCCAACCCGACGACGGTCTCGGCGCCGGGCAATACGTTGCTAACGGTTACCGTGATTCCGGCCACGACACCACCAAGTACGGGAATCGCGGTCGGCGGCGATCTATCGAACATCGGCGGTTTGGCCAATCAGACATTTTTCGACAACGGCACGAACGGCGATGTCACGGCCGCAGATAACGTCTTCTCATATCTCGCGACAATTCCGAGCGGAACGGTGGGCGGCGTTTACAACGTCACGGCCGTCGCGTCGGACGCACAGGCACGCTCGGTCAATGTAAATCAGAACATCACCGTCAATGCTCCGCTGCCGAATGACGATCCGCTGCTGCTCGGCAACCCGAGCAATGCGACGGGCGACATTGCGAACGAGAACAATTACCTGATGCAAAAGCCGCAGTATTCGCTCTCGTACAATCGGTCAAAGGCGACTCCGAATTGGGTCGCGTGGCGGCTCGACAGCACATGGATCGGAAGTGCACCGCGACAGGACGATTATCGCGCCGATCCGGCATTGCCAGCGGCGTGGTATCACGTTCAGGACAATGACTATTCGGGGTCAGGATTTGACCGGGGACATATGTGCCCGTCGGGTGACCGCACCAGATCGGTGGCCGATAATTCAGCGACCTTTCTGATGACAAATTTCATCCCACAATACGGTCCGAATAATCAGGGCCCGTGGAATGATTTTGAGAATTATCTGCGGTCGATCGCGAATCAGGGCAATGAGATCTATATTTTCAGCGGTCCGGTTGGGAATATGGGGACGATCGCAAATGGCCAGGTCGTCGTACCGCAGACGACGTGGAAAGTGGTTGTCATCCTGCCAAATGGAACAAACGACGTCCAGCGAGTCACGAAGTCCGCACGTGCATTTGGTATTATCGTGCCAAACGGCCCGCCGGTCACCTCGGGTAATCCGTGGCGAAATTTTCGTGTTACGGTCGATGCGGTCGAGGTTTTGACGGGCTACAACTTCTTTTCGAACATTCCTAAAAACACTCAGGAACTGATCGAAAGAAGGAGGGATACTCAGTAATGAATATAGTTCGGCGTGTCGCTTTTAGGTCTCTGATCACTGCCGTGGTCGTATTTTGTGCGAGCATCGGTATTTATGCTCAGAAGGAATACACGATCGCACAGATCCAGGGTGATAAGGGCACTTCGCCGGTCGAAAAGCAAAACGTTCGGGTGACCGGCGTCGTCACGGCGATGCTGAAGGCGGGATTTTACATCCAGACGCCGGACGACAAGGTTGACAACAACCCGTTGACATCCGAGGGGCTTTACATTTACGGCTCGGAGAGCGTCGCCAAGGTGTCGCTCGGCGATCTTGTCCAGGTTGACGGAACCGTCACGGAATATAGCCCGCGCAACGAACGAATTTTCCTGAGTATCACCGAGATCACGCGGCCGACGGTAAAGGTCATTTCGAAAGACAATCCGCTTCCCGCTCCGCATCTGTTGACACCGTCTGACCTCGATCCGGCGGGCCGCGTCGATCAAATGGAAAAGTTTGAGGGAATGCGGGTCAAAGCTGACCTGAGCGTCGTCGGGCCGACAGGCGGATATAAAAGCGACAAGACCGGCATCGCGACATCGAACGGAATATTCTTTGTAACGCTACTTGGAATGCCGCGGCCGTTTCGCGAACCAGGCGTTTCGGTGTTGAATATTGTCGTCGACAAACTTCCCCGAACAATACCGATCTTCGACATGAACCCTGAGATCCTGCGTGTCGATAGCAATCAGCAGAACGGCGCCGAGTCGATAGACGTGCCGGCGGGAGCGACGCTGAAGGACGCCGTCGGGGTCATCGACTATTCGCGCAAGTTTTACACACTCTATCTAGACCCGACGCCGCCGAAGATCGCGAACATCGCAACCTTTGTCCCGCTCAGCCCGGCTGGCGAACGCGAGGTCACGATCGGCAGCTTCAATATCGAGAATTTTTTTGACGACGAAGTAAATTCGAGCGACGTCCAGAAAGAAGCGGTCACGCCGAAAGACGTCTTTCAAAAGCGTCTGACAAAGGTTTCGCTTGCGATCAGGAACGTATTGTCGATGCCAGACGTGCTTGGCATCGTTGAGGTCGAAAATCTCAAAACTCTGCAAAAGGTTGCCGCCAAGATCAATGCCGACGCCATTGCCGCGAACCAGCCTGATCCGAAATACGTCGCATATCTCGAAGAAGGAAATGACATTCGAGGCATCGATTCGGGATATTTGGTTAAATCGACAAAGATCAAGGTCATCGAGTCAAAGCAGCTTGCAAAGTCAGAAAAGCTGCGAGGCGTGGTCGGTGCAGAGAGTCAAAATCTATTTGACCGTCCGCCGCTAATGCTTCGAGCCGAGGTGATCGACCCGAGATCGGAAAAGCCGCTGACCTTTACCGTTGTCGTCAACCATTTCAAATCGTACAACGGCATTGACGATGAGAAAGACGGCGACCGCGTTCGTCAAAAACGAAGGCTCGAGGCCGAGTGGCTGGCAAGCTTTATCGTTGATCGTCAAAAGGCCGATCCGACCGAAAAGATCTTGGTGTGCGGCGACCTGAACGCGTTCCAATTTAACGACGGTTACAATGACCTGGTCGGTATCCTAAAGGGTAAGCCTGAACCCACGATTCTCGCTCCATCGAAGGCAACGTATCCGACCGGACTCGTCAATCTGATCGACTACATCGACGTTAAGAATCGATATTCATACACGTACGACGGTTCGGCTCAGGCACTCGATCATATCTTGGTGAATAAACCGACGAGGGAACGGCTGTTGAAATTTGGATACGCCAGGCTCGACGCCGACTTCCCGCTCGTTTACAGCAATGATGTAACGCGGCCGGAAAGAGTATCTGATCACGATGCACCGACCGTGTTTCTCTCGCTCGACGAACCGAAACCGACGCCAGCTGCCTCGCCGACCCCTCAATAGTCAGATCTTTTCGAGGATGACCTGTGCGATAGCGTGCTCGGTCGTGTGTGAGATCGAGACGTGAACGTTTGTCGCTCCGCGCTCATCGAGAATTCGTTTTGCTTCGCCTGTAATGTTCAGCGACGGAACGCCCTCGGGATCGGAGATGACCTCGATGTCCTGCCACGTTATCTTTCCACGCCATCCGGTCTGGATCGCTTTTAAGAATGCCTCTTTCGCCGCAAAGCGGGCCGCATAAGATTGAGCCGCCGCGACACCTTTGCTTTCACAATATTCACGTTCGGCTTTCGTGAAAACACGCTCGGAGAATCGCGGAGTTCTGGCGATGGTTTCGCGTATGCGATAAACTTCGACTATGTCGATGCCGGTTGAAAGAATCATGGAACAGTTGTCGGGGGGCAGTGGCCACCAGTCCGAAGAAAAGATTGTAACCGATTCTGGTTTTCTCTGGCGAGAACACGACGGCGTGAAGGTACTTGTTTGCCGCGCGCTCGACGATGCCGGTTTTATCAATGGCTTTTCAACCAGGCTCGGTGGTGTCTCGGCATTTCCCAAAGACGACCTCAATCTTGCCGGGTTTAATGAAGACTCGGCGGAGAACATTTACGAAAATCGTCGCCGTCTTCTTAGTGTTTTCGGCGGGAATCTAAAGCTCGCCACCGTCTGGCAGATGCACGGCGATGCGATCAAAACGGTCCGCACATTTGAAGATATCGGCAATTCCGAAGACCATGCCGACGCTCTTGTTTCTGATCTCGCCGGAACTCTGATCGGGGTAAAAACAGCAGACTGCGTTCCGGTTTTGATCGGCGACCCGAAAACAAACTCATTTGCGGCCATCCACGCGGGATGGCGTGGGACGGTAGAATCCATCGTCGGAAAGGCTGTCGGTAAATTGGTCGAGAACTTCGGCTCGACCCCGGCCGACCTGATCGCCGCTATCGGCCCGGCGGCCGGTTGTGACAACTATGAGATCGGCAGCGATGTGATCGACGCCTTCTCGTCTAAGTTTTCAAAGAGCGAAAAATACTTTAGTCCAACCCGAGAGGGACATGCACTCGTCGATCTACACCTCGCCAATCGCGACCAGCTTCGCCACGCTGGCGTCAATGAAGCTAATATTTTCACCGCACCATTTTGCACGATGCAGCGGCCTGATCTGTTTTTTTCTTATCGGTTAGAAAAGAAAAAATACGGCAAGACCGGACGGCTCTTGTCAGTGATCGGGCGTCGATGATCATTCGACGCGAGCGGCCAGCGTCACTTTCTTGGTCTTTGGCGGATAGCAAACTTCATTGGTGCACGCCTGATAGCGGACGCTGACCTCGACATTTAGATCACTACCCTTGAACGAACGGGGCACGGTAACGTCAAACGTAAATTCCACACGCCCCTCGTAAACGCTTAGCGAATCCTCGGAAAACTCAAATTTTTTGTCGTGTCCAGCCGGGTAATTGACCGGGCCGATCTCGACGCCAGCAGCCGTTGCCTTGACCGTGGTCGCGATCGCATATTCGCTGCCGGGCGTATTTGAATTTGTATGCAGCTCTTCCGGAATATCAAGAATAACGGTCGCACGCGCGGTCCTACCGCGAGAGACCTTTCCGTCAGCGATCGAGCCCGATACGGTTTGAGCCCCAACACCTGCACCAAGGGCCAAGACAAAAGCCAGTATGCACACAGAAACGACTAGTTCCTTTTTCATAAGATCGAGTTACCTTATCCGAAAGCCGCTAATAAAACCGGCGACCCATGCCTCATCTGAAACCTCCGAAAGTGCCGAGACCTCAAATTCAAATACGCTGCCGCCTTTTTCCGCTAGCTTGTACGACACGGTTCGTTCGGCATCGCCGTCATCGCGTTTTATTACTAGCATCCGATAGCGATGTTCATCAACTACCTCGTTGAAATCCTCCGACATCTTGCCGGTTCGACTGATCTCCTTAGCCGCGTCACGAAGTGAGATGCCACGGCGAACCCGAAGTTTGGCTGTGCCTTTTCTGATATTCGATGCGTCGTTCGTGCCAAAATCCTTTGAGTAGGACTCGAATGCAAACGCGGCATCGCCGTTCAACACGTGGAGAAATCCATCGGGCTTGTCGATAATAAATTCCTCTGTCTCGACAACCTCCGCCTCAAACGCAGCGGCTGTATATCGCTTGATCCGCGTCGATGCATAGTACATAAGACCGACGAGTATCAAACCTGGTATCAAAAGTTCCATAAAGCTTAAGAGTTACGCCTTCAAGCGTGAGCTACAACGCTCTTTCGGTTTTCACCTTTCCATTTTCGGTTTGTCCCGAAATATCTTTCGCCGCTAGCTGCCCGCAGGCGGCGTAGATGTCGCGGCCTCGGGGTTGGCGGACGTATGCTGATACACCTCGCGATTCGAGCAGTTTTTTGAACCGTTCGACGCGTTCGGGCGTTGACGCTTCGTAATCGAGCTGCTCTGCACCATTGTGCGGGATCATATTGATCTTTACGCGGCGAAGCTGGTATCGTTCGAGCAATTCCGCAAGTTCGATCGCGTCTGAGTCACGGTCGTTCACTCCGCCGAGCATGACGTATTCGAACGTAAACCTCTCGCCTCGCCGCAAGCTGGCCTCAAACTCTTTCGCTGCGGTCATGATCTCCTTAATATCCCACTTCTTGTTGATCGGCATCAGCTTCTCGCGAAGTTCGTCGTTTGGCGCCGACAGCGAGATCGCGAGATGCGGGCGGTTCTCTATGTTCGCAAGGTCGTAAATTCGCGGTACGATGCCGGCGGTTGAGACCGTTACACGGTTTGGCACGATAAAGAGCCCGTCCTCGTCGGCCATGATCTGGAGCGCGTTGATCAGATTTTCAAAGTTCAGGAACGGCTCGCCGGCTCCCATACCAACCAGATTGGTTCCATGCGGCGTCTCTTCGCCGACGCCGTAAACATCATTCAGAACAATAATTATCTGCTCGACGATCTCGCCTGCGGTCAGATTGCGAAGAAGTCCGAGCTTTGCCGTCAGGCAAAAATCGCATTTGAGCGGACAGCCCGATTGCGACGAAAAACAGATCGTATCGCGGCCCTCAGACGGAATATAGACCGCCTCGACCGGATAGCCGTCAGTGGTCTTCATCAGATATCGGCGGGTTCCATCGGTCGACTCGTACTTTGTCTCGACGCTGAGCCGCGAGATATCCGCTGCATCGACAAGTTTGGCGCGAAACTTCTTGGGTAGGTCCGTGATCTCGTCAAACGACCTCAACCGCCGCTCGTGTATCGCCTTAAACACCTGCGTCGCACGATACGTCGGCTCGCCAAACGTGGCGGCAAGCTCGGCAAGCTCCGTCCGGTTTAGCCCCGTGATATGTACTCTTTCGCTCACAGTATCCATTTTAGCCTATCCGCGAACGAAGCGCTTCTCACCCCAAAAGTGTCCCACGTGGGACACTTTTGGGACACTCCTTTTTTCGCTCCAACTCCATACAAACCAACGACTTACGCCCAAACGTCCCACTGTCCCACATTTCTGCAAAGATATTCATTCACCGCCATTCGCATACTACTTGCTGTTGCGAGCATAACACACATATTCATAGATTGCAAGACTTTTTTTTCGGGAGAGTGAATGTCTTTCTTCGTGATAACTTACCGAAAAGCCACCGCGTGTTTTTTGCAGACGATCCCGTGTTAGAATGTTCCTCTACCAAATTCCTATGGACAACGAAATCAAAAAAACGCTTTGGGCGGCGGCTGATAAGTTGCGCTCAAATATGGACGCGGCTGAGTACAAACATATTGTCCTTGGCCTCATCTTCCTCAAATACATCTCCGACTCGTTTGCCCGTTCGCGGTCCTGGTAAACTTCCAATCATTCTATGCCCAGGTTAGATCGCACGGTTCCGCTAGTATTTCTGTTTCTGCTGATGGTCGGCATGGCGGGGTGCGGGCGGGCGGTGGAGCGGATGCGTGGGGACGTTGCGCGGCCGGAGGTGAATAGGGCGGCTCAGCTGCAGCCGGTGACCGCAGATCTGCCGTTTGGCAATCCCTCGAATGCATCGGCGAGTGACCGCGACAATTATCTGGCTATTCATGACGGATACGTTCTCTCGTACAATGAGGGGCGAGGCACGGCGAATTGGGTGGCGTGGAGAACTACGAAGAACGACCTGGGCGAGAGACGCGAGCGGAGCAGATTCGAGCCAGACCCGACGCTGCCGCAGGGGTTTCGGCGAATTCAGTATTATGACTATTCAGGGAGTGGGTATGATCGGGGACATATGGTTCCGGCGGCGGACCGGTTTGGCGACCAGCGGCGGATGGAAGAGACTTTCCTGATGACAAACATCGTTCCGCAGGCCGGCGATCTCAACCAATATCCGTGGAACAAGCTTGAGTCATACGCACGCGGCATTGTGCGAAAAGGGAACGACGTTTACACCATCGCCGGAGTTTACGGCGAAAAGGAGCGGATAAAAGGTAAGGTTACCGTTCCGACAAACTGCTGGAAAGTGATCGTCATTTTGCCTCGAGGCGCAAACACCATAAACGAGAGAACTCGTATCATCGCGGTCGATATGCCGAACATCGACGGGATCGAGGATGAAAGATGGGAACGGTACCAAACGACCGTTCGTGAGATCGAGCAACGGACCGGACTCGATCTGTTCTCCTTGGTGCCGCGTTCGGTCCAAGATACAGTTGAGACAAAACAGATCATCATGCATCGCTAGGCTCACTGCCATTTGAGGACAAATATTATGAACACAAGACGAATATCGCTCATCATCTCGCTCACCGCCGTGCTCTGCGCCTCTGTCGCCGCGCAATCAGCCGCTCCAAAACCAGCCGACCCGAAGGATGTCGGTTCGCTCGACAGCATCATGAAAGCCGTTTACGACGTCATCTCGGGCGACGCAGGGAAGGAGCGCGACTGGGACCGTTTTCGTTCACTTTTTCATGCGGACGCGCGGCTTATTCCCGTAGGCAAGAATGCTCAGACCGGTGTTTTTGGTGTAACGACCTACTCACCGGACGACTATGCAAAACGGGCGGCTCCGGGTTTTGCTGCAAACGGTTTTCACGAACGCGAACTCGCACGCCACGTCGATATCTACGGCAACATCGCACAGGTATTCTCGACCTATCACGCATTCCGCAAGTCGGACGACAAGACGCCGTTCCTTCGCGGCATCAACAGCTTTCAACTCTTGAATGACGGCAAACGCTGGTGGGTGTTGACGATCTATTGGCAGGCAGAAACTCCGGACAACGCGATCCCGGCAAAATATCTCAAAACTCAGGAATGATACGCCGAGTTGGATATTTTTACTCGTAGCCAACGCAAACAAATTTGAACCGATTACCCCGCGCGGAAATTCGCAATTGATGAACTAAAAACATGTGGAGACTAAAATTCGTTTCAACCGCAATTATGTTCGTGCTGGTATCTTGTGGATCATCCATACCACAAGGAGGTAGCGATCAATCAAAAGAAGAGATTCAGGTTCTAGGTTCTGTTCAATCAGCCAGGAGTCTAGCCAAGAAAATAACTATTCTTAAATCGGATGGCGGTAGAGTTGATTGGTCTCCGGATGGAAAAACGATCTATATGGATCGAAAAGACTCAAATGGCTATTTTGATATATATCAAATCAATCCTGATGGAAGTAATGAGATCTGTTTGACCTGCGATACGAAAGGAATTGTCCCCGGCGGACACAATGGGCAACCTTCGATGCATCCCGATGGTAATTACTTGCTTTTTCAGGCAGAAAAAAAAGAACATGTCGGCAATGTCGGCAGGGATAAAGCGGCTAATCCAGGACTCGGCAGATACCACGACATTTGGCTGATGAACTCAACAACAAGAGAGTTTTTTCAGTTGACCAACTTGCCTGATGCACACAACACCGGAATTCTTCATCCGCATTTTTCGCATGACGGAAAAAAATTAACCTGGTCTCAAATGTACGACGGTAAAAAGAACTACTGGAAATTAAAAGTGGCTGACTTTTCTGTTGATCCATCAGGAAAACCGGTAGTTTCCAGTATTCAAACCTACGAACCCGGTGGAAAAGGCTTTTATGAAAATCACGGTTTATCTCCGGATGGCCGGAAGATCATTTTTACCGGGAATTTTGAAATGACCGCGAACCCACTCAGTTTTTTCAAACAAAAAATATATACCTACGACTTTGCGACAAAGAAAATGACTGCGTTGGCAAAAGAAAGGTATAACGAACTAGCCCAGTATTCACCGGTTGGCGACAAAATAATATGGTTTACAAGTGTAGATAATAAAAATCAAGGTACCGACTATTGGAGTATGAATTACGACGGTTCGGGCAAGAAAAGACTTACTGATTTCAACAATCCCAAAAACTCTACTTTTAAGGGCAAGGTAATTACAGCAGCAGATAATAGTTTTAGTCCGGATGGAAAACAATTGGTTGCCTATCTTCAAACCAATATATTCACTCAAGAAGGAATGACGGTAATCATCGACCTAAAAGATGATTGGTATAAATAGTGTTTTTGAGCGTAAAGAAAAGCATCTTTACTCTCGCCAACCCGATCCCGGAGAAATATCTTAGAAAACCAGAATGGTGAGCGCTTTCAGGGGTGGAATCCGTCCGGCGGTAGGCGGCGAATACGATCGTTGAGCTATTGACGCCATGGCTGAATACATTTTGACGCGCTCGCTGACATTGGACGTGCCTCGCGATCAGGCTTTTGCCTTCTTTGCCGACGCGGGTAACCTCGAACAGATCACGCCGCCCGAGCTCGGGTTTCACATTATCACCTCGCAGCCGATCGATATTCAGCGGGGAACGTTGATCGACTATCGGCTCAATATGCGCGGCATTCCAATAAAATGGCGGACCGAGATCTCCGTCTGGGAGCCGCCATTCCGCTTTGTCGACCAGCAATTACGTGGGCCGTATTCACAGTGGATCCACACCCACACGTTTACCGAACTTGGATCCGGCGCGACGCGGATCGACGACGAAGTTCGCTATCGGCTGCCGCTGGAACCCCTGGGCGATCTCGCACATTTTTTCGTAAGGAAAGAGCTGGAATATATTTTTGATTATCGTCAGGAAGTGGTCAGCGAGACCCTTCGCAACAAACCGTAGGGCCGTCCGAGCCTGAATGCTGCCGGCAGGCCCAGTAGCCCCTCGATCTCCCATTTGCTATACTTGTAGAACAACCTACAGTTATTGAACGCGAAGGAGGGAAAGATGAGAAAACTATCCAAAGCGCGCATTGGATCTCCCATGGTCTTTGCGCTTATCCTCGTTGGGTTCGCGTCTTCCAGCCTGGCATTTGAATACTTTGAAATGTCGGATCCGGACATGGCCCCGACCGGGAATACACGCCATCAAAATGGATCGATGACCCCGGATCATTACGACCCGTTTGATGGCATTTTTGATACGCGACGAAACACCTTAGATACCGCCATCGAGGACGTTCGATTTGAAACATCGGCCCCGGGGGAAATATCATTTTCGTTTTCCGGTTACGCAAATCCGCAACGGCCTTTTCCCGGCTATGTCGGGAGATTTCAACTTGGCCCGGTCAGTATCTCGGGCAGCGGCGTTGTGCGGGCTGCGGACGGTAAGCTGCTTCGGGGAGGATATATTTATCACAGCGACGATCTGCTTGCGGGCACCTACCGGCGACACCGGACGAACTGGCGGGTGCTCCGGGGGCTGGGCGTTGATAGTAAAAATGGAGTCGCGGTGTTGCGCCTGGCGGTGCAGGTGACGAGCACGAATTATTCGAGGATCTGTCCGGCCGGGACCGAGGGCGTGCTCACTCTCACTGACGACAACAGCCGAATGAGCAACCGGCAAACCAGGGACGGGATCAGTACCGAAATGCCCAACCCATACCGTGGGGCGGCGGACGGCGGGGCGGCCTGCCGAACCCATGTCCACGGTATGAACAATGTTAGTTATAGCTGGACCGATCCCCGCTATGGCGGGCCGGGCGGCGGAAATCGGGCAAATGTCACCCTCAAGGTCGAGGCCTCGAACGTCGGCGCCTGCAACATTGCTGGTTCCTGGCGGCAAACGACACCGGGTGTCAGCACCTCGATCTGGACATTTACCCACATTGGCGGGAACCGGTACCGGGCAACCGAGAGCGGATCCGGCAATGCAACAGGCGTCGCGATCCTGACCGGAAATCAATTGCGACTCGATGCCAGTACCCGCACGCTGAAAGGGTATTATTTGTGGACCATAGCTTCCAACTGTCGCGCCGGAAGCGGCAAACTGGTATTCACCTCAGGCCGGAGAGGCACTTTCACCTCGACCATCACAAGCGTAGATCCGCCGAAAGGCGGTGGTGGCGGGGGAACGGCTGGGACGAGCTATCGACGCTACACAAACACAGGGATCAATGCCAGCTTCGACGTAAATTACTTTTTCCAGAATGTGACGGTCGCCGCTTGCACAGCAGAATGCAATAAACACAGTTGGTGCAGGGGATTTGAGTACTTACCGAACCGGAATTACTGTTATCTCCATCGCACAAGTGCGATGAAAGCTAAATCGGGTGTCGAGGCATATATAAGACCGTGAACACGACATCCGAACGAGGCCGCTAAACCAGCGGCCATTCGCCGCAGTAGGCGAAATCGGCACGGCCGTTAATGATGATCTCATCATCGTCGCGCCAGAGGACATCGGTGACGCCACCCTCGGAGTGGACCGAGACCTTGCGTTCGGCCTTGAGCATAAATGAACTGAGCACGGCGGCAGCCGTGGCACATGTGCCTGAGGCCGAGGTTTCACCGGCACCGCGTTCCCATATGCGGATGGAGATATTCTTACGATCGTCGATCCTGACAAAGACGATATTCGCACGCTCGGGAAACTTTTCGTGCGTTTCGAGGCTACGGCCGACGGTGCGCCAGTCAAGATCAAAACTATCAACAAAGATGCAGGCAACAGGATTGCCAACATTTATCGCTGAGAATGAGAAGTGCATGCCGTCGACCTCGATCGGCTCGTTGACGATGGCCTCGCGGCGAACGGGCGTGAGGACAGGAACCTCTTCACTCGCAAATTTGGGCGCGCCTATTTCAGCGTCAAACCAAAATTCACCAACACCCTTTCGCTCGATAAGATCGTAGGTCTTGATGCCGCTGCGGGTACGAAGGCGGAGTCGCGGCTCATTCCAGAGGCCTTTGTAGTGAAGATACGCAACCGCACAGCGTGTACCGTTGCCGGAAAAACCTGCGGTACTGCCGTCCGGATTTACGATCTCGCAAAAGAAATCAGCGTCGGCCCCGTCGAGTTTTTCGACGACAGCGATGCCGTCAGAGCCTGCGCCCGTGTTGCGGTGACAGATAGCTGCTGCAAGCTCGCCGAGTGACTGGGATACATCGATCGAGGGCCGCTCGATAACGATATAATCGTTGCCGAAACCGTGAAATTTGCAGAACGGGATCGCCATTGTCTTATTTACCGATGGCAATTATCGTCTCTTTGTCATCTTTATGCTCGATCGTAAATATTACGGCGTCGCCGACAGCGATGGGCTTGAGCATCGCTTTGTCCTTGACGCTAAATTCCATTTTCATCGCGGGCATCAATCCCTCGATCGCCTCATGGTCGAGCTCGACAGATCCGAGGTCATTGTTGATCTTGGTGACGACACCCTTTCCGGAATAGAACCCGTCGGCGGGCTTTTCAGGCGATGAATTGGCCGCCGGGGTGTTCTGGTTCTTTGGGGTCTCGGTCGTGCCCGACCCACAACCTGTGGCCGCTATGGCGATAAACATGAAAACTGCTAGTAATGACTGTTTCATAAATAATGCTCTATTATAGACGAATATGGCCCCACTTATCGCCCTGATCGCAACATTTGCAACTCTTTTTGCGATAAATAAATTTGCGTTTGGCGGCCGCCTGAGCCTTTCTCAGGTTGGCCGGTTTGCTATGGCGGTGATGCTGACCGTCACGGGCATCGCACATTTTACCAGCACAGAGCTGATGGTCGATATGATGCCCGATGCAATACCGCTAAAACGCGAAATGGTCCATTTCACTGGCGTCTGCGAACTTGCTGCGGTCCTGGGGCTGATCTGGAACAAGACCTCGCGTTTGGCGTCGATATTGCTGATCGTATTCTTCCTGCTCGTTCTGCCCGCTAATATCGCAGGCAGTCTGAAACAGGTGCCGCTCGGCGGTATGGACAACGGCGCGTACTATTTGCTGTTCCGCATTCCGCTGCAGTTCCTGTTCATCTTTTGGGTCTGGTATTTTGGGCTAAAACTCAATTCCTCGGCGCCGCCGGAGCGGGAACGATCTTGAGCTTCAGTGTTTCGCCACCGCGTTTTACAACGACCTCGTATTCGTCGCCGGCTTTCATCGTCCCCATTGCGGTCATATAGTCGGTGATATTTTTCACGTCGTTTCCAGCAAGCTTGACGATCTTGTCGTTTGCCTTCAAGCCTGCTTTATCTGCCGGCGAACCCGCACGGACGCCGTCGATTCCCATTCCATCGGTGAATTCAGCATAGCTCGGTATGGTTCCCAGCGACACACTTACCGATACGCGTCCGCCAGTACCGGACGATTTCGCAACGGTGTACGTCGGGCGAACCGGGTTCTGATCGACTTCTTTTACAAGTGCGGCAATATAGGCAATCACATTCTCTTCGCCCTCGTAGTTGATCTTGTCGGCTGTGTCTGACGGTTTGTGATAATCGAGGTGCGTTCCTGTAAAGAAGAAGAGCACGGGCATTTGTTTGAGATAAAACGAAGCGTGGTCTGACGGGCCGACACCGTCTTCGTTGAGGGTCAGGTTAAATATATTGAGGGGCGGAACATCGGTCTTGATGTACGTCATCCCGCCGGTGTTAGAATTCGGTATGATCGCGGCCTGATTGATGTTGTGCTTTTCGACAAGCTCTTTCCACTCGCTTGCCGATCCGATGCCGCCGATCGTCAGCTTATTGTCGTGAAGACGACCGACCATATCGAGATTGAACATAGCGACCGTCTTTTCAATCGGAAAGACCGGGTTGTTCGCGTAGTATTTTGACCCAAAAAGGCCTTCCTCTTCGCCGCTGAAGGCGATGAAGATGATCGTGCGTTTGTTGTTTTTCGCAAGCGAAAATTGTCTTGCTAATTCGATGATCGCCGCAGTCCCCGAGGCGTTGTCGTCGGCTCCGTGGTGGATCTCGGTCGAATTTGCAACGAGGCTGCCCTGACCGCCGCGGCCGAGGTGGTCGTAGTGAGCACCGACAACTATCGCTTCGCCACGAAGAGCTTTGTCACGCCCTTCGAGAATACCGATCACGTTGTATGCTGTGCGCGGCTTTTCGGTTTTCGGCGTTTCATCGGCCTTGTTCAAAGCCGATGGCGTATAGCCGAACTGCTGTAGATATCCCGCCTTGCCATTCTTGCCCGTTGCACCTGGCCTCAACTTCAGCTTTGCAAATTGGTTAGCAATGTAGCCCGCCGCATACGTCGCACCGGGCGTTCCGGTTCGTCGGCCCTCAAGTTTGTCCGACGCAAGATAGGTGATGTGCTTGCGAAGATTCTTTTGAACCAGGTCAACGCCGGCAGGCGGGGCCGTTTGAGCATAACCGATGGTGACGGATAAGATGAGGAATAGAAAAACATTGATCTTCTTCATAAACTAATTATTCTTGAGAAATGCAGAACTGAGAACCGCTTAGAGCTTAATGGATCGAAAGAACAACTCCTTTAATTTCTCTGCCGACTTCAGAATGTCCGCCGCCACATCGTTATCTAGGGGGCTAAATTTGTCGCGGGCCTTTCCATTTTCGATCACACGTATAGGTTTTCCCAGCGGGGAAAAATATACTTCACGTTTCGTAGGGCCCTTGTCGTCGTTTTCGTAACTATGTTTGTGAAAGACGATACGGCCTGAATCATCGAAGAAATACTCTTCCGAGCTCGACCTCGCAGAGATCTCATTTTTTCTCTTTACGAGTACTAGCTGGTCGGGATACATATGATCTTCGTCATCGCCGCCTTTGTAGAAAAAGCGATAGGCGTCGCGATACTTCCCGACAGCCCGCCACTGATGATCACGAGTATTGATCGTTAGCTCATTCATAACTAACGCACCTATTTCGCCCTGCTCATCATCCGTCTCGCAAAGTCGAGCTTTCACTGCAACGTCAGTGTATAGTTTGCGGATAGATTCGACGGTCTTATCGACCTGCTGTGCTGACGCAAAAACACCCGCGAAAAGGATAACGAATGTACTGAGGATCAGGTTTCTCATATTGCGAGATCGCGTAATGTTGACCATTTTTTTCTCTTGCTCTGCTGCAAACGCCTCCCAAATGAATCCCAACATCCGATAGGTAGCGAGGCTACTATTTCACCCAATCCGCAATAAACACGTTCGTATCGCCTTCGTTGGCTGAATTTCGGTTTGAGGCGAATACAAGCTTCTTGCCGTTTGGCGAGAACATGGGGAATCCGTCAAAGCTCTCGTTAAATGTCACGCGTTCGAGGCCTTTGCCGTCGAGATTGATGAGCGCGAGGTCAAAATTGCGTTTTCGCGGGTCGCTGGCGAAGTAGTTTGTGCAAAAGATGATCCGTTTGCCATCGGGCGTAAAATACGGCGCGAAGCTGCCCGATGCAAGATCGGTGATCTGACGCTTGTTCGAGCCATCGGCGTTCATCACCCAGATCTCAAAGGTCGTAGGCACGATCAGATGCTGGGCGAGCAGGCTCTTGTAGCGTGCCGTCTCGGCCTCGGTCTGCGGCGTCGATCGCCGATAGACGATCATCTTGCTGTCCGGCGAATAGAACGCGCCGCCGTCATAACCGACCCCATCGGTCAACCGCTTGACGTTCTTGCCGTCCAGGTCCATCGAATAGAGATCAAGGTCACCGTCCCGCTCGGATGTAAAAACTATCTTTTTACCGTCAGGACTCACCGTCGCCTCCGCGTCATAACCCGGTGAATTGGTCAGTTTTTTGATGTCCTTGCCGTCAGGCGTCGAGGTATAGATCTCAAAATCTGGATAGACAGCCCAGACATAGCCCTGCGAGAAGTCGGGGTTCGGTGGGCATTCCTTTGCACCGCCATGTGTCGAGGCATAAATAACACGCTTTCCCCCCTTGAAAAAATACGAGCATGTCGTACGGCCCTCACCATTTGAGACCATCTTTACCTTTGAACCGTCGATGTTCATCCGGTAGATCTGGTCACAGTCGCGACCGTCGCGTTTTGACTGAAAAATAAGCTGCTTCCCATTCGATGAGAAATACGCCTCAGCATTTTCTCCGCCAAACGTAAGTTGTTTGACATTTTTAAGATGGCGTTCACCTTCAAATGTCAGCTTTCCGTCCTGAGCGGCAGCGGTTGACAACGAGGCTATAATTGCAATAAACACAAGGTACACAGTTTTCATATTTTCGATTATATTATTACGACCCGAGTATTTCGCATCCGAACAAAGTAGAAAAGCGAATTACGTAGGTAAGCGATACTAAGTTGCAGGCATACGAAAGCATAAGATGAGTTTTGAGACTAACAAAGATGTCCTCGATTGGTACGAGAGGCAAGAACGTGCTCTGACGCCTGCATTTCTCGGCTCGATACCGTGGCATGAGGTCAATAGTACGCCATTTGACGAGAAATTTGTGCCGATCCTGTTCTATATGCGCGATGTCGAGACGCTAACGGACATGTATCATCGCGAACTGCTCCGGACACCAACGGGCAAGGACCCGCATATAAGCAAATTCATGGAACGCTGGGGGGTGGAGGAGATCACGCACGGCGAGGTACTAAACCGCTTTCTCAATGAACTCGGCTACGAGACAGATGAAAAATGGCAGACCGAGGTGCGCGATGCCGTTACATTTGCCTATAACGCCAATGCGTATCTACTTACTACGCTGACAAATCTGGTGGGAAAGAAATTTACCGCAACGCACATGACATTTGGAGCGATCCACGAGATGGAAGCTGCACAGGGATATCGCCGGCTAAAGACACTGACTGACCACCCCGTGCTAAATCCAATACTCGACGCGATCATCCGTGAGGAATCTGCCCACAATCAATTCTACTGGAGCGTCGCCAAACTCGAACTTAATAAGAGCGACTACGCACGAAGGATCGCCAGATTTGTTACTGAAAAGTTTTGGGCGCCGGTCGGGCAAGGTTCACTTGCCAAGCGGCGTACCGAATATCTGGTTTCAACACTCTTTGCAGACAAGGACGGGATCGACGTGATCGATAAGAAAGTAACCCAACGCGTGCGTCAACTCCCCGGATTCGACGATATTACCAAGATAACTCAAACGATCAGCGAAATGGCCGCAAACTCGAATGTTTCATTTGAAGCGGCGCTGCCTTGATCTAACCTTTGCGGTAATACTCGATTCCCCCGCTTGCCTCGACACTTACTTTTCCCTCTGACTCCGCGTAATCGAGGTGTGCGATTGCCTCGGAGATAGCCAGGAAACGATGAACATCGTGACCGAACGAATCCGGGAAGAGACGCTGTGCGACCTCATATGCGGTCGTGCCCTCGCGGACCAGGGCAATGACTCGCCTTTGGCGTTCGTCGATGGAGCGGACGTAGCGGCGAAAGATCTCTTCGAAGTCGGTTACTGGTTCGCCGTGACCGCCGTAGGCAAGAGTGGGGGAATAGCTGCGAAGTTTGGCGAGACTGACGAGGTATTCGGCGAGCGACGCAAAACGCTTTGTTGGATCGACAGGGTCTGGCGAAAGGATCGGGTTTGGCGTAATACGTTTGAGCACGCAGTCGCCGCAGATGAGCGTCCTGTCGGCTTCGCGGACAAATGAGCATGAACCGGGCGTGTGTCCAGGAGTGTGAAGAACCTTTAAGGCTCCGCCCTCAAACTCCAATTCCATCTCGTCCGTCAACGGTGTCAGGTCACCACCATCGAGCGAATCGGTCAGCAGGCTGATCTCTTCGTAAAGGACGCGCATATCTTCAAAGACGGCGTCGGGCACGCCCGAACGAAGCATCAATTGGCGATGCTCTTCGTGAGCAAGCCTTCCAAATAGGTGGCCCGTTTCCCACTCATGGATCATCACCTCGGCGTTTTTCGATTCATCACGAACCCGCTTCGCTAGTCCGCAATGGTCCTCGTGAGCGTGTGTTAGCACGATCCGTCTCACATCCGAAAATTGAACACCATGTTCAGCGAGCTTTGATCTGAGGGCTTTGGCGGCCGTATCCGTTTTCGGGCCGACATCGATCAACGTCAAGGGGTCTTGTCTTATCAGGTAGACATTGACATCTCCGACATAGAACGGTGTTGGGATTGACAGAGGGAAGATGTTCATAGTTTCAGAAGATGTACACAGGGCTACAATATTAGCAGACGCAGAAAGCTACCCCGAAGCAAGAGTAATGGCGATATTTACGTTTGCACGCTGAAAACGCACATTTTTGCTTGCCTTAATTCGGTTTTTAGGTTACAAATTTGACAGTAACCATTTCTGTACAAAGCATCTTCGGAAAAAGGCTTTTTGCCCGTCGAGGCGAAAAATTCGGCACTACGATCCCAGACAGCCGGGATATTTTTTGGCCAACTACTGCCTCTCCGAAATTGCGAACAAGGCTTCGAGGTTTCCATACGCGTCAAGGAGAATAAAAAATGAGAGTATTTATGTCCAACATGTCCGCAAAGGCAGTTAGAATGGCGGCGTTGCTGGCGGCAATGGCTATTTTTGCAGTTTCGGCGTTGTCACAGTCACAGGCGACAGGAGCCGACCTTACAGGCACCGTGGCCGACCCGACAGGTGCGGTCGTTGCGGGCGCAACGGTAACTGCTAAAGGCGTCGGAACCGGCATCTCACGAACAGCGACCAGCGATTCGGCCGGAGGATACCGGATCATCGGCCTGCCGCCGGGAATGTACGAGGTTACCGCCGAGGCTGCTACTTTCAAAAAGAGCATCCTCTCGGGCATAAGACTCACTGTCGGCCAAACGGCAGAACTAACTATAAAACTTGAGGTCGGCGAGGCTACGGCCATCGTCAATGTATCGGGCGACGACGTACAACTTGTCGAGACGACACGTACAACTGTGGCTAATACGATCGATCAGTCCAGGATTCAAAATCTGCCGATCAATGAACGAAGCGCGACGGGATTCGCCCTTACACTCTCAACGGTAGGCCGTGACAACGGACGTCCGGTCGGCCCGGCTCCAACATCGGGGCTAAATATCGGCGGCCAACGCGGCCGTTCGACTCAGGTCAACGTGGACGGTGCGGATTTTACTGACAATTCGATCAACGCGGCCCGCTCGACCGTCTCGCAGGAAGCGGTGCAGGAATATCAGGTAACAACCAACTCCTACATGCCGGAATTCGGACGTGCGACCGGCGGTATCGTAAATGTTGTGACCAAACGAGGCACTCAGGATTTTCACGGGAATGTCTTTGGATTTGGCCGCCACAAGACCATTCAGTCGCGCAACGCCTTTGCACCGATCATCGACGGCGACCCGAACAAGAAACCGCCTTACACGCGGGCACAGTACGGAGCGACCCTTGGCGGTCCGCTGGACAATCATGATCGATCATTCTTCTTTTTCTCGTTTGAACAGCGTCGACGACAGGAATCGGGTTTCTTTACTGGCGATATCATAGGTGGGGCTAACCAGTCGGCAACGATCCCTGTCATTCCGGGTCTAAACCCGTTTTTGCGTACATTTACCGGACTAACGGCGGCTCAGGTTACTTATGTAAACAATCTTTTAGCGGCGGGCACGCCGACGGCCATCTGTACCGCCCGCACCTATGCGTTTTTTGCTTCGATCGGAACCCAGACCGCATTGAATGGCGGCAGCCCCTTTGCGAGCCCGAACGACGGCAGCGGTTGTCCGGCGATCTCGCCCGTTCTGGGAACTATCGGAAATCGGTTCCTGCTTTCGGGAATGCCGGTTCCGTTGACAACGAATTCGGCCGGACAATTTGTTGCATTTCGACCATTGTCACAGCTTGCAAAGATCTTCCCGATCTCGGAAAGCTCGTCATTTCTTTCGTTCAGATCAGACCATGCTCTGACAGCAAATAATCAATTGAGCCTGCGTCTCGGCTTCAATCCCAGCTTTATTAGCGGTATTCAGGACGAATCGCAGAATCAGACGCTCGGCCAAAACGACTATTCGCGAACGGGAATCCAGGACATCGAAGATTTCTCGTTCGGAAGTTCGCTTACCAGCATTCTGTCGGGCAACATGATCAACGATTTCTATTTCAATTTTGGACGACGAGGTGCAAAATTTGACTCACAGGTTCCGAGCGTCGCTCATCAGATCGCCGGTACGGGCTTTATCGGCTCAAATCCATTTTCGCCCGTCAGCCGTGTCGAACGCCGGTATCAGATCAGGAATAACATTACGTGGGCGACAGGTTCGCACACGATGAAATTCGGCGGTGATTTCAACTGGGTGAGCGGTAAGGCTCGATTTGACCTGAACTTTCCGGCTTTGTTCAATTTCGGCCAACAATCATGTAGTGGTCTGATAACAGGCTGCACCGGTCCGGCTTTCACCCCGATCCAAACTTATGGACTCGGGTTCCCGAGCGTGTTTATTGAGGGATTTGGCGAGCCAAACAGTACGCTAAGCAACAAGCCGATCGCCTTCTTTGGGCAAGACACATGGAGAGTGAACAGGCGGTTCACCATTAACTTCGGCGTTCGATACGACTATGAGTTTACCGAACAGTTTGCTCCGTCACCGTTCACTGATCCGCTGACTGGCATCACGCTGTCGGCGTCGGATGTACAAACCGCTCAGGATGCGCTGAATGTAACCCAGGGGTTCCCCCGCGATAGTAACAATATTGCCCCGCGTCTCGGCTTTGCATGGGATCTCAAGGGTGACGGACGAACCGTGGTACGCGGAGCCATCGGCCGATTCTTTGACCATCCGCTGCTTGTCGTCTCATTCAACTCGAACATCGCTGACGGCTCCCAGCAGCAGCAGGCCACACTTCTGCCGATCGGCGGACCGTCGCCGTTCGGACTGTTCAATGCATTTCAGGTATTTCACGGAACCATCATTAACTGCAATTTCCCGGGCGCTACACCCGGCGTCAACTGTACACCCGGCCTCGCTCCGAGTGCCCAGTATCTGCAGGGCTTCCAGAGGTTTGATTCAAGCAAATTCACCGGATTTGGTCCGATCCTGCCGTTTACGCTGCACGTAGATAAGGACTTTCAATATCCTGATGCTATCCAGGCGAACCTTGCCGTCGAGAAGATGATCGGCAAAGATATGTCGCTGTCCGTAAGCGGTATCATGGTCAACGCAAAACATCTCGGCCATCCGCAGGATGTTAATCAGGTGCGCTCGGATCGCCTCGTCGGTAACTTCAATCGATTCTATGGGTTTAACCCAAGTAGCTTGTCTTCGGCGGCTTTTGGTATCTCGATCCCCAGTTCGGGAACGGTCTTCACCGGGGCTTGCGGCGCTACGCCATATGGCTGTTTTACAAATGCAGTAGGACGGCAGTTTCTGATCATCATTCCGGGTATGATCGGGGCACTGGTGACCGGTGGGGTTCCCGACCTTAATAACAAGGTCGTCAATCCGATCATGGCAAACTACTTCCGCAAATTGGGACCAAACTACTTCTTTATTGCGTCAGCCTCGGGCGGTCTGGTGAGCAAGGCTATCTTTGACAGCCAGCTCGGCGGAAGTCTTGCCACGGCCGGCCCGATCAATCCTTACGCGGACGTCAACTCGCAGTTGTCGGATGGAAACTCGTACTACAACGCTCTTAATGTTGAGCTGAAAAAGCGATTTTCAAACAACATGCAGTTCCTTGCAACCTATACCTGGTCGCACTCGATCGACGATTCGTCGGATCTACAGACGCTTCTGAAACCACAAGACAATAATAATTTCAGAGCTGAAAAATCTGATTCGCTCTTTGATCAACGCCACCGTTTTGTATTCAGCGGCGTACTGAGTGCACCTGATTCCTGGAGGTCAGGAAGTGGGTTCAAACGGTTCATGAATGGATTTTCCTTCGCCCCGATCGTCGAGATCAGTTCGGGACGCCCATTTAACATTCTCGCGGTCGGCGACAGCAACGGTGATTTTCAGAGCACAAATGAACGCCCGAGTGTGCTGTCAGACGGACGACTGTGCGCCACTGGCGTTGACACCGGGTGCTTCCAGGGGATATTCCCGCAAAGCGGAAATCTTGGCAGAAACGCCGGCATCACGCACAACTATTTCACGCTTGATGCCCGTCTGACCCGCAAGGTCCGGTTTGGTGAAAGGGTCAATCTCGACATCATCGCTGAGGGCTTTAACCTCTTTAACCGCTTTAACGAGGCGGCTGGCAACCCCTTTTATCAGGTGGTTAACGCATTTGGCCAACGCTCGGGCGGCGGGAAGTATTACAGCCAGCCGACGTCGTCATATGACCCAAGGCAATTCCAACTTGGTTTGAAGCTTAACTTCTAACCAGGATCGGTTTGGTAATAACGGCCGGATGATCTCGCATCATCCGGCCCTTTTTGTGGATAATTGCAATATGACGCTCTCGGACATGATCCGGCAAAAAGCGGCTGAGATCGGTATCGACAAGATCGGTATCGTGGCCGCGGGGCCGCTTGATAAGGAAGGAACACATCTCAGTGAATGGCTCGAACGCGGATTTCACGGAGAGATGGCATGGCTCGGACGTGACCCGTCGAAACGCGCTGATCCGCAAGTTCTGTTCCCCGGAGCGAGATCGATAATCGTCGCCGCGGTGAACTACTATACCCCGCACGAACATACGGCCGGTGCCGATATGGGCAAGATCTCGCGTTACGCATGGGGCGATGACTATCATGACGTTGTTCGCGAAAAGCTGGACTCTCTGCTCGATTGGATCAGATCTGAAATTCCCGACGCAAACGACAAGATCTGCATCGACACGGTGCCTTTCATGGACAAAGCGTGGGCAGTCCGTGCGGGACTCGGCTGGCTCGGCAAGCACTCAAATCTCATCACAAAAGAGCTGGGCTCATGGGTGTTTATCGGATCTATCATTCTGGATATCGATCTCGACTACGACGCCAACATCATTGATGACCATTGCGGCACCTGCACCGCGTGCCTCGATGCCTGCCCGACGGATGCGATCGTCGAGCCGTACGTCGTGGATTCGCGAAAGTGTATCTCGTACGCAACCATCGAACTGCGTGACGAACGGTTGCCGGCCGAGATCACACCAGATCTCGAAGGCTGGCTATATGGCTGCGATATTTGCCAGGACGTTTGCCCCTGGAACCGTTTCGAGCAGCCAACCACCGAAGAGCGTTTCGAACCTCGAATCAGCGAGACATCGCTCGACCTCGAGTCATTGACCTCTATGGAACACGACGACTATGTAGAGCGCTTTCGCCGGTCGGCAATGAAACGAACTAAGCTCACAGGCCTCAAACGCAACGCAGCCGCCCTCTTGAAACTACCCACTTAAAACTTTTCACTATCCACTGAAGAGACCGCATTCTTCAGTGAATAGTGTCAAGTGCTAAGTGGATAGTGGGTCTAACCAAGCTATAATGGATTAATGGCTCTGCGCGACGCACATAACCGGACGATCCGCGATCTGCGAATTTCGCTGACGGACCGGTGCAATTTTCGGTGCTTCTATTGTTTGCCGAATGGCGAACCGCCGCTTGCGCGTAAGGACACGATCTTGACCTTTGAAGAGATCGCCTATCTCTCAGATATTTTTGTTTCGCTCGGGATAGAAAAGATCAGACTCACGGGCGGCGAGCCATTGATCCGCAGAGATGTGCCGAGGTTGGTCGCTGAGCTTTCAAAGCTGCGTCCCGGATTGCACGACCTAGCCTTGACGACCAACGGATCTGATTTTCCACGGCACGCGTCGGCATTAAAAGCAGCCGGGATCGACCGCGTCACGCTCAGCCTCGATAGCCTCGACCGTGAGAAGTTTGCCGACATCACGGGCGTTGACGCTATCGACAAGGTGTTTATTGCGATCGAGGCGGCGAAAGAATTTGGATTTGAGCCGGTGAAGATCAACGCATGCGTCGTTCGCGGACGTAACGATGACGAGCTGGTCGATTTTGCGCGTTTTGCCCGTGAAAATGCTGTGTCGATGAGGTTTATCGAATTTATGCCGCTCGACAGCGGGCACGAATGGAACCGTGAGATGGTGGTGTCAGGCCGTGAAATTCACGATGCCATCAACGCCGTCTATCCGCTCAAATTAAAGGGATCGTCACGCGGCACTGAGACCGCATGGAAATACGAATTCGCCGACGGCGCTCCGGGCGAGATCGGCATCATCGCCCCCGTAACCGAAATGTTCTGCGGCGCCTGCTCCCGCATCCGCCTCACCGCCGACGGCCAGATCCGCACCTGCCTATTTTCCACTGCCGAATACAATTTGCGAGATGTCCTACGCGGCGGAGCCCCGCGTGGTGAGATCATCGAATTTATCGAAGATGTCGTAATGAAAAAAGAACCGCGTCACCACATAAATGACGCGGACTTTGTGCCGGCAAGCAGGACGATGAGTTTTATTGGAGGATGATCACCTCACGGGTTCCTTGACATCAAGCATGCTCATCTCTGGTGACTGAATTCCATTCGGACTAACGAAATAATTGTCCCTCATTCCGCAGGCTAGGGGGCGTTCACGTTTTTCGTTCTCTGGGTCGAAATCTAATTCTACCGGGCGAGACTACGCAAAAACCATTTTCGAGATCAGCTTGATGCTTTTGAAATATATCCGAAACGATCCCGACTTTTCTAGCAGTTGAGAGTCCGGCCAATCGCAAAAGGACAATGCCTCCAGAGCTCAACTTCCCTTCGCAAAAAACGATCTCGCCAAAATCCTTGTCCTCAGTAACAAGCAACGCACGATCCACATTTGCCCTTTCAAACACAACTTCATCAGAAACGCTTGGCTCGATCTCAGCAACGTACAAAACCTTATGACCTTTCTGACGAAGCATTTCGACAATTTGCCGATCAACATTTTCGTCGGCCAAAATGTTCATGCCGGCAATGGAAGACCCGTCGGCAGATTACGAACCGCATATAGCAGCGCCGCCGATATCGTCTCACGCGTGAGTCGTGGATGAGCATCGAGAATTTGCTCGACGGTTTCTCCGGCGGCGAGTTTTTCGAGAATAAGTTCCACCGTGATTCGTGTCCCGGCTACAACCGGTTTGCCCATCATCACGGTCGGATCGGATTTGATCAGCGCAATATCCATAACGTAGAGATTATATCTCAAACCTAGCGGCAACAAAATATTTTTAGGCCGTCCTAATCTTAATGCCGCGAAGCTAGCCTTGCCTCCGTCCCATCATATCGAGCCCAACCGCGGCGACGAGGATCGAGCCTTTTATTATATCCTGCATAAAGTCGCGGACGTTGAGGAGAGACATTCCGTTGTCGAGGCTGGCCATGATGAGGGCTCCGAGGCAGGCGCCAAAGATGGTGCCGCGGCCGCCCATGAGGCTGGCACCGCCGATGACGCAGGCGGCGATGGCGTCGAGTTCTTTGAGGACACCGGCGTCGGGGGCCGCACTGCCGACGCGGGCCGTGAAGATCAGTGCCGCAATTCCTGTGAGCGCTCCCAAGACGGCATAGACCTTTAGGATGTTTGCCTTGTTATTGATGCCGGAAAGGCGTGCTGCGTCGGCATTGCCGCCGATGGCGTAGAGATAGCGGCCAAAGACGGTGGAATTGGTCAGGAAACCGCCGATCAATGCAACCGCAAGCAAGATCAGCACCGGAAAGGGCACGCCTTGATAGGCGTTCATCACACCGATGAATGCGATGATGCCGCCGATGGGAATTATTGCTTTCACTAATTCGCCAACGTAGTTAGCTTCGCCGAGTCCATAATCCTCTACTGAACGGGCCTTTCGGTATGCCATGAACAAAACAAAGAGCACAGCAACCACGGCCAGACCCCAGCCAAGCGTCGCCGGCAAATTCTCGTTACCGATCGCCTTAAACGTTTCGTCCGATACCGGAATGGTATTGCCGCCAAGCAGCCATTTTACGGCACCTCGCCAGGCAAGCAGCCCGCCGAGCGTCACGATAAAGGCGGGAATGTTGAGATAGGCTGTCAAAATCCCGTGAAAAACACCTACCAGAACCCCGACGACCAAAGCCGCAAGAATGGCGACCGGCAACCCGTATTCCATCCCCACAGCTTCCATTCGCATCAGGGTAAATGCGGCGATACCGCCCGCAAATCCGAGCACCGAACCGACCGATAGATCGATATTGCCCGAGACGATGACCATCAGCATTCCGACCGCAAGTATCGCTGTCACGGCCATCTGCGTCATCAGATTTGAGAGGTTTCGCGGCGTCAGGAATATTGCATCCGTCGCCCAATGAAAATACGCCCAGATCAGCCCGAGCACCGCGATCATGATATATGCCCTTAGGGTCGATGCGGTTATTTTCGGTTTAGCGGTTTCGTCCATTTTAATGATGTCCTGTGGCTGCGGCCATTACCTTCTCAGGTGTTGCCTCGTCGCGACTGAATTCTCCCGTAATGTGGCCCTCGTGAAGTACGATCACGCGGTCAGATAGACCCAAAACCTCGGGAAGTTCGCTAGAAACAAGCACGATCGCGAGGCCGTCCTCGGCGAGTTTATTGATCTCGGCGTAAATCTCCTGCTTGGCCCCGACATCGATGCCGCGGGTTGGTTCATCTAGAAAAAGAACCTTCGGGTCGGTCAACAACCATTTGCCGAGCACGACCTTTTGCTGATTTCCGCCCGAGAGCGTGTTGGCGACCGTCAGCGGCGAACTTGCTTTGATTCGGAGGGCGTCCATCGGCCCCTTTGCTGCGACGCTCTCGCGAGTTCGATTCGTGACGATGCGGCCCGAGATGTCCCGAAGCCCGGCGAGTGTCATATTGTCGAGTATCGTTTGATCGAGGATCAGTCCGTATCGTTTGCGGTCTTCCGTAACAAATCCGATCCCGTTCGCTATCGCCTGTGCAGGCGATGTGATGTTCACGCCACGGCCATCGACCTCGATCTGCCGCGAAAAGCGGCCCTGCCATGCGCCAAAGACCGACATCAGCAGTTCGCTCCGGCCGGATCCCATCAATCCTGCGATACCGACCACCTCGCCCTTTCGCACATCGAATGAAACGTCATCGACCAATTTTTTTGTTGGGTCGTCCGGTGAATATGCCGTCAAGCCTTTTACGCTCAACGCGACATCTCCATGCTCGTGTGTCACCTCAGGAAAGATATCACCGACCTCGCGTCCGACCATCGCGGCGATCACTCCGTCCTTCGTGATATCGTTGGCGGCGTGCGTTGCTACCGTGCGACCGTCACGCAACACCGTGATCCGGTCGCTCGATCTGAACACCTCATCAAGTTTGTGCGAGATGTAGATCATTCCGACGCCTTTATCGAGCAGCTTCTTGAGGATGTCGAACAGCGTTTCGACTTCGGATTCGGTCAGGGCTGCTGTCGGTTCATCTAGAACAAGTATTTTCGCTTGCTGGCTAAGTGCTTTAGCGATCTCGACAAGCTGTTGCTGACCGATACCCAGAGAACCGACCTTGATGCGCGGGTCGATTGATAAATGCAGATCCTGCAATAACTTAGAAGCCTGATGATACAGCTCGGACCAATTGATGACGCCAAAACGAGACGGTTCTCTACCGAGGAAGATATTCTCGCCGACGGTCAATTCTTTGACCAGTGAGAGTTCCTGAAAAATAATCGCGATGCCCGCGCTTTCAGAATCGCGTATGCCGCGAAAGTGCTTTGGCTGATCGTCGACGAGTATTTCGCCTGTGAACGTTCCGTCGGGATGAACGCCGGACAGCACCTTCATTAGTGTCGATTTTCCGGCACCGTTCTCGCCAACGAGGGCGTGAAACTCTCCGGCCTCAAGCGAAAAGCTAACGCCATCAAGCGCCCGAACGCCCGGAAACTCTTTCACGATATCCTTCATCTCAAGCAGAGACATAATCTTGTCGGTCATTCGCTATGAAAATGTGAGAATGCTTGTAATGACAACAATTTAACACAAGATCTGCGGAGCCGCATTCCGATGTGGCCAGGAGGAACCCTGTGATCGAACTTTATTGGTTTCGCCGCTAGCGACCCGCCAATACAGCTTCCGACTTACCGGCAAAGTAACTTATACTTGTTTTCAATGTCCGAATCCACATCGATAGAATCTGTGCTGACCGAAGACCGCGTCTTTCCTCCGCCAGCGGAGTTTGCGGCAAATGCTCATATCAAGAGTTTCGAAGAGTACCAGCGAATGTACGACGAAGCTGCGGCCGACGTGCCGGCATTCTGGGCGAAGCAGGCGAAAAGTCTCGATTGGTTCAAAAAATGGGATACCGTGCTCGAGTGGGACGAGCCTTTTGCGAAGTGGTTTGTCGGCGGCAAGATCAACATCTCGTACAACTGCCTTGACCGGCATCTGACGACATGGCGAAAGAACAAGGCGGCATTCATATGGGAAGGCGAGCCCGGTGAACAGCGAACGCTGACATATTTGCAGCTCCACCGTGAGGTGTGTAGGTTTGCGAATGTGCTGAAAAAGCTTGGCGTCGAGACAGGCGACCGCGTTGCTTTGTACATGCCGCTCGTGCCGGAATTGGCGATCGCGATGCTCGCGTGCGCTCGGATCGGTGCGACGCACACGGTGGTATTTGGCGGCTTTTCTGCGGATGCGATCCGCGACCGCGTGATCGACTGCTCATGCAAGGTTATCGTCACCGCCGATGGCGGATACCGGCGGGGACACGAGATTAAGCTCAAGCCGGTTGTCGATGCAGCCGCAGTTCAGTGTCCGACGGTCGAAAGCGTCATCGTTTATCGGCGCACCGGCACTGATGTGCAGATGAAACCCGGTCGCGATCACTGGTGGCACGAGATCATCGAAGCCGTTGATGCCGAGTGTCCAGCCGAACAATTAGACAGCGAGCATCCGCTCTATATCCTCTACACCTCCGGAACGACAGGCAAACCAAAGGGCATTCTTCATACAACGGGCGGTTATCTAACGCAGGCCGCATATACGACCAAGATAATCTTCGATCTTAAGGACGAGGATATCTATTGGTGCACGGCCGACATTGGTTGGGTGACGGGCCATAGCTATGTAGTTTACGGCCCGCTCGCGAACGGAGCGACCATTTTTATGTACGAAGGTGCTCCAAATTATCCTGACTTCGATCGATTTTGGGGGATGATCGATCGGCACAAGGTAACGATCTTTTACACCGCTCCAACCGCGATCCGCGCGTTTATCAAGTGGGGTGAGCAGCATGTGTTGAAACATGATCTATCATCGCTGCGCCTTCTCGGAACGGTTGGCGAACCGATCAACCCCGAAGCCTGGATGTGGTATCACGAGACGATAGGAAAAGGCCGATGCCCGATCGTCGATACCTGGTGGCAGACAGAAACTGGCGCCGCTATGATCTCGCCGCTGCCCGGCGCGACGCCAACGGTGCCGGGAACCGCGACGCGTCCGCTGCCGGGAATAATCCTCGATGTGGTCACGAAATCGGGCGAAGCAGTCGGTCCGAATGAGGGCGGTTATCTTGTCGCCAAGCATCCGTGGCCGTCGATGCTTCGCACATTGTGGGGCGATGACGAGCGGTACAAGCAAGCCTATTGGTCTGAGATCCCGGGAATGTATTTCGCGGGCGACGGCGCACGGCGCGACAGCCGTGGATACTTTTGGATCATGGGCCGAGTTGATGATGTTATCAATGTCAGCGGTCATCGGCTCGGAACCGCTGAGATCGAATCTGCGTTGGTTTCACATGAGGCGGTTGCAGAGGCGGCCGTAGTGGGGCGGCCTGACGATATGAAAGGCCAGGCAATATCTGCATTTGTCACGCTTGAGGGCGGCCGAAGCGGCGGGGATACGCTGAAAGATGAACTTCGTGCACATGTTGCCAAAGAGATCGGTGCTCTGGCAAAACCCGACGATATTCGATTCACCGATGCTTTGCCGAAAACACGTTCAGGCAAGATCATGCGGCGGCTGCTGAGAGAATTGGCGACGAGCGGAAATGTTGCGGGTGATGTGACGACACTCGAAGATCTCTCAGTACTTGAAAAGCTCAGAGAAGGCGAGGAATAGATATGGGTAACACCTCCCAACCATTGAGTCCGACACAGGAACTCACCGAGGCTGGACGCGAATTTTACCGACGCGGTTGGGCACGCGGTGCGAGCGGAAATTTCAGTATCCTGCTTGCGCGAAAACCGATGCGTCTTTGCATTACGGCTGCGGGAAATGAAAAAGGCACCCTTGACGACACCAACTTTCTCGAACTCGATGACGACGCCGAGATCTTGCAAGGATTTGGCCGACCTTCGGACGAAACGCTGCTACACCTTTCGATCTATCGTCTGCGGCCACGGGCACGCTGCATTTTGTACTCGCAAACGGTTTGGGGGACTCTGCTATCTGATAAATTTTTTGTTGATGGTTCGATAGTTCTAAGCGGCCACGAGGTGCTCAAGGGACTCGCCGAGGTGATCAGCCATGAGCACACCGAGCGGCTTCCGATCGTCGAAAACTCAACAGATCAGATCGCCCTCTCGCACGTCATAGAAAATGTGCTGGTCGAGAGTCCGGCTGTAAACGGGATATATATTCGGCGACATGGCCTATATACCTGGGGTGAAACCGTTGAAGGGGCCCGCAGAAATATTGAGATATTTGAGTTCCTGTTTGAGGTTCTCGGGCGAGGAGCTAAGTAGCTTGCTCAAAGTAAAGATGATAGTGGTTTGAGCAGCCGGGATTGAACGGGTATCTGCATTTGGTACAGGCCGAACCACCGTCCATATATTCTGTTATGGAGAGTTGCTCACCACAGTTTCCGCAAAGAATTGCTTCGGTGTCAAATTCGCTTAAGGTCCAAACCTTTGCCTCGTGATCAGCGACCGCTGCGTGACATTCGTAGCATGGGAACCATTGGCCGCAGCATTTGAATTTGATGGCAATAATGTCGATGTCGCTATGGTAGTGTTCACAGCGGGTGTTTGCATCGACATTGATGCCGTTCACTTTTTCGCCGTGGATCGATCTCATTGGTAAACAATATGTACTGAAAGATGGCTAGTCAATATCAACTTCGCGCAGTTTCCTGATAACATCAACATCAAATAGGTCACAAAAAATGTCAGAAAGGATCTACCGCGATTCGGTACACAACATAATCCGCGTCAATACGGACTCGGCTGAGGGCAAGCTGATCATTGCTCTCGTCGATACGCCGGAATTTCAGCGCCTCCGGCGAATTCGGCAGCTTGGCCTCGCGTATTTTGCGTATCAGGCGGCTGAGCATTCACGGTTTGCCCACTCGCTCGGTGCTTTTCATCTTGCGGCGCGAATGGTCGCGAAGCTGCGCCTAAAATATGACATTTCGCCCGAAGCCCAGACGGCGGTTCGTGTTGCGGCTCTCGTCCACGACATCGGCCACGGACCGTTCTCGCATGTGATCGAATCGATACTCAGATTTCATCACGAAGAATTCACGATCGAAGCGGTGCTGAGCGGCGAAACCGAGATCGGCCGTCTATTGCGGGGCTATTCGGGCACTCTTGCGGATGACGTCGCGGCGATAATCCGCGGCGATTTTGAGCACCGGGCGCTTGCTCAGCTTGTCTCTTCTCAGCTCGATGTCGATCGGATGGATTACCTGCTTCGCGACAGCCTGATGACGGGGGCGAAATACGGCATTTTTGACCTCGAATGGATAATCAAATCGATCGAGATCAACGAGGCCGACGATCATTTATATGTTTCGGCCCCCGGAATTTACGCGGTCGAGGACTACCTGCAGGCACGATATTATATGTACCGGCAAGTGTATTTTCATCGTACGCTTCGGTCCGCCGAGGCAGTTCTGAAAGTAATGCTTCGCCGTGCTTTAGCTGTTCATCAGGACGGCGGATCGGTTTGGAATGCAGCCGGCACACCGATGGAAACCGTTCTCTCGGGCGGAAAACTCAGGCTTGCTGAGCATCTGGAATTGGATGACAATGACGTAATGTTCAGCATCAAACGCTGGCAGCATTCGGACGATCCGATACTATCCGATCTCGCAACACGATTCCTTAATCGCCGACTTTTCAAAGCATACGATCTCGATATGCCTGAGGCCGACCGCGATGGGTTCGTCGCCTCCGCACGGCAGATCGTCACGGATGCGGGTTTTGAGCCGGACTATTATTTTGTCGAAGATAAGGCGAGGAATGCTTCGTACTCGTTCTACTCAAAGGAAACGTCCGACGCGAAAGATCTCATCTTTGTAGAAGAGGGATTTTCCCGCCCGGCGATCCGCGAGATATCCGTGGTAAGCGCCGCTGTTCGCGGGCTGCAGGAAGGGTATCGAATACATCGCATCTGTTTTCCGGCTGAACTTAAGGACAAGATCGGTGAGCTTTACCATAAGAACTAGTTTTTTAACGCGAAGACGCAAAGGGGCGAAGACGCAAAGGAATCCCACCCAGGCGTTCTCCCTTCTAAATTGTCTTTCTCTCTTTGCGTCTTTGCTACTTTGCGTCTTTGCGTTTAATTTCCCAATCGCCGCGCAAAGGATCGCGATCTTGACACCTGACAAGGCCGAATCCAGTGTTCGATTTAGCGAAAAGATCGCGGACGCATTCTCCGATCGCCTTCAAGTTCTAGACCTTTCGCTTGCCCAAGCTGCATACGCATCGGTGTCGCCGCCGACGCCCTTTAATCTCACGGCTGACGAATCAAAACGTATCGGTGCCGTGATCGGCTGCGACTATTTCGTCCTGCTCCGTTCGGTTGTGCAGCGCCGCAGCGCATTTCAGAAAAAGGACTATTTTGAGGCCTATGCTGTCATCTATGTTGTCAGCAGCAAAACCGGTCAACTAATTCTCTGGAAGCTGCCGACATTCGAGAGCGTAAATACTGACCTGTCTGAAAAGATCCTTGATGATGCGGCCTCCGCCATCTCGACAGATTTAGAAACCGCTATGCGCGAAGCGTCGAGAAAGGAACTTACTGCGGCCGATCCGCTGGCTATCGAAGAGGTTCCGGACCTAAACTCACCGGCAGCGAAAAACTTCCGTGCGCCGATTCCCTATCGGCGGGTCAAACCAGAGTACACGGAAATGGCAGCTCTCTATGACGTTACAGCAACCGTCGAGATCCTTGTCGATACGGATGCAGCGGGAACGATAGCTCGAACCGAGATCGTAAGGTGGGCTGGTTTTGGACTGGACGATTCTGTCGATAAAACGGTTCGGGCGATGAATTGGCGGCCCGCCGAGCGAAATGGCAAGTCATTGCCGATGCGGTTTTTGCTAAGATATAATTTTAAGAAAGTTGACAAGAACTAGGTCCACAGCCTGCCGATGAGAACCATTAGAGCCGCTATCCGAATTGTAATGTTCGTCTTCGGAACGTTGGCGATCTACTATTCGTGGTTCTTTACGCACATCTTTGTCCCGAACAAGGTCTATTGGCGCCAGATCACATTTGGAGCGTGGACCCGGAGCTTTGTATGGATCTCGAATATGAAGATCGAGGTCATCGGCACACCGCCCAAACCACCATTCTTTCTGGTCACGAATCACCTAAGCTACACCGATATCGCGGCCTTGCGTGCGGTCGTAAAAGGCGTGTTCGTAGCAAAAGCTGAGGTTGAGACGTGGTTTCTTGCCGGGCGAATTTGCCGCGATATGGGCACGATCTTTATCGACAGGACCAATCGACGGGATATACCGCGGGCAGGTGAAAAGATAATTGAGCGGCTCGACGCCGGCGAAGGCGTCATCGTTTTTCCCGAGGGCACGAGTACAAAAGGCGAGGCCGTACTGCCGTTTAACTCATCGTTTTTGGAGTTCGCCGCACGAAAGGATATTCCCGTGTCGTACGCGGCGATCAGCTACCGCACCCCCGAGGGAGAACTGCCCGCAAATCTCGCCGCATGCTGGTGGGAAGAAATCAGCTTCTTCGCGCACCTATGGCGGCTGTTTCATGTGAGCGAATATACGGCAGTGATAAATTTTGGCGACGAGCCTGTGGCGAATTCGGACCGGAAAATCCTCGCCACCGAACTTCGGGATCGCGTCGAAGAGCGGTTCATTCCGGTGTTATAGAATTTAGTAAACCTTTTTCGGCTTTTTTGAGTATTATCAGGAAACATTCAGGAGTAAATATGCGCACATTCTCATTTCGTATTGTAATGGCGGGAGCAGTTTTGCTTTCGCTGTGGAGCGGCACTTTGGCTCAGAGCACGGGCTTTGACACGGGCCGGATGGATCGGTCGGTCGAGGCATGTGAAGATTTTTTCACCTATGCCAACGGAACCTGGCTGAAGAACACGCAGATCCCGGCGTCGGAGTCGCGCTGGGGAACTTTCAACATTCTCGCCGACAACAATAATGCACTGCTCAAAAATGTGCTGGAGACGGCGACGAAGACAAAGGCTGCGGCAGGCAGCGACACGCAATTGATCGGGGATTTCTATTCGTCGTGCATGGATGAGGCGGCGATCGAAAAGGCCGGGCTAACGCCCCTCAAGCCATACTTCGCCGAGATCGATGCTGCCAAATCGAAAGATGATGTCATCAAGCTGATCGCGAAAATGCACAATGCCGGACTGCCGGCGGCCTTTGGCTTCGGTGCTGGCGCCGACCTGAAAAACACAAATTCCGTGATCATCAATGCCGGCCAGGGCGGAACGAGCCTCGGCAACCGCGATTACTATACGAAAGAGGACGCTAAGTCGGTCGAGATACGTGAAAAATTTGTCGAGTACATGACTAATATGTTCAAGCTGCTCGGCGACAAGCCCGAGGCGGCGGCTGCACACGCTGCGACGGTCATGCACATGCAGATGCGTCTCGCCAAGGCGGGAATGGCACCGGTGGAGCTTCGCAACCCGAACAACCGCTATAACAAGATCACGCTAGCCGCCGCCCAGGAACTGACGCCCAACCTTTCGTGGAAGGCATATATGGCGGAACGCGGCGTCACACCTGAGGCCGAGATCAATCTCGGACAGCCGAACTTTTTTAAGGAAGTCAACGCGATGTTGACGAGTGTTCCGGTCGACGACTGGAAGGTGTATTTCCGCTTTATGGCGTTGAACGCGGCGGCCGATTCTCTTCCAAAAGCCTTCGCCGATGAGAACTTTAATTTCTTTCGACGATATCTCGCTGGTCAAAAAGAACCGCAACCTCGCTGGAAAACTTGTACCCAGGACGTCAACGGGAATCTCGGCGAAGCACTCGGTATGGAGTATGCGAAGATCGCTTTCAAACCCGCTGCCAAGGCCCGTATGAACGTGCTCATCGACAACCTGATGATCGCGATGAAGGAACGCATCGACGGTCTCGCGTGGATGGGGCCCGAGACTAAAAAGGAAGCCCAGACAAAGCTCTCGACTTTCAAACGCAAGATAGGCTATCCCGACGTGCTCCGCGGTTATAAAGGCTTAAAGATCGATCGCCAATCATACGCCGGCAACACGATGCGCTCCGCACAGTTTCAGATCAAGCGAAACTTTGAGGACCTCGGCAAGCCGCGTGACAAGACACGCATGGGCATGACGCCGCCGACGGTTAACGCTTCGTACAGCCCGCAGAATAATGACATTACGTTTCCGGCCGGAATTCTACAGCCACCGTTTTTCAACTTTGCTGCTGATGATGCCATCAATTATGGCGCCATCGGCGGTGTTATTGGACACGAGATCACACACGGATTTGACGATCAAGGCAGCCAGTTTGACGCCGACGGTAATCTCAAAATGTGGTGGACCGATGAGGACCGAAAGAAATTTGACGAACGTGCCGCGTGTGTCGCAGATCAGTTTAGTGGATATGAGGTCCAGCCCGGGCTATTCATGAACGGCAACCTTACGCTTGGCGAGAACATCGGTGATTTTGCCGGACTAACGGTTTCCTATCATGCCTTTATGAAAAGCCTCGAGGGCAAGCCGAGGCCGAAAGAGATCGATGGCTTTACTCCCGAGCAACGGTTCTTCCTCGGATGGGCACAGGTCTGGGCAGGCAAATACACGCCCGAAGCCGAACGCCAACAGGTCGCCGGCAACCCGCACGCCCTCCCCCGCTGGCGAGTCAACGGCCCAATGTCCAACATGCCCGAGTTCGCATCAGCGTTCGGCTGTAAACAAGGAGCCAAGATGATCCGTGAAAAGGTTTGCGAGATCTGGTAACTTTTTGGATCGTGTTCATTTAAATCAGGTCACAGAGATTTCTCTGTGGCCTTTTTTCCAGGTTAATCCCACATTCATCTAATTCAGCGTAAGATAAATTGATGCGCGTGCTTCTCGTTGAGGACGATGTTCGAATTGCCGGTTTTGTCGCGAAGGGGCTGCGGGAAAATTCTTATGCCGTGGACATTGCCGCCGACGGTGAGACCGGCCTCTATCAGGCTGAGATAAATGGCTACGACGTTGTCATTCTGGACGTCAATTTACCCAGAAAAGACGGTTTTGCTGTATGCCGGGGACTCAGAGACGCCGGTATAACGGTTCCGGTCCTGATGCTGACGGCCCGCGACGCTATCGACGACAAGATCGCCGGTCTCGATCAGGGAGCAGACGACTATCTAACCAAGCCGTTCGAATTTCGCGAACTGCTCGCACGGCTCAGGGCATTGCTGCGGCGGCACAGCGAGATTCGATCGCCAAAGATATGCATCGCCGATCTCGAGATCGACACGGTATCGCAAAGCGTGTGGCGGTCGGGCAAGCTGATCGATCTGACCGCGAAGGAATATGCCCTGCTCGAATTCCTCGCCGTCAGTCGCGGAAAGGTCGTTGGCCGCGAAGATATTTCAACGCACGTGTGGGACGAGACGTTCGATCCATTTTCAAATCTTATCGAAGTTTACGTCAGGCGGCTCCGAACAAAAATGGACGATGGATTTGCGGTCCAGCTAATTCGCACGCGGCGGGGGGCAGGCTACATTCTTGATGATGTTTAGTTCTATTCGGGCAAAACTCACGCTCCTGTACACGTTCGCGTTGGCATTGGTGATCGTTGCTTTCAGCGTGCTGATATATTTCTCGTTCCTGAGCATTCTGCACTCCGAAACGGACGCCAATCTGGCAGAGATGGCAAATAACTTTGTCGTGGCGGTCAACGCCGAGCAAAACGATGAGGAAGCCAGACCACTCCCGGCAGAGAATGTTGGCGAAGCAATCGACGCATTCCGGTTTCGTGACTATCAGTTCGTCATAGTTTCACAGGATGGCCGAACCGTCGGAAAAACCGCCGAATTTGATATCCCGGTCGATCTGACAACCGCGACATCGACACCCTTTGCAGATCGAGCGATCCTCGGTCAACCGTATCGCGTTTTTCAACATTCATTTGTTCTCGACGGCGAAGCTTTTCGCGTTTTTGTATTTCACTCGCTCGCCGGCCGGACCGAGATCGAAGACCGCCTTCGCTATTCCTTGCTGATCGTCGTCCCGCTCGCACTTCTCCTTGCCGGCGTCACCGGATATTTTGTCGCCCGACGGAGCTTCCGGCCCATTCAGCAAATGAGTGAGCGGGCCGGTCAGATAACCTCGCAAAATCTGCATGAGCGGCTGCCCGTCGCGAATGAGAAGGATGAATTGGGCGGCCTGGCGACAGCATTCAACGGCCTGCTGGACAGGCTCGACAGTTCATTTGAGCAGCAGCGGCGATTCATGGCGGATGCTTCGCACGAACTCCGGACGCCGTTGGCGATCGTTCGCGGTGAGTCCGAAGTCGCGTTAAGCAAGGATGATCGAACAGTCGGCGAATATAAGGAATCCCTGGCGATCGTTCACGACGAAAGCAAGCGCTTGACCCAGATCGTCGACGATCTCTTCACGCTGGCAAGGGCTGATTCGGGAAATTTCACCGCCAATTTCTCGCAGGTGTATCTAGACGAATTGGCGGGTGAATGTGTTCGTTCAGTTCGAACCCTTGCGGATAAACGCAATATTTCAATAAATTATGCTGCCGAAAACATGCTTGTGTCTGGCGATGAATCCCTCCTTCTTCGTCTGCTCATGAATCTGCTCGATAACGCCATTAAGTACAATCACACGGGCGGGAGCATTTCCATCATTGTAGGAAAAGATCAAATATCTATTACCAACACTGGGCCGGAAATCCCTACCGATGAACAAGGCTTGATATTCGAACGATTTTATCGGATCGATAAGGGGCGTTCGCGAAGCAAATTGTCCACAACAAGTGGAGTCGGCCTTGGTTTGTCGATCTCACAGTGGATCGCGGAACTTCATCGGGCGAAGCTGGCTCTGACGAGTTCTATCAATGGTGAAAATACGTTTACCCTGTCCTTCCCAAATTAATCCCATGTTCATATTGTTATTGTTAGACTGTGTTTGAAACTCGCGAAAACACAACGTGAGTACGCATAAAAAACGGGAGAAACAATATGAAATTTAATAAACAAACTCTGGCGAAACTAACCTTCTCGCTTGCCCTTTTGGCCGGCGTCATTCTCGCCTCATCGTTAGTCACTTTCGCCCAGGAAAAGGAAGAGAAAGAGAGCCCCAAACTTGCTAAGCAAGCAAAGATCACGATGGCTGAAGCTCGGGCGATAGCCTTGAGGGCGGCCCCGGGCAAAGTCGAGGACGGCGAACTCGAGAAGGAAAAGGGTAAGCTCGTCTATTCCTTCGACATCAGAAATGAAAAGGGCACGATCTCAGAGGTTTGGGTCGATGCGAAAACAGGCAAGGTAGTTAAGGTCGAGGAAGAAGACGCCGCGGCCGAGGCAAAAGAAAAGAAAGAAGACGCTAAGAAGAAGCCGTAATTATTAACTATACTCAGCTGAATTAACATTCGTGGTTCAACAAATGACGGAGCCGCGAATGTTTTCACTGGCGGCCCTGTCTCCTTACAACGGAGTTTCAAATGGCAGATACACGATCGGATATCATCAGCAAGGTTCCCGCGGTTACGTTTGGTTTCTGGATGATCAAGATCTTTGCGACGACGCTTGGTGAGATCGGCGGGAATGCATTTTCAATGTCGCTGAACTGGGGATACGCGATCAGCACGGCGATGTTTGCCGTTATTTTCGTGATCTCGGTCATTGCGCAGATCGGGGCATCGAGATTTCGCCCGGCCCTGTACTGGTTCGCGATCATTGCCAGCACGACGGTCGGGACAACGACCGCCGACATGGTAACGCGCGATCTTGGGATCGGGTATTCAGGCGGTTCATTGATACTCCTATTTTTGGTTTTGGCGACACTGGCAATTTGGCGTGTATCGACCGGTACGGTCTCGGTCGGCAGCGTTTCGTCGCCAAAGACAGAGATATTTTATTGGCTGACAATAACCTTTTCGCAGACGCTGGGAACAGCACTGGGTGACTGGTTCGCAGATACAGCGGGTTTTGGGTATCTCGGTTCGGCAATTATTTTCGGGATCGTATTGTTGGCTATCTACGCGCTGCACCGGTTTACAGAATTGTCACGGCCTGCGATATTTTGGGCTGCGTTCATCCTGACACGTCCGCTTGGTGCGGTGGTTGGAAACGTTATTGATAAGCCCGCAGCTTCGGGCGGGCTTGAGATCGGCCGCTTTACGGCTTCTGGAATATTGCTCGCGATGATCGTCGTGATGATCGCCTTATTTCCGCACAAGGCAGCGGTGGACGACCGCGTAACTCAGTAAGATCTAAGAAGACCTCTGAAGAGACCAATGAATACCGAAACATCAGAAGCGATCAGCAAAGTGCCACAGGTAACTTTTTTGTTCTGGCTCATCAAGATCGCCGCTACAACACTTGGCGAAACCGGCGGCGACGCGGTTACGATGTCATGGCTCGGCGAAACTACCGGAGAAGCGACGGGTTGGGGATATCTGCTTGGCACGGCGATCTTTGGATCTATTTTTGTCGCTGCCGTGCTTATTCAGATCAAGGCAAAAGCCTTTCGTCCTTTCCTGTACTGGTTCACCATAATTGCAACGACCACTCTTGGCACGACGCTCGCCGATTTTGCCACACGGTCGCTTGGTATCGGCTATCCGGGCGGCTCGGCCATACTTTTCGTGCTGCTCGTCGCATCACTGGCTGTTTGGCGGTGGTCGATGGGATCGATCTCGGTGGAGAGCATCACCTCGGCAAAGGCAGAGATGTTCTACTGGGGCACAATAATGTTCTCCCAAACGCTCGGCACGGCGCTCGGCGACTGGGTCGCTGACGATTCCGGCCTGGGCTATCTGGGAGCTGCGGCCATCTTTGGCGGGATCTTGCTGGTGACCATTGTCCTGTATTTCTGGACAAGCGTCTCGCATACCATATTATTTTGGGTAGCTTTTATAGTCACGCGGCCCCTCGGGGCTGTCCTCGGAGATTTTCTCGATAAACCGATCGCCGACGGCGGGCTAGAACTGAGTCGCTATACAGCGTCGATCGTGCTCCTGATATTTATCATAGGATGTCTATTTATATTTAGGCCAAAGGCTGCCGAAGCTGCCCATTAAGAAAGATATCTTCGCTAAAAAAAGGCTATGGCAAAAACTGCCATAGCCTTTCGGTTTTGGTGATCGAACGATCCGCTTAACGTGGGAATGTCCAGCGGGCCGTCAGCGAGCTCAAACTAAACGTCGTCGTCGTCGCCGGCATCGACTTTCATCGCTTCGTCGATGTCGAATTCCTCGGTCTCGTCGACCTCGATCTCGATGTCTTCGTCCTCATCAACAAATGCTCCGTCGTCAACCTCTGCGGGTTCAACCATCGGAACCGGCATACCGCCGCGGATGTAGTCATTCATTTCGTCGTACTCATCCGTCGGCTTTTGATTCTCGGTCGGATCATAAGCGACCTTGACGTTGCGGTAGTATTTCATACCGGTACCGGCCGGGATGAGACGTCCCATGATGACGTTCTCTTTGAGGCCGCGAAGGTAATCGATACGGCCTGAGATCGCCGCCTCGGTCAGTACGCGGGTCGTTTCCTGGAAGCTTGCCGCAGAGATGAACGAATCGGTCGATAGCGAAGCCTTGGTGATACCCAAAAGCAGCGGTTCGCCGACCGCGTTCTGGCCGCCTTCGTCAGCGACACGGCGGTTCTCATCCTCATAACGGAAGCGATCGACCTGTTCCTCTAGCAGGAACTCGGTGTCACCAACCTCCTTGATCTTGACCCAACGAAGCATCTGGCGAACGATCACCTCAATATGCTTGTCATTGATGTTAACGCCCTGAAGACGATAAACTTCCTGGATCTCGTTCACGAGGTAGTTCTGTAACGCTTCCATACCGAGGACACGCAGGATGTCGTGAGGGTTGAGCGGGCCGTCCATGAGCGGTTCGCCTGAACGGACGCGGTCGTCCTCCTGCACATTGATATGCGTACCACGCGGAATGTCGTATTCGCGTTCGCTGCCGTCGTCACCGGTAATGATCAGCTTTCGCTTACCCTTTGCGATCGGGCCGAATCTGACCACACCGTTGATCTCGGACATAACAGCAGTTTCGCCCGGACGCCGTGCTTCGAAAAGTTCGACGACACGCGGCAGACCGCCGACGATGTCCTTGGTCTTAGTGGTCTCACGCGGAATTTTGACGATAACGTCGCCCGGTTCGACCTCTTGTCCGTCGGCCGCAATGAGGTTAGCCCGGATCGGCACCTGATACGTCTTCTGGACCTTATTGCCTGTGCGGATCTCGAGACGCGGTTGGTTTTTCTCATCCGAGTCCTTAACGACGAGGCGTTTCTGGCCGGTGACCTTATCGATCTCTTCTTCGACCGTCTTTCCTTCCTTAAGGTCTTGATACTTAACGGTACCCTTGACCTCAGTCAGAATGGCGAACGTGAATGGATCCCATGTAACCAGGATGTCGTCCTCTTTGACCTTTTGGCCATCCTTGACGTGAACCTCGGCACCGTAAACCACCTTGTAGTGGGCAACTTCGCGTCCGCGGTCATCGACAAGAGCGATCTCGGACTGGCGACGCATCGACACCATTTCGTTGTTGCGGTTCTTGACGACCTTTAGGTCGCCGAGATATCTGACCGTACCGTCCATGGCGGCAACGTGCTTTGTCTCTTGTTCGAGACGGGCCGTACCACCAACGTGGAATGTACGCATCGTCAACTGTGTTCCTGGCTCACCGATCGACTGTGCGGCGATGACGCCGACTGCTTCGCCGATCTCGACCGTGTTTCCGGTCGCAAGATTGCGACCGTAGCATTTGACGCAAATTCCGCGTCTGGATTCGCACGTCAGAGCCGAGCGGATCCTTACCTTCTGCAGGCCGGAAAGCTGAACGTTTGAGCCGAGTTCTTCGTCAATCTCGGTATTCGCCGTAACGATCACATTACCGTCAACCGGATCAATAATGTCGTCAAGCGATGTACACCCGACAATACGGTCACGCAGCGATTCGACCTCTTCACCGTTTCGGATAATTGCCTCAGCCCAGACGCCTCGGAGCGTGCCGCAATCCTCTTCGGAGACGATAACGTCCTGTGCAACGTCAACCAAGCGGCGGGTTAGATAACCCGAGTCAGCCGTCTTCAAAGCGGTATCGGCGAGTCCCTTTCGAGCACCGTGCGTCGAGATAAAGTACTGCAAAACGTCGAGTCCTTCGCGGAAATTCGCGAGGATCGGATTCTCAATGATCTCGCCCGACGGCTTGGCCATAAGGCCACGCATACCAGCAAGCTGTCTGATCTGTGCGTCCGAACCACGAGCACCTGAGTCGGCCATAACGAGGATCGGATTGAGTTCCTTACGTTCCTTTTCACGCGTGTGCATGGCCTTGAACATCTCTTTGGCAACGTGATCGGTCACGTCAGACCAGATCGCCGTCACCTTATTCGTACGCTCAAGGTCGGTCATCGTCGCATCTTCGTACTGCTTGCGAAGCTTTTCGACCTCTTGCAGTGCCTTTTCAATAATTTCCTTCTTGCTCGCGGGCGTGACCATATCGTCAATGCCGATCGAAACGCCAGCCTTCGTCGCATGAAGAAAGCCCATCGTCTTGAGATCATCGAGCAGTGCTACGGTATGCTCATGGCCAAGGCGAAGATGGCAAAATGTCACGAGCGACTGTAGGCCTTTCTTCTTAAGAACGCCATTTACAAACGGCAGTCCGTCGCGGGTCAGGCGTTCGTTAAAGATCGCCCGTCCGACCGTAGTCTCGATCACCTGATCGATATCCTTGCGAACTGTCGCACGCATCACATCTTGATTGTGATGCTCAAGAGTGAGGTCGATAAGATCGCCCTTCCAATGAAGCCGGATCTTAGTTTGCGTTTCGACGACTCCCGCATCGAGCGCGAGCAGAACATCATCTACGCCCGTGAAAGCCTTATTATCGCCCAGCATTTCATCGCGAGCGAGCGTCAGATAGTAGCATCCAAGCACGATATCCTGCGATGGGACCGCGATCGGCTGTCCCGACGCCGGCGAGAGTAGATTGTTCGATGCGAGCATCAAAACGCTGGCTTCGATCTGTGCCTCAGCCGACAGCGGTATATGCACGGCCATCTGATCACCGTCGAAATCAGCGTTGAACGCCGTACAGACGAGCGGATGGATCTTGATCGCCTTACCCTCGACAAGAACCGGCTCAAAAGCCTGAATTCCGAGACGGTGAAGCGTCGGCGCACGGTTGAGCAAAACTGGATGTTCGCGAATGACCTCTTCGAGGATATCCCAGACTATCGGCTCTTGACGCTCGACCATTTCACGTGCCTGTTTGATGGTCGCCGCGTGCTGATCCTTTTCTAATTTGTTGTAAATAAATGGCTTGAATAATTCCAACGCCATCTTCTTGGGCAATCCGCACTGGTGCAGTTTCAACTCGGGACCGACAACGATCACCGAACGGCCAGAGTAATCAACACGCTTTCCGAGCAGATTCTGACGGAAGCGGCCCTGTTTACCCTTAAGGGTTCCGGACAGCGACTTGAGCGGACGGTTATTGGCTCCACGAAGAACGCGGCCGCGGCGGCCGTTGTCAAACAACGCATCGACAGCCTCCTGAAGCATGCGCTTCTCGTTACGCACGATCACCTCAGGAGCACTCAGCTCGATGAGCTTCTTCAGACGGTTATTCCGATTGATAACACGACGATAAAGATCGTTAAGATCCGACGTTGCAAAACGTCCGCCATCCAGGGGCACGAGCGGGCGAAGCTCGGGCGGAATGACCGGGATCACATCGAGGATCATCCACTGCGGGTTATTGCCGGAGCGAAGGAACGACGTCGAAACCTTCAAACGCTTTGAAAACTTAAGCTTCTTCTGCTGTGACGTTTCCTCACGCATTTTGGCACGAAGCTCGTCAACGAGTTCTGCGATGTCGATCTGAGCAAGAAGGTCCTTGATTGCCTCGGCACCCATTTTGGCGACAAACTGATTAGGATAGTCGCGCATAAGTTCGCGATAACGCTCATCTGTAACCAGATCTTTCTGTTTGAGTTCCGGAACATCGCCCGGATCTACCACGATATACGTCTCGAAATACAAGATCTTTTCGAGGTCGCGGAGCGTGATGTCGAGCAGATGGCCGATTCGCGACGGCAATCCCTTAAAAAACCAAACATGGGAACACGGTGACGCTAGCTCGATATGACCGAGGCGCTCACGCCGCACTTTGGACTGTGTGACCTCGACGCCGCACTTGTCGCAAATGACGCCGCGATGCTTCATTCGCTTGTACTTGCCGCAGAGACACTCCCAATCCGAGACCGGCCCAAAGATACGGGCACAGAAAAGCCCGTCTCGCTCCGGTTTGAACGTTCTATAGTTGATCGTTTCCGGCTTGGTAACCTCACCGTGCGACCATGAACGTATCTTGTCCGGCGACGCAAGACTGATGCGGATCGCTTCGTAATTTGTGGTCAGTTGAGTCTTTTCTTGATTAAATCGAAACATATTCTTTTTGGGAACGCAGGCTGCCAGCCTGCGTGTCGCATTCAAACAGTGGACATTCTAGGCCCATATTCCTGATGACAAGACGCAGGCTGGCAGCCTGCGTTCCGA
>JBATDM010000032.1:0-104476 GCA_049663465.1 Pyrinomonadaceae bacterium
CGGCCGCCGTCTCGGTCTGCAAAACTTCGCCGCCGCTTGATATCTCGACGATCTCTCCGACATTACCGATCTCAAGCTTGGCGTCGACCGTAACCGGCGTTCCAACGTCAACCTTGACATTCGTGACCGTCGAGGTCTTAAATCCCGTCATAGAAACGGTGACGGTGTAATTACCGTTCTGAACCGCAGGGACGCGATACGCCCCTGAGTCATTTGTGACAGTCGAAAATTGTTGGCCTGCCTCGCCTTTTATCTTTACCGAAGCACCCGGTACGAGTGCTCCGTTCTGGTCCATTACCGTTCCCGATATGGACCCTGTTGTTTGCCCGTGAATCGCCATCTGCCCCAACATGAGGGCCGCAGCGACGATCAGAAAACTTGTAAACTTTCTCATTCTTTCCTCCTCAAGAAAAATAAGATCAAAATCTCACTTAGAAATAAGTGCAAAATAAACGGTATTACCACCGTGTAGAGGGCAACTTTCGTGCCAAATGCGGGCTCAGAATTAACGCGCCCGTAACTTCAATTTACACCTAATCAAGACTCGTGACGGCCATGATTCGACGGGGCGCATTGAGCCCACTATTGCTACAAAATCGTAGAAAACTCCAAGTTTTTGGATAAGATTACAAGGTCAGCTATGGACAGATTTTAGCCGGACTAGCTGTAAGGCGGTCAAATCGATAATGTACGAATCATGCGACACCTCGATCTCGGTTCTTCCTACACGCTGTTATCTGACCACCCTACGCTAGTGTCGGCGTCATTTTGAATGGAATTTAGGTTGGGAAAGCACGAGCCGTGCTGGATCAGGCACGCAGCCAAGCTGCCGCTAGTCGCCGCGGACGATATTGTAGCTTTTGATCTTAGAGTTGAGAGTTGTGGCGTTCAGGCCGAGCAGGCGAGCGGCACGCGACTGATGACCGCCAGTTTGATCGAGGGCACGGCGGATAAGATCGATCTCAAAGCGTTTGACCTCGTCATAAAAACTGACGCCGCGAGCCAGATCTATCTCTGCCGACGCTCCAGCCGTAGAGGCAACCATATTGAATGCAAGCTCGGGATCCTGGACCTCGGGCCTGAGACAATCCACCGTGATCTCATCACCCGGCGTGATAACGATCGCCCGCTCAATGATATTCTCGAGCTCTCGGACATTTCCGGGGTAGTTGTAGCTCTCAAGCAGAGAAAGCACCTCAGGATTGAGCGTTTCGCTGATAGTTCGGCCATTCTCGGCCGCGTACATTCTAATAAAATGCTGGGCAAGCGGTAGAATGTCGTCCCGTCTGTCACGAAGCGGCGGCAACTCAATAGGCACGACAGATAGCCGATAATAAAGGTCCTCACGAAACTGCCCGTTTCGCACCGCCTCTTTCAGGTCAACATTCGTCGCTGCGATTATTCGCACATCGACCTTTACCGGAGCCGTGTCGCCGACCGGAGTAAATTCCCTTTCCTGAATAACGCGGAGAAGCCTGACCTGTGTCTCAAACCGCAGATCGCCGATCTCATCCAGAAAGATCGATCCGGTATCCGCGACCTCGAACAGTCCCTTCTTCGCCGCGACGGCCCCCGTAAAAGCTCCTTTTGTATGGCCAAAAAGCTCAGATTCGAGCAACTCGGATGGGATATTCGAACAATTTACGACCACAAAAGGATCGGCCGATCGCGGGCTCGATTCGTGGATCGCTTTAGCGACAAGTTCCTTTCCGGTTCCGCTTTCGCCGGTAATAAGTACGGTGGAGCGTGCGGGGGCGACGCGTTCGACCATGCGAAAGACGTTTTCCATCCCCTCCGAACGGCCGATAAATCCTTCGCGATTTACAGATCGCGACATCGCCTGCCGGAGTGTCTTGCGTTCTTCTTCCTTTCGGCGGCTCTTGATGCCTTTGGCAACGAGTGCGAGGATCTGTTCATTCTTAAACGGCTTGCGGATCACGCCCGCCGCACCTTTTTCCCAAGCCGAAATAGCCGTGTCAAAGGTCGCATACGCGGTGACCATCAGCACAACCGCTTCGGGGTCGGCTTTCATCAGGGTTTCGAGCGTCGTCAGTCCGCCCATGCCGGGCATCGACACATCCATCAGCACAACATCAAAATTGTGCTGCGAATACACCTCGACCGCTTCCTCGCCGGTTTTCGCTAACTCGACCTTATAGCCCACACCCGAGAGGATCGTCTCGAGTACGTCACGCATGATCTCTTCGTCATCGCATATAAGGACCGAGCCTTTCTTACCCATAAGCATTAGAATATAGCGTACACACGGCGTGACCGTCTAACACACGCTTGTCATCGAGGACCATGCCGGCAAATTACGATCGATCTGCCAAAAATTACGACCGCATGATGGCCCCGCTCGAATGGCGGCTTCTCGCCCGCCTCCGTTCGGAAACCCTCCAGCTCATTCCGGACGGTTCGTCGGTGTTGGAGGTCGGCTGCGGGACAGGCGCAAACTTCCCTTTTTATCCAAAAACTTGCCAGGCCGTTGCCGGTGAGATCTCATTCAAAATGCTCGAGATCGCACGTGCCAAGAGCAAAGAGATCTCGATCGTCCAGGCTGACGCCCAGAACCTACCGTTTCCCACAGATCATTTCGATGCCGCATTTGCGACGTTGGTTTTCTGCACGGTTCCCGAACCGGAGAAAGGCCTGTCCGAGCTTCGCCGCGTAGTCAAGCCCGGGGGCCGCGTCATCCTGCTCGAACACGTTCGCCCTGACGGGTTGCTGGGCAGCATTTTTGACGCGATCAATCTTTTTACCGTGACGTTCTTTGACGACCACTTCAACCGACGCACTGCGGAGTTGGCAGAGCGATCCGGCCTTCGTATATTGGAAGTTAGAAAAAAGGCGTTCGGAATAATTAACCTCGTAGTTTGCGAGGCCTGACACGACAATTTTATGCGCTAAACTTTCAGCGTATTGGTGACGTACAATTTAACACTGTCGCGGATCGGAGTTTCGTCTAACAATATCGGCGGTCAAACACATAACAATGGCAATATCAAAAACCACAAAAGTCTTTCTACTTCTCGGCGGTATCCTCGCCGCTCTCATCCTCGTCGGCGTCATCGGCCTGATCTTCGCGGTCGGATCAATGGGCCGCCCAGAAGTCGCGAATAACAGCGTGTTGGTACTCAGCGTCTCCGGCGCTTTGCCGGACTACACCGCCGAGGAACCGCTGGCAAAAGCTTTTGGCATTTCGCAACCGCAGTCATTTACTAGCCTGCTGACACAGCTTCGCAAAGCAAAGGCCGACAACCGCATCGGCGCCGTATTGCTCGACATAAATTTTCCTGGCATCGGCTGGGGCAAGGCGGACGAACTTCGCGACGCGGTGAAAGATTTTAAGACATCGGGCAAACCGGTCTATGCCTACATGGAGATCGGCATGAACAAGGAATATTACATCGCGACCGCCGCCGATAAGATATTCCTGCCGCCATCAGGCGACATTTATATGAATGGTCTGGCCGCCGAAGCGATGTTCTACAAAGGCTCGCTCGACAAACTCGGCGTCGAAGCCGACGTCATCCAGATCGGCCCAAAATACAAGAATGCTCCTGACCAGTACACAAAGACCGAGATGGGCGAGGGGCAACGTGAGGTTATCAACGCCATTCTCGACGAATACTTCACCCGCTTTACGGATGGCATCGCCGAATCGCGTAAGAAGAATATCGAAGACGTAAAAGCCCTCGTCGATGGAGCTCCATACAACGCCAAGCAAGCGAAAGAGGTCGGCCTGATCGACGAAGCATTCTATCGTGAACAGGTCGATAACGACCTTAAAGCCAAACTCGGCTACAAAGAAGGCGACAAACTTCGCACCATCAGCGGCAACGCATATCGCGAGATACCTTCCGACACGCTCGGACTAAATCGCGGTGAAAAGGTCGCAGTCATTTATGCGTCCGGGGCCATCAATATCGGCCGTTCGTCAAACGGAGTACTCAATGGCGAAATGGTCGGCTCGGACACACTCGTTGCCGCGATCAACGACGCGGCGAAAGATACGTCCGTCAAGGCGATCGTTCTGCGGGTCGATTCGCCCGGCGGTTCGGCACTCGCTTCCGATCTGATGTGGTACGCGCTTGAGAATGCAAAAGCTAAAAAACCGGTCGTTGTCTCGATGGCCGACGTCGCCGCTTCGGGCGGCTATTACATCGCGTGCAACGCCAACAAGATCGTCGCGGAACCCGCAACAATTACAGGCTCGATCGGTATCTTCATGGGCAAACCGGTCGTCAAAGGCCTCTATGATTGGCTCGGCGTCTCAAACGAATACGTAATGCGTGGCAAGAACGCGGGCATCTTTCGCGAAACCGAGCATTGGACGCCCGAGGAACGCGCAAAAATGGAATCGCAGATCTCGAGCGTCTATTTTGACAGCTTTGTCCCAAAGGTCGCCATCGGACGCAACAAAACGAACGAAGAGGTCAACACCCTCGCCCAGGGCCGCGTCTGGACGGGAACACAAGCCAAGGCCAACGGCCTCATCGACGAATTTGGCGGACTCGAAAAAGCCATCGATATCGCAAAAGAACTCGCGGGTCTCGCGGCTGATAAAGACGTCCACCGCATCGTTTTCCCCGAACCGCGTCCGTTCCTCGAAGAATACTTTGGCAACGAACAGACCCAGCTTTCGTCCGACCAGAAAGCTCAGGCCGCGATTATCGAGGCTCTCCCCGCCGACATCCGCAAAGCATTTCGCTACGCATCGCTCTTCGACCGCATGAAACGCGGCGAAGCAATGCTCATGATGCCCTTTGAGATGCAGATCAAATAGACTATTAACTATCAACTAAAGGGCGGTTCTAAAAATACTCCTTTTGCAAGCAATAGTTTTCTCTCGCGTAGCGATTTGTGAATTTAGACGTGGACGTTTGTCCACGGAATATGGTCGAAAATGATCCGCGTCGCGTAGCGACGATTGAACGATCCGTTCGTTCTAGATTCAATCGTCGCTACGCGACGAGGATGCTTTGTATCGTCACCGTGGACAAACGTCCACGGCTAAATTCAGTACATCGCTACGCGATAGTTAAGAATTTATTTGATTTTCAGAACCACGCTAAAAACTATTAACTATTCGAAAAAGATTCGCTCAGCGGCCGGAAAATCTGCTTGACTTTCGCAACTATCTGCGTCATATATCGTGTGTTAGGTCATCAATAGATGATCGAGGCACGAGAATGAAAGTTGTAGTCAGAGCGGTATTCACCATCTTCGCCGTTGGCAGCTTTTCGGCCTTCGCCCAGATCGCCAGCAGCGAAGCCGGCGCCTGTAATACCAAAACCGCCCAACTCCTCGTCGAACAACAAGTCGCCGAAAGCAAATCCGTCACCGCCCGCCCAAAACGGATCAAAATACTCCTCCGCTCCGCCGATTTCCTATGGCCGTTAGATCAGCCAACGGCCCGCGGATATTTCGTCGAGGCGTATAAGACTGCGGGCGAGCACTTCACTGAGAAAGGATTTGAGACGGCAAACCTTGCACGCAGCGGTTCTGGCGGCTCGGTTTTCACGCAGATGCCCGACCTTCGTACCGAGGTTATTAAGGCTGTCGCGAAACGCGATCCCGAGCTCGCAAAGAAATTCACCGACCAGATACTCGCCGAATATGAAAAGGCGGCCAAGGATCGCAACGAGAATGACAAAACGCGTGAACAGGCTGATCTCCTGAATATGGCCGCTGACAGTGCGGACACTAATCCCGAATTTTCACGCTATCTTTTTCGACGATTGATGACATATCCGCTCATCCAGAATTGGTTTTGGACGCTTTATAGTACGGCTCGCAAAAATCAGTCGCTCGCAGATTCGATCTATGCCGAGGCATTGCAAAACTTTCGCAATGAGACGCCAAACCATTTGCTCTATCTCTCTGCGTATCCTTTCGGCAACACTAAAATGTTCGGTCAGGACGGAAGCCGGTATATTGCGAACGAGCAAACGGGCTTTGTCCCCGATCCGTCGCTGCAACGCGCGTTTTTGGACACATTCTTCTCACGTATTATCGCCTTCGCCGCGAATCCCGACGATATTAATCAGGTGCCGGAAAAGTATTACTCACCCGAGGCGGTCAATATGGTCACCGCCCTCAACGATATCGAACCGATCATTATCGAGCGGTTTCCTGCGATGCTTCAGCGGTTCACCGTTGCCCGCTCTGCGGCAAACTCTCTCCTCACCGCTGAAATGCGTAAGGACATCGCATCGAAGGAAAAGTTTGCCTCGCAAAACTCCGCTACCTTTGAGGAACGCATCGCTGAACTCGAAGAAGCGGAGGGCAAAGGGAAGCTTACCGATTCGATGATTGCCCGGATCGTGTACCCCGGCGTTATCCGCAAAGATGAGCAGTACGAGATCTATCTGTCGTGGATCCCAAAGATCCGGGATGAAAAGGTCCGAAACGAGGTGATGAACTATTTCTGGTACCTGCGCAGCCAATTAGCCATTAAGGAAGACCGTCTCGATGATGCCGAGCGAATGGCACAAAAGGTTCCCGAGATCGACCATCGCGCGGTAGTAATGTTCGATATTGCCAAAAAACAGCTCGACTCCATAAACGATAGCGGTGCCGCATTTGGCACGCTGAACAATGTGTCCAAAGTCGCGCGAAGCGCTCCAAACTCTGTCGCAAAGGCCCAAGTCCTGCTAAGTCTCGTTCAATTCTACGAGCGGATAAATCACTCCGTTGCCCTCGACGAACTAAGCGAATCCGTCCGAGTGGTGAATCAACTCGATGACCCCGATCTCTTTCAAAACTGGATCTTCCGCCAGATCGTCGGCAAGGATTTTGCGTTCATGACTAGCATCTCGCTCCCTGGGAGCAACTTTGAAGGCATCTTCACTGACATCGGCAAAAAAGATTTCGAAATGGCCCTCGCAAATGCACGCGGGTTCGATGACAAATACTTCAAAACCATCGCCGTACTCGCCATCGCCAAAAACTGCATCCAGCCAAAAGCACCACCCGCAAAACCAAAAGCACCGGCGGCGAAGCCCTAAAAATATTTCTTTGTTTCGCGCCCCTCCGCGTATTTCGCGGTCAAAGCTCTTACCAGCAAGAGTTCCCCCCGGAATAAGTGAAAAGTGACAGGTGAAAAGTGAGAAATGAGAAGTGAGACGTTTCTCCGAACTTATCACCCCTCGCTTATCCCTTCCCACTTAGTCCGAAGAGTCTCACGCGATCAATTCTCTTATTCGTGCCCATTCGTGTAATTCGTGGCAAAACTTCTTCCTTCCTTTCGCATCTTTTCGCCCGTTTCGCGGTCAGATGCCCTTTTCGGCAATGACATTCTCGGCGGAAATAGGCGGCGGCAGTTCTTACACGCAGACAGGCTGCCTGCGTTCCGGCAGGTCGAATATTTCTCCCGCTATCTTGCCTATTAAACTTTGCGGCGGTATCCTTATTGTTTCGATTGTTTTGGAGGAAATTGATGGTAGAAAAGGGTGTGGAGATCGCTCCTGCTGAAGGGAAATTGGGGATTTTGCTTGTTGGCCTGGGGGCCGTGAGTACGACATTGGTCGCGGGTGTTGAGGCGGTTAAGCGAGGCATTTCGCAGCCGGTCGGCAGCCTGACGCAGTTGGGGACGATCCGTCTGGGCAAACGAACGGATGATCGCAGTCCGATGATCAAGGATTTTGTCCCGATCGCGGCTCTCGACGATATCGTATTTGGTGCGTGGGATATTTTTCACGACACGGCATACGAGGCGGCGATGAACGCGGGTGTGCTTGAGAAAGATCTGCTTAATCAGCTCTCCGAACCGCTCTCGTCGCTCAAGCCGATGGCGGCCGTTTTTGAGCAGAATTACGTCAAACGCATAACCGGCGAAAACGTAAAGACCGGCAAGAATAAGATGGATCTCGCCGAGCAGCTTATCCAGGACATTGCCGATTTTAAGGTCAAGAATAACTGCGACCGCCTGGTGATGGTCTGGTGTGCCTCGACGGAGATCTACGTTGAAGAGTCCGAAATTCACACTTCGCTTGAGGCTCTCGAAAAGGCGATGTACGACAGCGACCCGCGTGTCGCCCCGTCGATGATCTACGCATACGCCGCGTTAAAATCGGGCGTACCGTTTGCTAACGGAGCTCCGAATCTTACGGTCGATATTCCGGCGCTTGTTGAGCTTGCCGATCAAACCAAGATGCCGATATGCGGCAAAGATTTTAAGACCGGGCAGACGTTGATGAAAACGATCCTCGCTCCGGGTTTGAAATCGCGAATGATCGGCCTCGACGGCTGGTACTCGACGAACATTTTGGGAAACCGCGACGGCGAGGTGCTGGACGACCCCGAGAATTTCAAATCGAAAGAGGTTTCAAAGCTCTCGGTTCTCGAACACATCTTCCAGCCCGAGGTTTACCCTGACCTCTACGGAGATTTTTCGCACGTCGTTCGGATCAATTACTATCCGCCGCGTGGCGACAACAAAGAGGGTTGGGACAACATCGACATCTTTGGCTGGCTCGGCTATAAGATGCAGATCAAGATCGATTTCCTTTGCCGCGATTCGATACTCGCCGCACCGCTGGCACTCGACCTTGCTCTGTTCATGGATCTCGCACAGCGAGCCGGCATGAAAGGCGTTCAGGAATGGCTGTCGTTCTACTTCAAAGCACCGCAGACGGCGCCGGGACTCTATCCTGAGCACGATATCTTTATCCAGTTGATGAAGCTCAAGAATACTCTCCGCCACATGCGCGGCGAGGAACTGATCACTCATCTGGGCCTTGAGTATTACGACTAATATCTGCTACGGCTGAGAAACTTTTTACGGGATCGCTGATATCACTAATATAGCGGTGATTCCAGAAATCCCGTGTTTTTCTGTTCCAACGGTTGCACTGTATATTATTTCTGTGCTAAATGTATGGGTGGCGTGGGCCTTCATACTCGCGGCCATCATCTGGGCGTGACCCTTCTACGTCCCAAAGTCCAGCCAACGATACATCTTTTGAAATCATCCTTATTGACGACAACTTGCCGTCAGCCCTCCGGGCAAGTTTTAGTCGGGATAACCGTTCTAATATTGAGGAGCAAAGGCTCCATGAGGAAGCGAAGATGAAACAGGAATCGGCAAAGAAAAAAGATAACGCGGAAACGGGAATTTTACTTGACCCCGATCTAAAGAGCCCTCGGGCAGCCGAGTTTGAGGACAAGCTCACGGCTCTGATCGTCGGCCAGGAACGCGCCGTCAGGCGTGTGAGCGGACTGTTTCAGATATATCTCGCCGGGATGAATAATCCGGCCCGTCCGCTCGGGACGATGCTGTTTCTCGGGCCGACAGGTTCGGGTAAGACGCGCGTCGTCGAGGCCGCATCTGAGGTTTTGTTTAACGATGCATTTTCGGTAGTAAAGATCGACTGTGCTGAATTTCAACACTCGCACGAGATCGCAAAGCTTATCGGTTCGCCTCCCGGATACCTCGGCCATCGCGAGACCTCGCCGATGCTGACGCAGGAAAATCTGGACAAGGCCCACACGGACGATACCAAGCTGACCTTTGTACTTTTCGACGAGATAGAAAAGGCGTCGGACTCGCTCTGGCAACTTCTGCTGGGAATTTTGGACAAGGCGACGCTCACGCTCGGTGATAATCGACGCGTTGATTTTTCCAAAACGATCGTCATCATGACCTCAAATCTAGGAGCACGCGAGATGTCTGAGATGATCTCGGGCGGTATCGGATTTGCTCCGACGAAAGTGGACAAGACCAAAGAAGACGATGAGATCGACACCAAGATCTATCGGACGGCCCTCGAGGCGGCAAAGCGTAAATTCTCGCCCGAGTTCATGAACCGCATCGACAAGGTTGTCGTGTTCCGTAGCCTGAAAGAACATCATCTGCGGCAGATACTTGATATCGAGCTTGCATCCGTTCAGGATCGGATCACGGAATCGGCGGGAACGAAGTTTGTCTTTGAATGCACTGTCCCCGCAAAGGAATTTCTCTTGGGCGAAGGCATCGATCTCAAATATGGTGCACGTCACCTGAAACGGGCGATCGAGCGATTTCTCGTCTATCCGCTGTCAAATTTGGTCGCCACCGAGCAGGTCGAGACCGGCGACTATGTGATGGTCGACTTTGACGAAGAAAAGGAAGCCCTAAATTTCACAAAGCAGGCCGGCAAAATGATAATTGCCGACATCAAAGGCGAACGCGAGGACGGTGACGCGGCGAGAACGAGCGCCGATGGCGTGGGACTTCCGCTGCCATCTATCGCCGCCGCTCCGGTAATGAGCAAATCGAAAGGCGGGGACCCGGGAGAAAGCTAGTTTACTAACGGGGAGCTACCGTGATGGTCGCTCCCCATTTTGACGCCGACGATGTTGCATAGATGCTTATTTATCCCACCCACGCGACCGGTTTACGGCTTCGTGCCAACGACTCATTTGCCGATCGGCCTCAACGGGAAAGATCGAGGGATAGAAAGTCTTGTCCGCTTGCCAGTGCTCGGCCAGATCACTCCTGGACGACCAAAATCCTGTTGCCAAACCAGCAAGGTATGCAGCCCCGAGCGCCGTGGTCTCGGAGACTCGCGAGCGAACGACCGGAATTTGCAGGATATCAGCTTGAAACTGCAGCAGTGCATTATTGCGGGTTGCACCGCCATCTACACGGAGTTCCTCAAGGTTAGAATGCGAATCGGAGTTCATAGCAGACACAAGATCGGCGGTTTGAAAAGCGATCGACTCGACGGCCGCACGGGCAATGTGGGCCTTGCCAGTTCCGCGAGTCAACCCACTGATCGTTCCCCGCGCATCCTGATCCCAATGCGGCGTGCCGAGTCCGGCAAAGGCCGGGACAAAATAGACCCCGCCATTGTCAGGAACGGATGCAGCGAGGCCCTCGACCTCATCAGATGCCCCGATGATACCCAGTTCATCTCTAAGCCATTGGATCACAGCCCCGCCGACAAAGACGCTTCCCTCCAGGGCATATTCGGTACGGCCGTCGACCTGCCAGGCAACCGTAGAAAGAAGCCGATGTTTCGAGCGAACCGGCTTCGATCCAACATTCTGCAAAATAAAGCATCCGGTACCATATGTGCATTTGGTCGAGCCGGCATCAAAACAGGCCTGGCCAAACAGGGCCGCCTGCTGGTCCCCCGCGATGCCGAAGATCGGCATGTCATTCAGTTCGCCAGAAATCTCAATAGACCCATAGGCTTCGCTGGACGCTCGAACCTCCGGAAGCACAATATTCCGCATGTCGCATATATCAAGCAGGGTGTCGTCCCATTCGAGAGTATTGATATTGAAAAGCATCGTCCGAGAGGCATTCGTTTGGTCGGTGATATGAAGTTTTCCTTTAGTGAGTTTCCAAACGAGCCAGGTGTCGATCGTGCCAAAGCACAAATCGCCAGCCTCCGCCCTGGCCCGTGCGTTCGGAACATTATCGAGTAGCCACTTTACCTTACTCGCAGAAAAATATGCATCGACCTCAAGCCCAGTTCTTTCGCGAACCATATCACCATGGGCTGCACGCATCTCATCACAGATGTCCGCCGTTCGACGATCCTGCCAAACGATGGCATTGTGAATCGGTTCACCTGTCTGCCGGTCCCAGATCACGGTCGTCTCGCGTTGGTTCGTAATCCCAACGGCGGCGATATCAGCAGCGGAAAGACCTGCACGGTTGAGAGCATGGACAGCGGTCTCGATCTGATCGCGAAATATCTCATTCGGATCATGTTCAACCCAGCCGCTCTGAGGATAGATCTGGCGGAGTTCCTTTTGCCCAACAGAAACGACCGTTCCCGACTCGTCAAAGATTATCGAACGGCTACTTGTTGTTCCCTGGTCAATAGCAAGAATATACGACATATATGTTTCCGCATATGTAGAATGATCTCAGATCGCATCGAGGGCCTGTGTGATATCAACGATCAGCTCGTCAACATCCTCGATGCCGACCGAAAGACGGATCAGCCCGTCAGAAATACCGGCCTTTCGCCTTTCCTCCGGCGAGATTGCCGCGTGCGTCATCGACGCCGAATGCTGCAAGATCGTCTCGACGCCGCCAAGCGATGTTGCGAGCGTGCAGAGGTTGACGTTATTCGCAAATGCCTTACCGGCCTCAACCGTTCCGAGGTCCAGCCCTATCATTCCACCAAATCCACCGGACATTTGTTCGGTGGCGATCTTATGGTTGGGATGCGACTCAAGCCCGGGATAGAAGACGGCCTTGACGGCGGGGTGATCACCCAACATATTCGCAATAGCGTATGCGTTACGATTGTGACGTTCCATTCTGAGCGCAAGCGTCTTGATCCCGCGGATAACGAGCCATGCAACTTGCGGGGCGATGTTGCCGCCATAGAATTTATTGGCGCCGTGCCGTGCGGCTTCTATGACCTCGGCGTTCCCGACGAGGACACCGGCAGTGAGGTCACTGTGACCGCCCAGATATTTGGTCGCACTATGAATGACCGCATCGACGCCGAGTTCAAGCGGGCGCTGATTGAATGGCGTGGCAAACGTATTATCGGCGACCGAGGCAATGCCATGTTCCCTGGCAATATTCGCCACAGCCTGGATATCGGTAATAAGAACGAGCGGATTGGTCGGTGTCTCGATCCAGAGCAACTTGGTGTTCGGGCGGATCGCCGAGCGATAGTTCTCAGCGTCGGACGCATCGACAAATGTTGTTTCAATGCCAAAACGATCACCGATGTGGTGGAGAAAGTTTGTGGTTGTCGAGTACATCGACAGCGGTGCAACGATATGCTCGCCAGTCTTTACAAGTGTGAAAACGGCGGCGGAGATAGCGGCCATTCCAGAGGCGAGGGCCAATGCCTGTTCGCCATTCTCAAGGTCGGCGACCGCGGCCTCCAGTGCCCGTTGGGTCGGGTTGCCGAGTCGACCGTAGTAGTAGCCATCCTTTTCCTCGTTGTGAATTGCAGCACCGTCATCAGCATCCGTGAACGCGTACACGGACGCCGGATAGATCGGCACAGACAATGCTCCGTAATGGCTGGCGTGGTCGTCACCCGCATGGACGGCCGTGGTATACAGTGAGCGTTTGCTCATACGCTTTAGAGATCTCCTTGATGAATAATCTAGTCGAGAACGGCGGTCAAACGCAACACGGGATACATGAGGTTCGAGAGCGTGTGGAACATTTGGCTTGACCATATAGATATGGCTATGCTTATATGAAAAGGCGTGGAAAGGAGTAATACATATGCAGACAACTACATATAATGATCTGGAAAGTCTATTTCTCGCCCTCGGTGATAAAACACGGCTTCGGCTTTTAGGTCTACTGACCGAAGGCGAGATGGCGGTCGGAGACCTGGTTGAACAAATTGGGGAAAGTCAGCCAAAGGTGTCCAGGCATCTTGCCTACTTGAGAAATGCCGATGTCGTTTCCGCCCGTCGTGATGGTAAATGGATCTACTACTGCATTCAGCAGCCGGATAATCCGATGCTGAGACGGATCCTGAGCACGGTTCTCCACTCTGTTGGAGGAGAAACTAATCTGCCCTTGCAAGATGACAACGTCGACAACGAAAGAGTGCTTCCAAACATTGAGCCTGACGTTGTCGAAAGGCCGCAGGAAGAAGAAACGGAATTCTTCGAAGAAGAGCATGCGGGCGACGCCACCGAAATGGAGATTTTCCTATTGTGAGACCATAGCGGCCGCAGCCGGTTCGGCGCCGTAGGGACAGTGTCTACAGATGTTCTCGCAGCAATAGCCGCGATTGAGCAGATATCGGCGGGTAAGGACCATGAAGCCGTCCTCAAAATAGAAATCGAGCCCCTCGACGAATGTCTGGTTCTCTTCAGTTTCCTGCTCCAATTTATCGCTTTGCATATAGCGCCAAGAATTCCTTGTTTCCTTCGGCCCCTAAAATGGGCGATTCGATGATACCGCGAACCTCGAGGCCCAGGCTTTCGGCAAATGCATTGATCTCATTTGTTACTCGTTGATGCTTTTCGCTTTCGCGAACGATTCCGCCCTTACCGACCTCACCGCGCCCGACCTCGAATTGGGGTTTGATGAGGACAACCATCATTCCGGTTGGCTTGAGCAGCGAAAGTATTGCCGGAATTACTTTCGTGACCGAGATGAATGACACATCCATCACAGCCAAATCAAACTGGACTGAGAAATCCGTCGGCTTGAGCTCGCGAGCATTCGTCTTTTCGCGAACTTCGACTCGGGGGTCTTGCCTCAGGCTCCAAACGAGTTGATTGGTCCCCGCATCGATCGCGACGACCTTTGACGCTCCGTGCTGTAGCAGACAGTCAGTAAAACCCCCGGTCGAAGAACCAACGTCGATACAGACAAGACCGGTCGGATCAAGCGAAAACTCCATGAGTGCTGCTTCGAGCTTCAGGCCACCTCGACCCACATACTTCAATTCTGTAGACGCTCCCTTTAGGCGAATGGTCGCATCTATTTCGAATTTGTCTGATGGTTTCTCAGCCCTTTTTTCGTTTACAAGTACCGTGCCCGCCATGATCAGCGCCTGAGCCTTGGTGCGCGAATCTGCCAGGCCCTGCTCGACGAGTAGTCTATCGATTCGTTCCTTGGGCATTACAGGGTCAACTTAAGGCTGGTCGAGGCGATGTTAAATCCCTTTGAGCGAAGCTCTTTCAACTTGGACCTCGTCCCCTGTGCGAGCGGGTTGCTGTGGTTAAAATGAGTGAAATAGACCTTCGCCCTTTCCTTTGGAGTTAGACCCTCAAGCAGTTCCATTGTTTCTGCAACAAAAGGGTGTGGCACTTCGCTCATCGGCCTCGATATCTCACCATCAGCGTAAAAGGTTCCGTCTAGCAACAGATAGTCGGAAGACTTAAAGACTTCGGCTAACGGCGTCTGCCATTTTTGCCATTTATCTATGTCCGGAATAAAGATCAGCGTCTTCGTGCCCGATCTAATTCGAAAACCGACCGTTTCGGAAAACTCATCCCGATGGGGCACGACAAACGGCTCGACAGAGAGTCGTGCATTCAGGGAAACCGATGATCTGTCTTTCAAAGCGTGCAGATCAATATTCTTAAGGCCTACCAGTTGTGACCACGGGGCGTTCTGTTCCAACATCTCCTTCATTCGCGGCATTGCAAAAACCGGCACTCCGCTCGCATTCATCGATTCACGGCCGAGATACATTAGTCCGGTGTAGTGCCCGACATGTGCGTGGGTCAAAAAAATGCCATCGAGTCGATTTGAGCGATCGCCGGTCGCCGCCTTTAGCAATTCAAACTGTGCCGGAAGGTCGGGCGTGGCGTCGAATATCCATCGCTGCCCCGTTTCCGGGTCGACAACGGCGATCGACGAAACCATTTGCCGAAGTTTCTCATTCCTCCACGCCTCCATACAAAATGGCGAGTCGCACCCCATTTGCGGAACACCTGCATCTTGCCCGACGCCGAGGACGAGAATATAAGGCGATGCACCAAGTGCAGAGATCGACAAAGCGATCATGATCATCAGGGTTGCAAAATAGGGCTTCATCGTTGATTTTTACCGGGGCGTGAAAGTGCTATTCTAAGCAAAATGGCACAGGAAACAAAACTAGACCGTTTCGCAAAATTTGCATGGTTCGTAGTCGTATGGAACATTCTGGTGATTCTATGGGGTGTCTTTCTACGAGCCTCAAAGAGCGGCGACGGCTGCGGCCAGCATTGGCTGACGTGCCATGGTGAGGTCATTCCGTCAGCTCCGGAACTTAAGACAATTATTGAATATTCGCATCGGATCACGAGTTTTCTGGCCTTGGTTACGGTTGTTGCCCTTCTGATCTGGACGTGGCGAAAGTTTGGAAAGGGCGAACCGATCCGAAAAATGGCAGTCGGTTCGTTCATCTTTATCGTCACTGAGGCGTTGGTGGGTGCCGGGCTTGTCCTGACCGGCAATACGGCCGAAAATCTGACTGCTGCCCGGCCGTTCTGGGCGGCGGGCCATTTGGTCAACACATTTGTTTTGTTGGCTTTTCTCACTCTAACAGCACGCTATGCTGCGGGTGGCGGGCATCTAAATTGGAAGATCGCTGGTAAATATCGCGCTGCGATATTAGTCGGAGCTATCGCAGTTTTCATTGTCGGAATAAGCGGGTCGATCGCCGCGCTTTCACATATGCTCTTTCCGGCTGGAACCCTTGCTGCAGGGGTTGCTCAGGACTTTTCTCCGACTTCGAACATACTATTGCGGTTGAGGCTTTTGCACCCGATCACCGCAATACTTACGAGTGTTTTCCTGATCTTCCTGACTGGATGGCTGGCTAAAGAAAGCGGGAAAGACACGCGAGTTGTTCGATGGTCGAACACGCTGGCTCTGCTGGTGCTGGCGCAGATCGCATTTGGTTCAGCAACACTTTTCATGCTCGCCCCAATAGTAATGCAGCTGGGACATTTACTTCTGGCTGATGCTATTTGGATCAGCTATGTGCTATTGGCGGCCAACTTTCTTTCTTCCGGGATCGATCCTAAACAACCAGTTTCCTAGTCGATCCGGCCGCTCCATTGCTTCCCTCTTTCTACCAGGTCGTCGAGAGACGCCTGAAGAGATTTGAGCATTTCTTCAGCATCATTATCCGCGGCAGCGTAGATCGGCTCACCAATAATCACACGTGCCTTGGTAAATGGCTTTGGGATATGCATTCTGTCCCAACTTCCGACGTTCCAAAAACTTTTACATTCAACCACAAAGGGCAAAATCGGATTGCCCGTCTTTTTCGCCAGGATCACGGGGCCGGGCTTTGCCTCATATCGCGGGCCGCGAGGGCCATCGATCGTGAATGCCATCGGCATCCCGGCGCGCATTTCCTTGATCATTTCGACTAAGGCTCGTGAACCGCCCCGAGACGACGAACCGCGTATCGCTCCGTACCCAAACCGCTGAATAAATCTCGCAATGTATTCGCCATCGAAGCTTTTTGAGGTCATCACGGCGATGCCGCGTTCCCGCCAAAAATAGGTGCTGAGAAAAATTCGGTCGTGCCAAAATACAAAGATCGGAACATGGCCTGAAGCTGATATTGCGTCAAAATGCTCCATTCCTTCAACCTCAAACCTCGTCAACCAGCCGGTAACCCTGATAGCGAGGTAAAAAATAATATCTGCAATCCTTATCTTGAGCCGCTGTTTGATCGAATAATCCGAAAGGTCTGCGAATCTATACACATTTTCGTTTTGTTTCGCCACAATTAGAAGATAACTACCAATTTAGGGTATTATTTGCAACAACGGCATAGGCTTGGGCGTATGTCCGAATAGCCTCTCCTCTCGCGTATGCAGCGACGAATTCTTATCATTGACGACCATGACGACCTCGCGACGGCGCTCGATGAGGTATTTTCGCATATCGGTCACTCGGTGCGAGTGCTCGAGAGTCGATCTGACGCCGTGGCCCTTCCAGATCTGGAATCATACGACCTGGTGATCACGGACCTTGATGTGGACTGTGTCGCTCCGTCAGCGGCGATTAACGGTAGCGAAGCACCCTGTATACCAGACATCCCTACGATCCTGCCCGGAGAACACGTCAAGGCATTTAAGCTATGTGCGGCAAACTACCGCCGCGATGAGTTCGATGAAAACGAGCTCAAGGACATGGTTGCAACCATCCTCGACTATAAGATCCGTTTTGTTGATACACAGGAGTCCGTTGCTGACCTGCACGAGAACATCGAGTTCGAACTGCCAAGCGCAATTTCACTGATGCACATCGTGCTCGAATATTTGATGAAACGTGTGGAAAAGCTGGGTGTGATAAAGCCGGAGCAGTCGAATCTCTTCGTCGCACTCGATGAAGCCTTTGTCAACGCGGTTAAGCACGGCAACAAATTTGACGCTCAAAAGCTCGTCCGGATAACTGCCGAAGTTTCGAAACAGGAAGCAAAATTTACTATCGAAGACGAAGGCGAAGGCTTTGATGTGCAAAACATCCCCGACCCGCTCGACCCTGAGAATCTATTCAAAACCTCCGGCCGCGGAGTGCTGTTTATCTACAACATCATGGACGAGGTCAAATACAACGACCGGGGCAATCGGCTGACGATGGTCAAGAAAAGCGAGATTAGTACGCCTGTTGAACGCGAGGCCTGATGCTAGTACGGGAGATCATACTATCGACCCTGATATTGGCGCTTTCCCCGTCGATTCTATCGCAGCCGGTCAAACCCCTAACGAATCGAGCGAAGGAATTTGGGGAAAGCCTCAAGCGATTTGATAGACAACCCAGCGACACATCGAGACGGACGAATTCTGCGTCTGATGATGAAGTAATCAGGATCGAGACAAACTTTGTTATCAATGACGCTCTCGTTATCGACCGTAGTGGGAGTATTGTCGTTGGGCTTCAAAAATCGGATTTCATTGTTAACGAAGATGGAACGCCCCAAACGATCGAGCTATTTTCTTCTGGAAATGATGTTCGAACCCCGAAGTCAATTGTACTGATTGTTGACAACGGCGGCACGCCTTCTGTTTTTCTGCGGAACCTTCGAGCCGCGACTCACTTGGTTCAGCGACTTTCTTCGAATGATCGAATGGCGATTGCTAGCGATGACATTAAACTACTATGTGATTTCACGGACGATAAGGAAAAACTCCTAGGCACTCTTCGTCTTCTTGCGCGAAAGCCAGGTGCCTCAAGACACGAATATTCGACTTTGATGGCCGTCTTGAACGAGTTATTCGTTGGATCGGAGCTCCGGCCCATCGTCCTGATTCAAGGGTCGGGAGATGAGATATTATCGATGAAGCCGATCTGGCCGACTACTTTGGCAATCTGCAAAAAGGGTTTTAAGGACTGGTGTGAGAGAAGTTTTAGTGTCCGAGACATTCTCAATTCTGTCGAAAGATCTAGAGCAACGATCTACGGAGTTGTACCTGAGCCACGGCTGGCAGGACTTGATCTACAAACGCAAAAGAAAAAGGTAGCCACGATTCTTGATGGTTTCTCGGACGAGATTCACAACCGCCGTAATGCTAAAGAAAAGACAAAATTTAGAAGTACGTGGGAAGAACTCACAATCCGAGAAACCGTTGCGACTCAGCAAAGCATGATGGATATTACGAGGTTGTCCGGAGGGTTCACGACATTTCTCGAATCTGCGGAGAACGTCGATTCTCTTTACCAAAGCCTTTTCGCCACGATCGAGAATCGCTACACGCTCGGATATCAATCGGATCGCCTCGGAACCGGAGTTCGCAGTATTGGGATTGCGGTAAAGGGACATCCTGAATACTCGGTTGTAGGTAGAAGGTCGTATACCCCATACTCAGCGAAATGAAAGTCACTATCGCCCAGATCAATACCACTAACGGCGATATTGCCGGGAACACCTCAAAGATCATTTCGGCTATTGAGAAAGCAAAGTCAGACGGTTCCGATCTTGTAGTCTTTCCCGAAATAGTTACCCACGGATATACGTCTCAGGACTGGTTTCAGGACCGCGATATCATTGAGCACTGCCTTGACCCGCTTCAGAGCATCATTCCGGTAACCGAAGGTATAACTGCGATCATTGGGACGATCAGGCCCAACGAAGATACGGACGGACGGCGTTTGTATAATTCGGCAGCAGTAATTTCTGAGGGCAAGCTGCTTGGCTTTGCTGACAAAACACTCCTTCCTGAATATGACGTTTTTGATGACCCGCGATGGTTTGAGCCCAGTGATGGAACGCACAGGCGTTTGTTTGAGATAAACGGCGTCAAGCTCGGCGTCGTTGTCTGCGAAGATTTTTGGAACGACAAGACGTTTTGGCGAGAACGGCTTTACGAGAATGATCCGACCGATGATGTGCTTGCGATGGGGGCCGATATCATCGTTTCGGTAAACGCATCGCCGTACAACAAAGGTAAGATCCGGCTTCGATGCGACATGGTGGCCCATCGGGCCAAGCTGCAAAAACGACCGATAGTCTTTGTAAATCTTGTCGGTGGGAATGACGGCATTATCTTTGACGGCGCCAGCCTGATCGCCGACGAAGAGGGCGACATCATTTTACAGGCTTCGGCTTTCGAGGAATTTGTCGAGACCGTAGAACTCGATGTCCGCAAACCGGACGCCCGTGGAATCACGGGGGCTGAGGTCGATGCGATAAACAGGGCGTTGGTACTTGGAATTCGCGATTACGCTGCCAAAAATGGCTTTAAAAATGCAGTGATCGGCCTGTCGGGCGGGATCGATTCGTCGCTGGTCGCAGCCTTGGCGTGCGAGGCGATGGGGCCGGAAGACGTCCTGTGCGTGATGATGCCGTCGCCGTTCTCGTCCGAGGGCAGTATAAAAGATTCGGAAGAGTTGGTTCGCAATCTCGGCTGCGAAAGCCGCATCGAGTCGATATCCGAAACATTTGAAGTATTGCTCAAGCAGATGAAGCTCGATAAGCCAACCCGCGGCGGCGAATCTCTCGCGGCTGAGAATATGCAGTCGCGGCTTCGCGGCGTGATATTGATGGCGATCTCAAATGCTGAGGGGCGGTTAGTTCTCTCGACCGGCAACAAGAGCGAGCTTGCTGTTGGCTACTGCACGCTATACGGAGACACAAATGGCGGCCTTGCGGTGCTCGGCGACGTCCTAAAGACCGAAGTTTGGCAGATCGCTCGCCATATCAACGAAAAAGCCGGCCGTGAGGTCATCCCAAATGCGATCATCGACAAAAAGCCATCCGCCGAACTCGCTCCAAACCAGTTCGACCAGGACAGTCTGCCGCCGTACGAACTGATGGACCCAATACTTCAGATGTACTTCGAGCAAAAAGCATCGCCCACGGACATCATCGAGGCCGGCAATGATGCAAAACTTGTTTACGGCATTCTGAATAAGGTCGAGCATCCGGCAAATGAGTTCAAACGCCGGCAACTGCCGCCAACGCTGATCATTTCGAAGAATGCGATCGGTGTGGGTCGCCGCCGGCCGATCACGCATAAATATCGAAGGATAGAACAATCGTGATAGAATCGGCACTGGAGGAACCTATGGGTATTGTTTTTGCAGATGTCGTCGAAGACGTGAAACTACTCGCGGCTGACGAAAAAGAAGAGCTTCGGAACCTTATCGACAGCTACCTGATCGAAGAGCGCCGCGAGGAGATTTCAAAAAACTATGAGACGAGCAGGCTTGAAGTCCTAGAATCATCCTCAGATATCGCCAGATTAAAACAATTGATCAATGATTGAGATCGCCTTTAGCAACTCCTTCAAGCGGGCATTCAAGCGCAAGATCGGCGGCAGCAATACAAAGACCGAGAAGTTTTGGCGAGCGGTAGAAACCTTTCAGAAAGACCCCTTTGATTCTTCGCTCAAAACTCACAAACTTTCGGGCAAACTTAAACACCTAATGAGCTTTACTGTCGAATACGATTTGAGGGTGCTGTTTTATTTTTCCGACAAAAATACGGCGAGATTTGTTGACATCGGCACTCATGATGAAGTGTATTGAGGCCATTTAGGAAAAAGCGACAAGTTACGTTTGGAAAAATTATTATTCCGGGGATCAGTTTTACCATTACGGCTGAGTAGTTCGATAGCCCGTTTTCTTAGCAACTTTTTTTCGTTCTTCCATGCAAGCGAGTTCGGATCGCTTCGTTCTTAATTTAGATGAAGAATACTTGAACGGAGTCAATATGCCCAGATTCGACAGTCCCTTGAAAAATTTATTGGTCGCGAGTCCGTGTTCGGCGGATTGGAACGAGATGTACGGTGACGAACGCAAACGTTTTTGCGGCGATTGCAGCCTAAATGTTTACAATCTTTCGGGCATGTCGCGGGACGAGGCCGAGGCTCTCATCATGAATGCAGAGGGACGCCTATGCGTACGGTTTTACCAACGCTCTGACGGCAGCATAATCACACAGGACTGCCCGGTTGGTTGGGCAAAGGTTAAGCAGCGAACCAAACTGTTTGCTTCGGCCGCTGCTTCTCTAATGATCGCTCTATTCACAGGTGTCTTGTTTGTTTCGTTGTTCTCATCAAAGAGCTTTGATATCGGCAGGATCAATATTCCACTCATCCGGCCCGAACCCGAACCCCTGATGGGAGCGATCGCATTCGATCCAAAAATGGAAAGGAAAAGGATGGTCGAAGTAACTGGAAAGGTCGAAGCACCGCGTGTCGAACGCCGCTTCTAATTCTTGACGTAATAACCTTGGCGGGCCCGCACGCGGGCACCGCTGCGGGCCGGGACACTAACATCCAGTTTGACGTACTTATTCGCGGGAAAATCCGTCTCGGAATAATACTGGATCACGTATTGTGATCGAAGCTCATTTGCCAGTTGGCGAAAGATGTTGTCCAAAACCTCAGTGTTCTTGCGCATACTGATAGCATTCTGATAGCTGTCTTTGGTGTCGATCGGCTGGAACCTCGGCAGAAACGCCGTGCCCCCAGTGTCGTCCGAGAACCTCTGCATATTTTCCTGGCCAAATACACTGATCTTGTTCAGCAGGTATGAACTTCCGGCTGGATTGATCGAATAGTGGACAATATCCGCATCCTGCAGAGCACGCAACACTTTTGCTCTTTCATCAGTTTTCGCCGTCTCCTGGGCCTGAGCGACCAACGAGCCAAGTGTTCTTGACTGCCGATCAGGTCCCTTATCGACAATCTTTCTCTCCGCAGTTCGCTGAGCGCGTTGGACTCCCTCGCTGAAATTATCCTCACCGTCCGAGATGACCACGATCACTCTGCGACGGCCTTCGGGTGAATTCTGACGAAGATAGTCTGCGGCCATCCTAACTGTATCGAAGAATGCGGTTGCTCCCTTAGTAATACTAATACTCCGGACGGTTTGGATCGTCTTTTCAGCGGTTTCCCGGCCTTGAATGATCGTTGGGGCTTGGCCGATCGTAAAAATACTCGCTCTGTCGATCGGACGCATTACATCCCGAAGAAACTTTGCCGCCGTTTCCTGTTCAAATCGAAACATTGGGTCGGTGCTTGCCGAAACATCAAACAGTAACGCTATTTCGAGCGGTACGACATCCGCACTGCCGACACTCTCGATCGTTTGGCCGCGGCCTTCTTCGAGTACTCGAAAATCCTTGTTTGTCAGGCCTGTTACTGCCTGGCCCGAGGCATCGGTCACCGAGACGGGCACGACGACGAGCCGCGAGTCAACCCGTATGATCTCATCGTCAACCGTTGGTTTCGGGGTCGGGTTTTGAGCGGCCAGACTAGCCGACCCGATCGCCAAGATCGCGAGTGCAAAAACAAAATAGCGAAACCTCATATCAGCAAAAAGCACCTTGAGGACGAGTGTCTTCGATCTCGCCCTCAAAGTGCCAATGTTCATTGAATTACCTTTCGTCGTTAATGTTATCGATCGGCTGCGATTTTACCTCAACATTCGTGTTGAGCCCGCGGCTGACCAATAATTTGATCTCGACGCGACGATTCTGCTCTCGGCCCTCGCGGGTGGAATTATCCGCAACAGCCTGCAATTCGCCATACCCATAGGACGTGCTCATCCGGCGAAGCGGAACATTGTGAGCCTGGATCAAGTAATCTTTTACAGCTTGCGCGCGCCGGTCGCTGAGGATCTTATTCGATCTCGCATCGCCGTCAGACGATGCAAACCCTGTGACTTCGATCAAGTAGCCCTTGAGCGTAGCCGCAGTCGCCGCAACTTGATCGAGCGAAGCCTTAGCGTCCGGAGACAGAACAGCACTTCCGACCCTACAGTTTACAGTCGCAGTTGTTTGAACGACGTAGTCGTCCATATCTGTAATGCGTTTGTTTGTAGCGTTGACCCCGGCCACCGCAGCATCAGCCGTGTCCTGAGCGGCTTTGGCACCGCCCTTAGCGGCGTTCGAGATTGCCATGAGCTCATCGATCTGCCCGGAAACTCGTTCTGCGTTCTGCTCAGCGATCGTCAGCCGGTCCTCGGCCGGAGACACGCGGGAATCGATCGACTGCGCTGTCTGGAGATTGCTCTTGTCAAAACGAACTTTTGTGACCGCTACCGAACCACTGCTTTCGCCGAAACCCTCGACCTCCATATTGAGACCACGAACAAGCGAAGTTACCGGATAACGATCCCCACCGAAAAACGCGTTATTCTTAATACTCGCGTTTGGGGCGATCACGACCCGCGTGTCGATACCCACCGAATCGCGAACGATGAACGTGCTGTTGTCCTCTTTGGCCACGATGACGCCTTTGATCTTGTATTTTTGCCCCGGAACGGCATTCCTGAGCTGAGCCGTCTGGGCCAACGCCGCGACCGTGCCGAGAACAAGCGTTAACGCAAGCACTGAGATTTTCTTAAACATTTATACTGCCTCCTGAAATTGAATTGCCGAACGCTGTCTGCAACCACGTCTATAGACGCTTTTGCAGCTCCTCGCGTTGTCAAAAAACTAGTTGATTATCCGCCTAATCTCCGGGGGAAACTGTATGCTGCACAACATAAGGAAAATTATCGGCGAGAGTAGAGAAGCGGCGACAAACCATCAATATCAAAAGGATATATGATTTTAACGACGTTTGGAACATATTTTTTTGAGCAAACTCAACAAAATAAGTTGATCAATATGTGAACGGAGCGGTCTCCATGTACTGCTTGAGGTAAGCCAGAAATCGCTCGGCGTCGGCTCCGTCCACCACGCGGTGATCGTAGGTTAGCGCAAAGTAAGCCATCTGCCTGATCGCTACATAATCGTCACCGTCTGGCGAGGTCAAAACCTTTGCCCGCTTTTCGATCGTTCCGACACATAGGATCGCCACCTGGGGCTGATTGATAATAGGTGTGCCGTACAGGCCGCCAAAAACGCCGGGGTTCGTTATCGTAAATGTTCCGCCCTGAACCTCATCCGGACTAAGCTTTTTGCCGCGTGCACGGTCAGCGAGATCATTTGCCTTGATCGCCAATTCGGACAACGACATGGTTTCGGCATTCTTGATAACCGGCACGATCAGGCCCCAATCAAGGGCAACCGCCATCCCAAGGTTGATGTCACCCTTATAGATGATGTTGTCGCCGTCAACCTGCGAGTTTACGATACGATGTTCGCGGATCGCAGCCGTGACACCCTCGAAAATGAACGGCATGAACGTCAGCTTCGTCCCAAACTTCGCCTGAAAATCCGCCTGATGTGCGGTGCGGAATTTCGCGATGTTCGTCATGTCGATCTCGTAAACGCTCGTTACGTGTGCCGACGTCTGTTTGGAGAATGTCATGTGCTCGGCGATCTTTTTGCGCATCACCGACATCTTTTCAACTCGGTCGCCCATTAATATCGCACCCTGCGGCGGCGAAAATACCGGGGCCGATCTCGCTGGCGTCGAAACAGGTGCGACCGGAGCTCCTTTTATCAGCAGATCCTGCGGTCGTAGTGCCGCGCCGGTTTCGATAAATGACAAAATGTCGTTCTTCGTAACGCGTCCGCTAATGCCGCTGCCGGGAATTCGCGTAATATCGACGCCATGTTCTTTTGCGATGTTGCGAACAAGCGGGCTGGATTTTGTGCGTCGAAGCTCATCGATCGTGGCATTACCATTCGACCCGCCATTAGAGGAAGCGGGTGCCGCCTTTTGAACCAGCGGAGCGACGGGAGCGGGCGAAGGAGTTGCCGCTGGACTTGGTGCGTCAGGTTTTGGACTCGGAGCAGCGACAGCTCCGCTCGCACCCACTAGAGCCAAAACCGCACCGACCTCGACCGTCTCGCCTTCCTGAACGTTGATCGCCAAAAGAGTTCCGCCTGCCGGAGACGGAACTTCGGCGTCAACTTTGTCTGTTGATATTTCCAGCAGAGCCTCGTCCTTCTCGATCTGGTCACCAACTGCCTTTAGCCATTTCGAAACGGTTCCCTCGGTGATCGATTCGCCCATTTGAGGCATTACGATCTCGGTCGCATCGCCGCTTGGTTCCGCTACCGGTGGTGCGGATGGTGCCGAAACGGCCGCAGTCTCATCATCGACAGCCTCCGGCTCCGGCCCACTCATTGCGACCACCGCAGGTGCTTCCTGCTCACTGCTACCTGCCGACTGCTGACTGCCAACCGGCTCCTCGCCCTCGGCTCCGACTATCGCGACGACAGTGCCAACCTCTACCGTTTCGCCTTCCTGATGTCTTATCTCGAGCAGTACGCCAGCTCCGGGACTCGGCACTTCGGCATCAACCTTATCAGTCGAGATCTCGAGAATGGCTTCGTCTTTTTCGATGCGTTCACCGACGGCCTTAAGCCATTTGGAAACGGTTCCCTCGGTGATAGACTCACCCATCTGCGGCATCACTACTTCTACGCTCATAAAGTCTCCGATCAAATCCTAACTAAATAGAATACAAGAAAATCGAATGTAAGAAAAATTCGGCTATTTACCGATCCGGTGTGCGACGATGTGACCGGCGACGGCGGCGATGCTGCAGATGAAACAGGTCTGGAATGTTCTCTTGATGAGATCTACTCCGTAAACGAACCTTTTCCTGCCTTTTCAATGTGAGGCTTTTCGACGATCACAATTGTTGCCCAATTGATCGCGATATCTTTGACCCGATGAACTCTATAAGTCTTTTCCGCTCGATCAACGCTGACGGTAGAGTGATGTCCTTTCCGCCGTTGACAGATACGACTCCGTCCTCCGATATTGCGACAATGTCACCCCAGGCTGTATAGCGCTTTCTGAGATTTATTCCATTCTCATAAACCTCGACAGCGCTTCGACGCAGCATTATCAATGAGAACATCATCGCCAGATAGACCACGAGAAATGCAGACGCGAGAACAAAAAAGACCAAATTCTGACGAAGATAATAGACAACCATCATCGCAAGAAAGAATGCGAAAGCAAGTACCGTGACGAAAACCGCGCGTTGGACAGACGCCGACTCGATCACATGCACGCTCGTGAGTTTTCCGGAGTTGTTTGACATCAAACCTCGTCCAAATCTTATCAGAGAACCAAGCCTCGATGTATTATTGAGGCCAAGTGCGATAAAATGAGATTATTCGATAAATCGAAACTTTAGGCCACACGTTCCTGGTAAAAATCCAAATGAAAAAGATCTCAATTATTGCCCTAACGATCCTTGTTCTCTCGTTCTCGATCAGTGCTCAGCAGATGACTGCGGCTGACTATGCCCGGGCTGAAAAGATGCTTAGTTATAATACGGCACCGCTCGTTGACCGCGGCGGTGTTCGGCCAAATTGGCTGCCTGATGGTCGATTTTGGTATCAGGTAATGACGCCGACGGCCCGCGAATACGTTCTGGTCGATCCAGCGAACGGCTCGCGAAAGGCGGCTGCGAAACTTGACGACCTCGGCATCGCAGGCCGTGGTGCGCCGGGGCCCGGCGGCAGGTTTGGTGGTGGTGGAAGCACCTCGCCGGACGGTAAGAAGTCAGTGTTTATCAAGGATTGGAACCTGTGGGTCAAGGATGTGGCCTCAGGCAAAGAGACCCAATTGACCACTGACGGAGTCAAAGACTTTGGCTACGCCACGGACAATGCCGGTTGGAAACACAGCGACCGGGCTATCGTCCTTTGGTCTCCTGATTCGAAGAAAGTAGTGACATTTCAGCAGGATCAACGAAACGTCGGCGACATGTATCTGGTCACGACGAATGTAGGTTCGCCAAAGCTCGAACAGTGGAAGTATCCCTTGCCGACCGACAAAGAGATTATCAAAATTCATCGCCTCATCATCGACGTCGATTCGGGAAAGATGGTGCGGCTAAACATTCCTGCTGATGATCGACGCGGCACGCTTTGCGACGACATCGCTTGCAGCGGCAGTTTTGACGACAACGAATGGAGCGATGACGGTAAGACGCTCGCGTTCGTCTCAAGCACTCGTGATCACAAATCTGCAAAGTTTCGCATCGCCGATACGGCGACAGGTAATGTCCGCGACGTGTTTGAAGAGGTCGTCTCGACACAATACGAATCAGGCCAGGGAGCGGTCAACTGGAGATATTTCCCTGAAACAAATGAGGCGATCTGGTACTCGGAACGGGATGATTGGGGCCACCTTTATCTCTATGATCTTACGACCGGTAAGGTCAAGAATCAGATCACAAAGGGCAATTTTGTCGTCATGCGAGCACTCAAGGTAGATGATAAAGCAAGGACAATATTCTTTGAGGCGAACGGCCGTGAGAGTGGCCGCGATCCGTATTTTACGCATTTCTACCGAGTCGGTTTTGACGGCAAAGGACTTTCGTTGCTCACACCAGAGGATGGTAATCACCAGATCAGCCTGTCACCCGACGGAAAATATTTCGTCGACAACTACTCAAAGATGGATACACCGTCGGTCTCGGTCCTGCGGGATATGCAGGGCAAACAGCTCCTCGAACTCGAACGCCTCGACATCAAGCGGCTTGTTGCTTCCGGCTGGAAGCCCGCGACGCCCATTACCGTCAAATCACGCGACGGCAAATGGGACCTCTATGGGGTGATGTTTACACCAACGAATCTCGATACGAGTAAAAAGTATCCGGTGATCAATTACATTTATCCCGGCCCGCAGGGTGGCGGGGTCGGCGGACGGTCATTCTCGCCTTCGCGAGGTGACCATCAGGCTTTGGCCGAACTCGGATTTGTCGTCGTCATCATCGACGGCACGTGTAATCCGGACCGCTCGAAGACATTTCATGATCTCTGCTACGGCAATATGGCCGACAATACTCTCGAAGATCAGATCGCGGGTCTCAAGCAGCTTGCAGAAAAGCATTCATATATGGATCTCAGCCGCGTCGGTGTCTGGGGTCACTCGGGCGGCGGATTTGCGACGGCGGCGGCGATGTTCCGCTACCCTGATTTCTACAAGGTAGGTATCTCAGAGTCGGGCAACCACGAAAATCGTAATTACGAAGATGATTGGGGCGAACGCTACATCGGGCTTTTATCCGGTGACAATTACGAAAAGCAGGCAAATCAGATCTATGCCAAAGGCCTCAAAGGCAAACTCATGCTCGCTCATGGAAATATGGACGACAACGTGCCGCCGTACAACACGTGGCTAGTCGTTGACGCATTGGTTAAAGCGAACAAAGACTTTGACCTTGTCATTTTCCCAAATGCCCGCCACGGCTACGGTGCGGCAAGTCCATACATGATGCGCCGGCGTTGGGACTACTTCGTAAAAAACCTCCTCGGCGTCGATCCGCCAAAAGAGTACGAACTAAAAGCGAAGCCCGACCCACGCCTCGCGCAGTAGGACAAACCGGGAGCGACGGTTGCGGGCCTACCGCAACACTGGCACGTGATTTTGCCAGAACCCACCTGGTTCATATTTCAAAAAGGCCTCGGCACTCGCCGGGGCTTCTTTCGTTTGCAACGTGTCTGCGATAAAAACTTTACGTTCCCGACTACAAGTTCACGGCTTATTTCGAAAACGAGGTACTCCGCAAACGCCCCTATCTGCGGAAAGAATGGTGTATATTTGTTATTGAGAACCCGCTGCGTGTTGAGATCCAGGATGATGACATGCGAGTGCGGTTTTGGGCAGAGATCGACGAATTTGATGGCAAGATCTTAAGAGTGGTGACCTTACCAGATCGAGTCACGATCCACAATGCGTTTCCGGACAGTAATTTTAAGAGATGAAGATAAACTATTATTCCGAAACTGATTCGCTTTACATCGACCTGTCGCACAGACCGAGCGTTGACAGCCGCGAAGTCTCCGACGGTGTAGTTCTCGACTATGATGAATCAGGCAACCTCGTCGGTATCGACATTGATCAGGCCAGCGTTAAACTAAACATCGGCGAAGTTGTGCTGGGACACCTTCCCGCCGCGACAACCCATGTACTGGCGTGAAAAGAAAAGTGCTCACCACCGAAGCTCTTGATCGAGAAGTGATTTTTTCATCCTTTCATCCTTTCATCCTTCACCCTTCACCCGTCACCCTTCATCCTTTCATCCTTCACCCTTCACCCTTCATCCTTTAATCCTTCATCCTTCATCCTTTTAGTGGGCGGCATGGGGATGGGAATGTAAAAAGCTCCCCTCCTTACCAAGGAGGGGTGGCACCGCTTCGGTGACGGGGTGGTTCTCAGACCCACGCTACTCAAGCGTGATAGCAATCAAAGGCCTCGGCACCCGCCGGGGTCTTTTTACTTCTATAGTTTACGTGCTATCTTTGCTTAGAATTAAGGGACGCAAGATTATCCCAACTTGCGGCAACTGCGGTTTAGTTGTTGTTAAATTGAGAGGCTTCGCTCGGCAACGGGCGGAACCTTGTTTACTATGAATATGGTTTTATCAGGAGGGCACTTTGCCAAATGTGAACCCCGCATCGTTCGTTGACCGATTTAACGAGCAAGTAGTTTTCGTTGAGAATTCGTGCAAAGCCTACGATTTTGGAGCCGAACAAGAGGCCATTCGAATTGCGACTCAATTGAGGGTCCTATTTCGTCATACAATGGCAAGCACATCACTGATTTCGCATCTTGGATTTGGGTCGAAGAAAATTCTATCTTCTGCCCGTGGGCGCGGAGACCATCTGGATTACCTTTCGGTACGAATTGATCTCAACTCGCCCGAGCCGGTAAAGATGATTCCAATGATGGGAACCAACTTTAAGCCGCTCTCTATTAGTGATTGGTGGAGCGGGGAAGCTGTTTTCGTTCACAATTCGACAAACATAAGCAGAGAAAAAATTGTTTCAGACATTGCGAATAAAATGGGTGGAGCCCATGTCGACTCAAAAATACCTCGGTATTTCGAGGCTTTATACGCGGGTGGATTCACACTCGGGGTAACTGGCAATCTAACATTTGATGGCCCGGCCCCGTTTGAACAAGGTGTTTTGCAGCACGCGAAAAACGGCCACTTGGCATTAATTAGACAGTTTGGTCATGAGTTCTTAACGACCGTTCGCCAATCCGGATGGTAGAGTGCCACGTTCTTTTAAGCCAGAGGCTCAAGCCTTTTTGTTTCGTAAGAACAGATAAGCATAACCGAATGAGTGACAACTGGAGTGAAAAAATCGTCGTCGGCATTCTCCTTGTTCTCGTTGGTTGGCTGTTCGGTCAAGGCGGCAAGCTTCTTGACGAATGGAGAATTCGTCGGAAACTTAGCAAGCAGTTGGTGGAAGAGTTACGTCATACGCTTAACGCGCTTGAGATGGCCAACCAGACGTTTCTTCGTTCGCTTCAATTGTCCGTTTTGAGTATCGTTGAGTTCGATCCCTCTCTTAGGTTCACGTGTCCTATCTATGGCGGGTATTACAAAGACGTATGCGGCAACTTGAATTCATCCCAACGGGCCTCTTTCGATAAGATTCACTCGATGATCAAAGAGATACACGATCTCCGCGATGAGCAGCGAGAATGTGCGACTGCAATCCAACGCGGGTCAACCCCTGATCTCCAACGCTGGTGGTCGAACATGGTCCAATTTCAATTTAGGAACCTTCATGAGCTCGACTTTTTGTTGAGGCACCACCTTTCAAGTCAGGACGATCCGGAGATAAGGTTGGGGGAGATGTCCCACAGAAATTATCTTCGCCACTCCCAGGCGGTTCAGGATAGGATGGTTAAGATTCTCGAGGATGCAAAGCAAATCGATCGGATTGTTGCAACTACAACGTACGACCCTGGAATGTTCCCAGATTTAGAGGACTAAAACACTCGGAGTTCGGGCATCGACTGATCACTCAAAATGGAAGGTTCAGTGAGCGCTGTTTCTTTCAGCGAAAAAGTATAATGTTACAGCTAAAGCGAAAACAAATGTAAAAGCATAAGTGACACGGGCCCAGCGGCGAGCGGGCCCCTTCCCAACTATTAGATTGCCTTGTTCTTCTTCAGGGTTAATTGTCACCCCAGCTAAGTCCCGAACCCGCTCTAGGAATTCAATCCGTTTCTCCCTCTTTGCCGGGTTATTTTCGTAAAGATCGGGTTCGATCATATTCTTGCCGAGGGCCTCTAACGCTCCCCAAACGCCATTACCGGTTGGGTTGGTGTTTCGCAAGTTCTCAAGATAATTGTGTATAAGCTTTTGCTGTTCATTTTGAAAAGCAACGTGTGCGATTTTGGCAAGATAAAAAATCACGATCGTTGACAAAACATACGCAAAGGCAATCAGAACAAGAATAATGTCGTCTGCTCCGGAGTAGTTGGGATCCTTCCTCTTGTCAAAGATTTCGATTACCTTGAGCGAAACATCCGTAACAACGAGCAAAAAGCTGAAACCAAGAAGTGAAAATGAAAGTGGATCTGAACGGTTATAGGCTACCCGCCTAAAAATAAAGTCAAGAAAGAGAACGACGCCTACTGTACCGACAGGAACAAGCGTCTCAAGCGTCAGATATCCGCTAAGCCACTCCGGCATAATTAGCCTCCCAAGGTTTTATGGATTCATCTACCCCCACATCCATTATTCTTGCTTCTTGCTGCTCAACAACACTCCTTAGCTCCTTGAGTTGTGACGGAGTGTCTGCATCGAAAGCTCCGAATGCGTTTGGGATTTCGGTAATGCGCAGTCTAAGCTTTTGGCCGATAGCCCTCCCGAGGCGCATCTCAATCTCCCCAAGTGAAATCCCCACCCAGCTATTGAGTGACGATTTCGGAACCATCAGCCAAACCTTTTTTGCTATGATCAGTCGTAACCAAGAAATAACGTTTTTCCCGCTTCCCCATTCCCGAACCAAGTAATAAAACGTTCTGAGGGAGGTGCCATACTTGGATTGTTTTCGAAGATCAAATATTTTTTGACCAGCTTCTAGCAAGTCGGCGCTCGCAGCCGAAAGAGATACCTGATTGGCCAAAAGAAACAAGCCGTCAGATAGGGCCACAATCGAGCGAATATACTGTTGTACCAATGGGTCAGCCAGAGTGATTGGGTGCGTCCGAAATACCGCGATATTGATGTCAGCGGGCTGTTGAACGACAGACTGAGCAAACTCGTCAAGCTCCTCACTTGTAAGCAAAGGGGCATCATTCGTAACAAAAACTGCGGGAGAACCAGGGTGATTGTGTTGAATCCACTCCAACGCGGCAAGAAGATTCTCTGAAAAACTGTCCTTCTGTATCAATAGGGAGATGGGTTTACTCGGAAGAGATGCCGGAATTAGCTCCCCTAGGAGCTCAGGCCCTACCACCAATACCGTCTTAACCCGCTGAGCATTTTCCAAGGCGTGAAGTGTCCTTCCTAACAGCCGCCCCGTTTGAAATTCCAACAGGCATTTATTTCGACCTTCCAAGAGAAATTTCGAATATTTGCGATCACCGGCCAACAATACGTGAACTGGTTCCATATGACCTTGCCTGAACTTCGTCAGCTTTTTTTTGACATTTGATGAAGTATTCTATTTTTTTTGAACGAAAATTGCAACGATCATGGGAGCTTTGTTCCAAAGACATCGTACCCCTACAGGGTGCAAGGAACGTCCTTCTAGTTGAAATGCGACTGGCAAAATAGCGGTTTGCTTCTAGGCTATTCTCGACGGTTGGCCCTCCATGTGCGGACTTTTTTCACCAGAAATATCGCTTTCGGCCACCAGTAGTCCAGTTCTCCAGCGCCGAAGGGCAATTGTTCGGCGGAATCAGGTTTCTGCTGATGAAAAGTGAGTTTCTTCCGTGGAAATGCAGGCTTCTTTGGTAGAAATTGGTATTTCTTTGGCGCACAAACGAATTTCTTCCCTGCCCAAGCACATTTCTTTCGAATCCAAGCACATTTCTTCAGAATCCAAGCATATTTTCTTCCCTGCCCAAGCGTATTTCTTTGGAATCCAAGCGTCTTTCTTCCCTTACCAAGCGGATTTCTTTCGTGACCAACTACATTTCTTCCCTGCCCAAGCGTATTTCTTGCGGAGAAATTGGGGCGCTTTTGGGGGAAAACGGGATTATTTTTGAAGAAAATGGGTTTGGGTGAAAATATGTGTTGTAAATGTGGCGGAGTGTGGATATAGTTCCGTTGCTTATTACGGAAATCAGGTGACAACTGAGTGTTGCCGTTGGATCGAGAAGGTGGCGGGTCGGTGCGTATTGACTGGCCGGAACCGTAATAAGCATACGCCGGCACCACGGCCGATGCGAGACGAACTTCCCGCTCCCGATTCGCGACAATAGCCTTCTCATCTCCCTGAACTCCGAACTAAGTCAACGGCCGCTCAAAATGCCTAAACAAACGTGTTGTCAGGCCCGTGATTCTACGTCGCGGCCTCGTGATGCTCCAGGACTGAACCTCGGATAATCCCGGTTCCCGAAACGCCTAATCTAGTCTCACCGTGTACACGTTGAGATCCTTGTTGTAGCTGTTGATCCATCCGGTATCTGAGGCATTATCGTCCCCATCCATATAGTTGCTTCGGTTTACTTCGGCTTGGTTCTTTCGATCCCGCAGCAATTTCTTTCCGCACCAACTGAGGTTTAATGCGTGACAACCCTGTTGGGTGATCTCGATCTTGTACCAGAAAATACCGTCCTTATCGAGTGTTTCGACAATGCGAAATCGGGCGTCTTTGAACTGCTCACCAAGCGAGTCACAAGTCCTGTCGGCACAAGACCGCAGATTGACATTTGTAAGGAGACTGCCGGATTGTCCATTGTTCGTCGTTTCGGGAGCGCCATTAGTCGTGCCGGGATTGGAGGTACTCGGTCTTTGCCTGCCCGGCGTGGAAGTCGTGCGGCCTTGTTGGGTTCCCGCTCGTCGGTCCGTCGAAGCGACGGGCACAGGCAGGATGTGATAGATCAGCGGAAGTCCGATGACCGGTCCCGCAACCAGGAGTATCGCTCCGACCGTCATCAGGACACTCTTTTGCTGATCAGTTTCCCTAAGATTGACTGATTCTCTCCATAATGGTTCTACCAGGAACCAAGAGCTAACCCCAAGTGCGGCGGCATTTAGATACGCGAATGCCGTGATCCAAATTCGGTCCTGCACCACATTGTTCACGAAAACAGTCGATAGCAGGCCTGCCGCGACGTCAATCAGCATGTAAAACCCGCCCACGATCGCGAGCGCTGCGAATATCTTTCGGTACTTTTTTAGAACTATCGCTAGGACGGTCAGGATCAAGGCTGAATTGAGAAGGGCCACTGGGATTACAACGAAGATCGCGAGCCAAACAATGGCAACGATGATGGCAAGCCCAACACAAAGTCCGACAAGTGGAAGGACCCACCATCCCTCGCCGGAGGACGATGACGACGAGGATGAACGCCGACTTGCGAACATTCCGTGAGGACAATCGGACGTAGAATGGTTCTTACTTCCGCAGCTTGAGCATTCTTCCTGATAAAACGCGTGTGGACAATCACTCACTGAGTGTTCCGTACTGCCACAATGCGAACATTTGTCCGAATAAAACGGATGCGGACACGCGCTAGCTGTATGTTCGGGACTGCCGCAATGGGAACATTTGTCCGAATAGAACGGATGTGGACAACCGCTGGCCGTGTGTTCGGTGCTTCCGCAATGCGAACACTTGTCTGAGTAAAAAGGATGTGGACAATTACTGGTTGCGTGCTCTTTGCTTCCGCAATGCGAGCATTCGGCGTCAAATATACCCATTTTCGTATACCTCCGTGATACGTCAAAAGTCGGGCCGCCTTAGCGGGAAAATCGCTCGAGAATGCTGATTGATTTTTTGAGTAAACGAAGCTTACGCCCAGCTGTAGATGTTGTCAAGGCCATTGAGGGGCCCGCTCGTTCTCCCTCCACGCGCATCGGCGAAATGCCGCCACCCGTTTTGGCCGGGCCATATGCGATTCTTGTCGCCGAGGGCGACGGATATTAAAGCCTAGGGATGAGCGACCGGTGGGAGCGGTTCCCTAGGTGCGGTGCGACGATGTTTTCGGTCCCTGTAGGGGACGAACATCCGGCCGGGGGCGTGCATTTCCCTTGACATTTGTGCAAGAATGTGCTATCGTTGCAACATACATCTGCCAGGGCAATTCCGGGCGGCGGATCTTTGATAATTGAATAATCTGACCTTTGACCTTTGACCTTTGACCTTTGACCTTTGACCTTTGGCGGCGGCACGGCCTCTCTGCCAACTCTGCGTGACTCTCTGCGTTCTCAGCGTTTAGCTACTTCTTTATCGCAGAGCCCGCCGAGGAAGACGCAGAGATCGCGGAGGTTTTTGGACAACTTTTTTCAGGACGACACACTGTGCCAAGGTGTAACTCATTTGTGCCACAATGTGACAGCGTTTTGTTTAAAACCAGCAAAAATGCGTGTTTGAAGGGCTGTAACTTGTTGATATGACACGAGTTATTTGTCCCAGGCGGGGTCTGGGACAAGATTTCGGAAAACGGGTGTAACCTATTGATCACAAACGACTTATTTGTCCCAGCGAGATGCTGGGACAAGCCTGGGACAAGCTGGGACGTCGAAAGGCGGCCTTAGATGGAAGCCATGTCAAATCAAGGGTTTACGGGTGATATTGGGGAGATCTTTTTTGTACGACAACGTAATGCAGGAGGCGTTGAGATCAGAGCCTCGTTCGCTCAGTCGCTGCCTTCCAACTCTTTCGTCTCGTCCTCGCTCGTATCAAAGAGCGATCGGAGCGGCACATGCGGCGGTGGTAGCCCTGCAACTTGTTCCGCGATGTCCTTGTTCAATTGCTCGACAGCATCGCGGGCCCGTTCGAAATCCTCCGGGCGAAGTTTCAGCGTGATCTTTCCCTCGCTATTTGGGATCTCGCTAAGCTGGGAAAAAGATTTGAGGCGGATATCGATCTTAGCGCCGCGTTTCCAAATGCCCTTTTTGAATCTCACGTCCAGCAGATCGGCGATCGGCAGCCGCGCCTCTTTGACCCCGTCGGAAACCAGCCCGAAGAGCTTTGATTCAAACTCGAGTACAATTCCGGCGCTCGAAAACTTAGCAATGCCGTTGACCGAGGTGAGGCCGTGATGGTTCTCGCTCTTGAATGGAACGCTTGTGAAAGTCTGTTTCATAAACTAGGCTGTGCATCAGCCTCATCGTCAAAATACATCGAATCAACGTCTGGGTCTTCTGGTTTTGGACCGCCAAACATCTTTAAGAATATGAGCCCGAGCAAACCCGCCGCGAGCGATGCGATAAAGATCGCCATTTTCGACGAATCTATCATCTGTTGTTCGAGCGGATATGCAAGATTCGTGATAAAGATCGACATCGTAAAACCGATACCGCCTAGCATACCTGCACCGAGCACATGACGCCAATTCAGATCGTGCGGCAGTCGACAAAATCCCAACGAAACGGCCACAAAGCTCGCGATCAAGATACCGATCGGTTTTCCGGCAAGCAACCCCAACATGATGCCGAGACTGTTCGGCGACGCCAGGGACGCCGCCCAATCGCCGCCGACAGCAAGGCCGGTATTCGCAAGAGCGAAGATCGGCAGGATCAAAAATGCGACCGGCTTATGCAGGAAATGTTCCAGACGCTGTGATGGCCCATGCGGATCATCGCGGATACGTGTAAACGGAATGGTAAACGCCAGCACGACTCCGGCTATGGTTGCGTGAACGCCCGACCTCAACATCAGATACCACATCAGCATTCCGCCGATTAGGTATGGGGCCAAAAAGCGCACTCGAAAGACCCGATTCATAACGATCAGTACCGTTACAACTGCCGCGGCCCCAAGCAGATACGCGACCGAGAGCTTGGCTGTATAGAAGATAGCGATCACGAGAATCGCACCGAGATCGTCCATCACCGCAAGAGCAACCAGAAAAACCTTTAGCGACGCTGGAATACGATTTCCGACCAGTGCCAGAACCCCGATCGCGAAAGCAATGTCAGTCGCCATCGGAATACCAACGCCTGCCTGCGTCGGCATTCCGGTGTTTAACGCAAAATGTATCGCTGCCGGCAAGAAAAGGCCGCCGAGCGCAGCAAAAATGGGCAATAGAGCACTTTTTACGCTAGACAACTCGCCCGAATAGATCTCGCGTTCGAGTTCGAGGCCGATCAGCAAGAAGAAGATAGCCATCAGGCCGTCATTGACCCAATGCTCGAGCGATAGCGGCCCCAGGTAAACTCGCCAGAATGCAATGTAGTCGGTTCCCGCGGGCGAATTCGCCACGATCAGAGACGCAACCGTGCAAATGATCAAAATGATCGCTCCGGCCTTCTCATTTCTGAAAAAGTCCTTGAAGGCCTGGGTTAGTTTTATTGTTCGTATCATGCGAGTCTAGTCGATTTTACCAGACGGGGGTTTTCTACCGAGGGCAGATTCAGTCTTTTTTTTGCATGATATTTTTTCCGATACCAAAAAGACTAATGAGTAGCCAAAACAATTCGACAACGAAAGACGGGAGGTTGAAGCTAAAGTAAAGAGAGATCAAGATCAGCAATGCCCCGATCGCGTTAAGGAGCGAATAGGCAAATTGCTCGCTGCGAATTCGACCGATCTGAAGCAAAACATATGTGATGATAATGATCGCGACGCCGATCGTGCCGGCGATGTCATACCAGGCGTACGTCATTTGAGCACGGCGACCCAGCCCTTGGGGCCGACGGCCCAGATTGCCTTCTTACCTTTTGCCTGGACGGAGTTGTAGTTTAGGTTATCTAGGCTTTCCCACGTCTTTCCCCCGTCCAAGGACCGGTCCGAGCCATTCGTGCCGACTGCGATGATCGTTTGGGCATCTACGTAAGCGACACCCGAACGATAGCCGCCAAGCCCCTTTCCCGCCGTCCAAGTCGCCCCGCCATCGTCGGTAAAGGCGAGTGATCCCTTACTATCCTTTGGAATCTCGTAGTTTCCTCCGACCGCAACGCCGTTCTTCGAGTCATGCATAGCTATCGAGAAAATACCGCTACCCGAAGTGCCGCTGATGATCGGAGCTTTGACCACATCCCATGTCTTGCCTCGGTCGCTCGAGCGGAAGACACGGGCATCTTTACCGCCTGAGACAATAAATGCGTTTGTCTTTCCGAGTGTCATCAGGCAGGTGCCGCTCGCGGCAAAGGCGGCCTCACCGTCGATGGTGGCGGGCTTTTTGGAAGTCACGACCTGTTCCCATTTGTCGCCGCCATTTGCCGTTGAAATAAGCAAAAATGCGCCATCGACCGGGTCGCTCATCGCGAGACAATTCGACTTGTCCCAGCAAGCGATCGCATCAAAAAAAGCGGTCTCGCTATCATTCTGAAACTGCAGCTTCCAAGTCTCGCCCCCGTCGGTCGTCTTGTAGACACGCGAGCTATCGCCATTGCCGATGCTAAGAATATAGGCCGTATTTGCGTCAAAGGCCTCGATATCGCGAAAGTCCAGCTTCTCCGCACCGGGCACCGCAAACACCTTCCACGTCTTACCCGCATCGGTCGTTCTAATTACCGTCCCAGCGGTGCCGCTTGCCCAAATGACCTTTTCATTGACCACCGACAGGCCGCGAAACGATGTCGCAGTTTCAACATCTTGCTTGATCCATTGGGTACTTACTGATACCGAGAGCACCAGGACGGCGAAGGATGTACACAAAACTCTCGAAACTGATAACTGAAAACTCGCAACTGGAAATCTCATAAGAACGCCTGACCGTATTCTCCAGTGGTTATTGGATAATTTCAAGTGGATAGTCCCTAGCTAACCACTATCAACTTCTCACTATCCACTGAAGAGGAATATCTCAATAAACCATCCTCACCCTTATCGTGCCTTTGATGCCCTTAAGTATCTCAAGAGCTTCCTGAGACAGTTCAGACTCGACGTCGAGGATCACGTAGCCGATCTCTTCGTTTGTCTTGAGATACTGACCGGCGATGTTGATCCCGTGCTTTGAGAGCCGTGAGTTTATCTGACCCAAAATGCCGGGAATATTGCGGTGAATGTGCAAAATTCGATGCGTGCCGGCCTGCGGCGGCAGACTGACTGACGGCACGGTATGCGAACCTTCGCTGATGCCAAGTTCGAGATACTTTATCAATTTTGACGTCACATCGAGACCGATATTTGCCTGTGCTTCCTCAGTTGAACCGCCAATATGCGGCGTAAGGATGACGTTCGGAAGATTTTGCATCACTGTCTGGAAAACGTCCCCGCTCTTTTCGGGTTCGTCGGGAAATACATCGACGGCCGCACCACCGAGTTTGCCCGATACGAGGACTTTTTTGAGTGCATCGAGATCGACCACATCGCCTCGACTGTAATTTAACAGGATCGCCCCCTTCCGCATCGACTTGAGAGTGTCGGCGTTGATTATCTTGTGCGTCGTGGCATCGGACGGTACGTGGAGCGTGACGATATCTGCCTGTTTTAGCACGGCCTTGAGGTCGCGGACCTGTGTTGCGTTACCGTGGGGCAGCTTGGTCGCTATGTCGTAATAGACAACGTTCATACCCAACGCCTCGGCCATATTTGAGACCTGCGAACCTATATTGCCATAGCCGACAATTCCAAGCGTCTTGCCGCGAAGCTCAAAACTTCCTTTCGCGTCCTTCATCCAAACCCCGCTATGTGCCGCCGCGTTCTTATCGGCGATCTTGCGGATCAGTATAACGCTTAGTCCAATGATCAATTCGGCAACCGAGCGGGTATTCGAATATGGTGCGTTAAAAACGGCAACGCCTCGTTCAGTCGCCGCCTTCAGATCGACCTGATTCACGCCGATACAAAACGCCCCGATCGCCAGTAGCTTGTCAGCGGCATTAATGACATTCTTCGTGATCTGCGTTTTTGACCGAATCCCCAACAGATGGATGCCCTTAACGGCTGCGACAAGCTCAGCCTCACTCACGGCACCATTCAACTTCTTGACCGTCGCATAACCGCCAGAATTCAGTTCTGCAACAGCCGAGTCGGAGATGTTCTCGAGCAGAAGGACGTTGATCTTGTTTCGCGGGTATGAAGTGGCTTTCATTCTGGGGCCTGTTCGTTCAATCGAGTACAGAAAAACCAATGACGTACTCACGCGCGGTGGTCAATTCTAGGTCTTCGTTTTCTTCGAGTTCGGAAACTATTTCGTCTATCTTGTTCCACAACTCCGAATTTCTATACTTTTCGTACGGAAACATAAATAAAAGTGGTCGATTGCCAACAACCGCTAACAACCGACCGGCGACAGATGGCAGCTAGGCTTACATGTGAATCGTCAGATCATGCACACCTTCCGCTGCTTCCATGACGGCCTCCGAGACTGTCGGATGCGCGTGGATGATCCGGCCGAGTTCGTCGGCAGTGGTTTCAAGGGCCATGCCGACACAGGCTTCGGCTAGCAGCTCTGTGGCGTGCGGGCCTATGATGTGGACGCCGAGGATCTCGTCGTATTTCTTTTCGGCCACGATCTTTACAAAGCCCTCCGTTTCGCCGAGGATGCGGGCCTTGCCTGAGGCCGAGAATGGGAATTTGCCAACCTTTACGTCATATCCCGCTTCCTTGGCTTTTGCTTCGGTCAGGCCGACGCTGGCGACTTCGGGGTCGCAGTATGTGCAGTTTGGAACCAAATTCTGCTTGATCGGCTCGACCTTTTTGCCAGCGAGTTTTTCGACGACCATGATGCCTTCTTTTGAGGCGAGGTGGGCGAGCCACGCTGTGTCGATGACATCGCCGATGGCGAAGACATTAGGTTCGTCGGTCTCGCAATACTCGTTGACCTTGATCGTGCCGCGAGGGTTGACGACAACTTTCGTGTTCTCAAGCCCGAGGCCCTCGAGCATCGGCATACGTCCGACGGCGACGAGCAGTATTTCAGCTTCAAACGCAACATCCTCGCCTTTCGCATTCTTGCCCGAGACCATAACGCCCTTCTTGTCTTTGGTCAGCTTGTCGAGTTTGATGCCTGTCTCGCATTTGATGCCGGATTTCTTGAATGACCGTGCGAGTTCTTTCGAAACGTCAGCGTCCTCGATCGGAACAATTCTGTCCATCAACTCGACCACAGTCGTATCGCAGCCGAAGCGATGATAAACACTCGCAAACTCAACGCCGACTGCGCCGGACCCCATCACGATCATCGACTTCGGTACTTTTTCGAGTTCGAGAATATGATCGGAATTTACTACTTGCTTGCCATCGGTCTCAAATCCGGGGATAGGCTTTACGATCGAGCCGGTCGCGATGATGATGTTCTTTGTCGATATCGTCTCTTTCTTGCCGTCAGCAAGAGCGACCTCGACTTTGCCCTTTCCGACGATCTTGCCAAAGCCATTGAAAACAGTGGCTTTGTTCTTTTTCATCAGATAGGTGACACCCGCGGAATTCTTAGCCACAACGTCGGATTTGTATTTCTGAACGCCGGGCCAGTCAAAGCTAAGACCCGAAACTTTCAATCCAAAATCCTCAAAATGTCCCGCTTTCTCGTAAAGATGAGCGGCGTTCAAAAGGGCCTTGGTCGGAATACAGCCCCGCAGGCCGCATGTACCGCCGAGCCGTGCGTCCTTTTCCCTCTCGACAATAGCCACCTTTAGCCCAAGCTGCCCCGCGCGTACCGCTGCGACATAGCCGCCGGGCCCGGCTCCGATAATTGTTACGTCAAATTGTTCTGCCAATATAGTGTCCTCTTAAATGAATTATGCGAAAAGGTAATTATACCGAGTCGGCGGTGTACAAACAAAAACGCATCCCGATATGGCAGTTCTGAATCGCTCCAGCGAACCTATTGAAGTTTTCCCTAAGGACGAACTATAGTAGAGATATGATCCATTCAGATGAGTTTCTAATGATCGTCAACGACGCAAAAAGCCGCATCAGAGAATGCGATGTAGCGGGAGCCCGCGAGCGCATCGCAGCGGGGGCGACGCTCATTGACGTGCGCGAGGACAACGAATTCACAGCGGGACATGCCGAAGATGCTCTGCATTTGGGCCGAGGTGTTATAGAACGCGACATTATCTCCAATGTACCTGACAAGAATACCGAACTCGTGCTCTATTGCGGAGGAGGGTTTCGTTCAGCACTTGCCGCTGACAATTTGCAGAAGATGGGTTACACAAATGTCTGGTCGATGGATGGCGGCTGGGCCGCGTGGCGGGAAGCCGTTGCTCCGGTCGAATAGTATTCCATACGTTCCACACGTTTCATCGTTTTACCGAGCGGTACATGGAACACTACCTCTTGCGAACCCATTGCTGGTTTAGATTGGCGCCCTGAACTGGATTATTGTATATCTCGGCTGGGATAACATCGTCCTTATAATATGGGCCGTTGACCTCTAGGACGGTCATGTCGGACATTTCTAGCCAGCCGCGGATAAGGTATTTTCTAAAATTGTGGTCCTTTATGATAAGGACACGGCCATCTATCGCTATCGAACCGGCGGTCTTTTCTTTGATCATCTTGCCATTCTGAATTGCGTAAAAATCGTTGTAATACGCTCCGTTGGCGGTAAATGTCATTTTAGATTTATAAGTCAGCGAATCTGCCCCGGCGTACGTTCCTGAGCTCCGGTAAACGTACCGCTGATGAAAGCTCGCGGCCTCGCCCCACTGGCCCGCGAGATCCGCTATTGTAAGTTGCCGAGTGGGCAAAGGGATAATTAGGCGGCCAAAATCATCGTATCGAAGATTGGTCGCAGAAGCAGTATTTGCAGTAACCACGGGCGTTGGATCTGCCTTGTCGATGTCGAGCCGCTCGACAAAAGTCTGAAACGGCGTCAGGTAAGCATTGTCATTCAGTATGCCGAGGACGACGACTGACTTTCCAAAGCCACTTGCGACATTGAGAAAGGCAAATGCCGGGTTTCCCTGAAAATCGATCTGAGTGCCGCCGGCGATCACGGTCCAGCCATCGGATTTTTCCGTTACAGTCTTCGGACTCGTCTCGCCGCTCCACGGCTCGACCACGCGGGTTTTCCACGCTGTCGCAAAATCCTTCTGCGGCGACCCTTCGCTCACGCCCGCAGCATAAAGAGTAATAAAACAAAAACCGCCCTCGGCCGGATTAAGGTCACTGAAAACCACTGCATGATCTTTTGCCGCTCTGGCCCAACCCTTTGGCGGAACAAACTTGATCGGGCCAAGACTGTCCGTCTGTGCCAATGCGTTCTGACCAGCCAAAAAGTAAAATGCCAAAACGATCCAAAGCGGGAATATCTGTCGTGCGGATTTCATATGATTCTCCTGCTGGTTATTATCGAAGCGTGATTTCGATTGTATATGCAAAACGATTTAGCCCGTTTTCTGCTGCGTCATAGACCTGTACGCTGTATTCGCCCTTGACCGACAGCTTTCCTGTCCACTCGCGCTCGCGCTCGTCGTTCGCCAAAATTGTGTCCTCGTCGGGGCCAAGCACTCTTGTCTCGTAGATGGCAAGATATGCGTCCGGGTCTTCGCATTTGAGTTTGACCGTCAACGTCTGTCCTTTTTTCGCCGGAAAAAAATAAGCGTCATAGTCAGAGTCGCGGGGCAATCTGCCCCGATAGGTGACTGTCGTCTTACCTTTAGGAAAAATGACACTCTTTTCTATACCGCCGCCAAATACCTCGATCGGGAGAACCAATGAAAAAGCGATCAAATAAATCGCCAAACATCGTATCGGTGCTCTCATAAAATGATCTCCAAGGCGAGCCGGGAATTAACTGCAACTTACCTATATCAGGGAAATCTTGACGGCAAACAACGAATGACGGTCAAGCGGATAAAGATCGATATCGTTGGAATAGTCCTTGTTCAAATACTTATGTCAAGCGTCATGGTACGGATCTCTAATAAAATGGTGTCCTGGAAAATCTACAATCTAAGATGACTTTTAGATTAGTTTTTGAATCAGGGACACCCTCGATCATTGGTTCGTCGGGTTGCCGTGGTGTGGAGTCGCACTTTATTAGCGAAGGTATTGTTCCGGGCACAAGAGGCCCCTTCGTGTAAAAAACGGGAACTCCACCCACAACCGTTAACTCCAGACCGACAGTCACCTTTGGGATCCGAAGCACAGTAACATATTCAAAGATGCTTTCGTCGGTTTTGACCTCATGCCTCGGTTTGTCCCCAAAACCGTATTCGGAGCGATCCGTTTCCGTCGACCGCGTGATCTTCAGATTTTTGTTGTTCGGCCGGAGACTAGGAAGGCCAACAAAACTGGCCTCGAAAGATCCCTTTCTTACACTTAGCGACATGTTGCCCGATGAACCGCCAGATTCAGCAGCATCTTCCTCCCAGAGTGTCTTTTGTGTAACATTCTCATACGAGTCGTGCTGGTAACGTCCGTTTTTCGTGACCTTTACTTCGTCGGCGACCGTTACGTGAACCGTAAGGGGATTTGCTTTGCTGAATTTTGTTTGGAAAACATCTGTGGTCGGCGAGGATTTTGACGGAAAAGGACCGTTCAGCGTAAAATTGGAGTAATAGGTACGATCTACCTTCCAAAAGATGTCGGCATCTCCGTCGAACTCTCCTAATTTTTCACCCTTGCCTTTGATCGTTAAGGTAAATTCGCCATACCAGACGGTCTTCGGCCTTGGCCGGGTTGTCTGAGCATTGGCAGGTGGCATTAGCCGTAAGACGCCCGCGAATTGCAACGCAAAGATCGGCCAAAGAAACATTAGAAGAATAGATCGTTTTTTCATGATTACTTCCCAAGCATTTGAGCTAGCGCGTCGAAATCAAAGTTTTCCTTGAATTGTCGGACCATCTCAACCTTGGGACGATCGCTTTTATTTGCATGCCAGTGAACGGTGATCAGTTGGATCGTGTCGCGCGGCAGTTTTGCGTTGAAATAACTATTGTCAATGGTAACAAGGTGCCGACCGCCTTCTGATTCGGCTGCGAAAAGTTTTGTGTTGCCGGGCAAAATAGTTACATCACGAACGAGGGCGGGCGACTGGCGTTCAGCGGTCGACATATTGCCGAGAATTCTCTTTAGGCCCGCGATAGCGTCTAGCATCCCGGTTCCGGACTCAAGAACTTTTATCCGCCCGAGAAGGTACTGTTCGCGCGAGACTGGCTTGTAGGGAAGGCTCCCGTCGGGAGTGATTACTAGTGCCTCCTGTCCCTGATAGAAATTGTCGATCGGCTCGATGAGGATATGTCCGTGGAATTTGCCGAGCTGACTTTGATACCCAAATATCTCTTCCCCGTCGGCGGTCGAAAGAAGAGGATCGCGGAAGACATCGCGAAGACTGTTGAATTCGACCACCGTCGAGCCATAGCCTCCGTACAGGATTACGGTGCCGCGCTTTTCCACACTTGCCGACTCGTTACCGACGCAGATATAGCTTCCGTAACCGATCGTCAAACGAAATGGTACGGGTCCGTTGGCGATAACCGGCCGGCCATGTATGCCGCGATACGCATGGGCCTCGATGCCCTTAAATTCAGGATTTGCCAACTTAAATAGTTCGACGACCTTCTGAGCCTTGTCCAAAACAGTTTTATATCGGATTTTAGGAAACGTTGGATCTGCCGTTGCGACTGCGTCCTGTCTTTGCCGGGCCCACTTTCCGACCGTCCCCCATGCCATCTCGTTCGTACATCTTGATGATGATACGGCTGGTTGCTCCGAACCTGTAGCCCTCGACTGCGTCGACACTGTCGGTTCGCTGACCGGTGGGCGTATCGGCCCACTTGTTGGGGTAGGTACAGGCAGGGGACGGATCGAAGGATCTTTGACTCCGCCAACGACCACGCTATATGCAGTGTTCGGAAACATCGGCTTGCCGTTGACATTGGAGATATACCATTTCCCCGCAGCGGAATTGTAAGATGCCCGTGTTTCCGAAGCATTCAGATTGTACGCACGATCATCCGGTGCGTAGTTCTGTAGGATCAAAAACTGAACGGCGGGATTATTATTTACGGCCGGATTGTCGATATACGAGGCCTGTTCGCTGATATTTTCGCGCATAGCGATATGAAGGAAATGATTTGCATCCGGCTTCAGTGAGTACTCGATCTTGTATCTCATATTTACCGGCATCACTGCGTGGTCGGTGTTAAAGATGTTCCACTTGTCCTTGTAGTACCACGCTCCGATCGGATGAGGGTTATTTTTTGCGGTGTCGCCGAGGGGGGTCGCAACGATGATCGCGTTAGGATTGCCATCGAGTCCGGGCCGGGCGATCGAGGCTTTGGAGGAGATAATATTGCTCTGGCTTGTCGTCAGAGTAAATTCTTGAGCTTGTCCGGTCAGGACGACAAGGATCAGAACGAGAATCACAGCTGAAATATTTTTGGCTTTCACAACGCAACTCCCCTTGAATAAAACTTCTGGAAGATTTTCAATAGTCCAGTTATACTCACACTTATCCGGTCATGTCCTGAAAGATTTCGGAAAAGTTCTGAATTGTTTGGAAAATGAACAATAACGGGCACCACAGGCGGCACTTTGAGTTTGCCGAATTCCGGCTTTACCCGCACGAGCGCCTTCTTACAAGAAACGAAAAGCGCGTTGCGCTGACGCCGCGCATCCTCGATCTCTTGATCATACTTGTCGAGCATGACGGAGAGCTTGTCACGAAAGAACAACTGCTGGATTCGATCTGGACGGATAATTTTGTCGAAGAGGGTAACGTTAGCCGTGCCGTCTCGACCTTGCGAAAGAACTTAGGGCATCAACTCAATGGCAGTGATTTTATCGAGACAGTGCCAAAACTTGGCTATCGTTTTATCGCACCCATTGCTGAAATAATCCCCGATGGCACAGCTCCGGAGCCTTCCAGTCGGTCCCGTGTCAGTTTTAGAAGGCATTTGCTTGTTGGTGGATCCGTTTTGGCGATCGTTGTGGCTACGGTTCTTTTGGCGCCTTACTTTGTGCAACGTAGCGTGTCGAACGAAGACCGGAAGCCCGCGGTGGATTCTATGGAGGCAATTAAGCTTACGGATGACCCGAAGCACGACACAATACCGCGTTGGACGTCTGACGGGCGAATTCGATTTTGGCGTGTAGACGAAAAGACTCGTCAAGCTGAATCACTGATTATGAACTCGGACGGAACAAATCCGACTTTGATCAAAGATTCGATCGGCACGTGGTCGCCTGACGGCAGCAAGTTAGTTTTTGCCAAACCTGGCGATGAGACGGGTCCGTATCTCGCAAACTCGGATGGCTCTGGTGAGATCGCCGTGCCATTTTTGCGAGGCAATTTCGATTGGTCTGGCGACTCAAGCAAGATTGTTTATCAAGCGAAGACAGATGACAGGAGTGCCGAGATCTTTGTATATTCGCTCGAAACTGGAAAACAGGAAAACGTAACAAATCATCCGGCGTTTGATGCCGATCCGAGTTTCTCACCAGACGGCAAGCAGATCGTTTTCGCAAGTGGGCGCGATGGCAATGCAGAGATTTATCTCATGAATTCGGATGGGGCCAACGTTCGGCGATTAACCAACCACCCGGCTTGGGACAATCATCCGGTTTTTTCTCCTGACGGAACGCAGATCGCTTTTCCATCTGACCGTGAAAATGAAAATTCGAACGTGTATGTAATGAATGCGGACGGCAGCAACATACGTCGTCTGACCGATTGGCCGGCGAATGAAACGGTCGAGCCCGGATGTTGGTCGCCTGACGGAACTCGTATCGCCTTTTACTCAGACCGCGACGGGAACGATGATATTTTTGTGATCAACGCGGAAGTTTCTCGCCCGACGTTTGTTTTTGGTGACGAGGCAAACAATATAAGCTTTCCATCCTATTCGCCCGACGGAACGCAGATCGTTTATCAGGCAGAAATGCCAGACAAGTCTGGGGAATTGCGAGTCTTTGATGTGACGAATAGACAGGCCCGGGTTCTTCTCAAAACGCAAAATGCCGATATCGCCCCACTTTTCTCGCCTGACGGAACGAAGATCATCTTTCAGAATAAAATCGAGTCTAATACCGAGATCTGTTCAATAGATCTCGATGGAGGCGGATTACAGAATCTAACCAACAACGGGGCTCGAGATGGTGGGCCCGCGTATTCGCCAGATGGTAGCCAAATAGCATTTTCGACCAATCGCGACGGTAACACAGGAAAGTATAATCTTTACGTTATGAATGCTGATGGAAGTGAGCAAAGGCAAGTTTATTCGGCACCGGCGGGCATGAGCGGTTCGGTGGCATGGTCTCCCGATCGGACGAGTGTTATTTTCGCAAATGATTTTGCCGAGGATGGGAATTTTGAGATCTTTGAGGTCCGTCTTGGGGGCAATGAAGCGGCTAGACGGTTGACATTCCGCCGCCTTGCCGATGACCGTCCATCTATCTCGCCCAACGGCCGCCGCATCGCTTTTGCGAGTAACACTGATGGTAATTGGGAATTGTACTTGATGAACGCAGACGGGACCGGGCAACTGAGACTAACAAGAAACCGGGCAAATGACTCAATGCCGCATTTTTCTCCCGACGGTAAAAAGATAATATTTAGTAGCGATCGCGGTGGAAAGTACGCCCTTTACGAAATCGAAACGCCTGAGTGAAAAAAGAGATAATGAACGGAGCCTTGGATGATGCAAGAACCCGAGTGCGTGAGATCGCGTCGGAACACTATCAGCGCGGCGACGTGCTGGGCTGGTTCGAGGCACTCTATCAAGAGGCCAACGGTGATAATGAGATAATACCGTGGGCTGATCTTGAACCCAATCACTACTTTTGTGCCTGGGCAGAGTCAACCGGCCTTAAAGCAGATGGCCGCACCGCACTCGTCGTCGGCTGCGGACTAGGAGATGACGCTCGATACCTACACGATCTGGGCTTTAAGGTGACCGCATTTGATATTTCGCCCACCGCTATCGAATGGGCCAAGAAGCTGCACGCAGACACAGATATCGCATTTGAAGTTTGCGACCTATTTCAACCGGTTCGCGGCTGGCTTGGGGCGTTTGAATTTGTACTCGAGGTTTATACAATCCAACCCCTGCCGCTTGAGATGCGACCGCAAGTTATAGACGCGATCGCCGGATTTCTTGCTCCCGACGGCAGACTGGTGGTCGTAACCCGCGGCCGCGAGGACGATGTCGAACCTGACGAATTGCCGTGGCCAATGTCACGTCATGACCTCTCACGATTTGAGAAACGTGGCCTCACACAAACTGATTTTGTCGAGATGCCCAGCCTGGAAGAAGACGAGCCGCCGCGATTCGTCGTCGAATATTTACGGCAGAACCAAGTTGCTGCGGACAAGAGGCATTACCCGAAAATAGCACTCTGCCCGGAAAAGCGTTCCTTCAGACTGCCGCATACCAGCTCGCAAAGCTCAAAGATCGACGGGTCGGCGATCCTATAATAGACCATGTTTCCCTCCTGACGTTTGTCTACGAGACCTTCGTCCTGAAGGAGCTTGAGATGTTTGCTGACGTTTGGCTGAGTGGACTCTACCGCCTTTGTGACCTCAGTTACGCTGGATTCCCCATTTTCCAAGTGTTGAAGGATCTGCAAACGAAGTGGTTCCGCAAGCACCTTAAATCGTGCCGCGACGAGAGCCACGGCATCGGTCGACATTTTTCGATGATTACTCATTTTCTATTTGACAGTATAACCACATAGTTATATGCTTATACATGAATTGAGTATATTACTTGAATAGGGGAATTTCAAACAAGAATGATAAGAGAGTCAACAGTACACGAGATAAATGAGCTTTTGGACACCGGAGGTGAATGTCAGGTGATCGATGTCCGGGAGTTTTCGGAATTCAGCAACGAACGAATAGCGGATGCACAATTAATGCCGCTGTCGAACTTCGAAAAGCACGCGGCGGAAATTGACCATTCAAAGCCGGTGTATTTGATGTGCCGGTCGGGAAATCGGGCCAAGCAGGCGGCGGAGAAGCTAATGAACAAGGGGTTCACAGATATTCATGTTATCGAGGGCGGCATGGGAGCTTGGGCCGCGGCGAACCTGCCGGTCATTAAGGGCGGCTCGAAGGTCTGGTCACTCGAACGTCAGGTACGTTTTGCCGCCGGTATTTTAGTCCTTGCGGGGGTTCTCTTGGGCGTCTTTGTCTGGCCTTATCTGATCCTGATCTCTGGGCTTGTTGGCGCCGGATTGACGTTCTCGGCCGTCACCGATACCTGTGGAATGGGAATGGCACTTGCAAGAATGCCGTGGAATCAGGCTCCATCGAATTGCGAAGCTCCAGCTATATCGAAATAGAATGACTGTTTTGTTTCTAATCGGATTGATATTGAGCGCCGTGATCGGTTTGTCACTAGGGCTGATCGGCGGCGGCGGCTCGATACTTACTGTACCGATCTTGGTTTACTTATTGGGAATCGATCCGCATGAAGCGGTGGCAATGTCGCTTGCAGTGGTCGGAGCAACAAGCGTTCTCGGGTCATTTCTTCATTGGCGTCGCGATAATGTTGATCTGTCGACGGGGGCACTGTTCGGTATTTCGGGTATCGTCGGGGCGCTTCTCGGTTCGCCATTGACGAAACTGGTTTCGGCCCAGACACTTTTGCTTATTTTCGGGGTTCTGATGCTGGCAGTAGCAGTCTCGATGATCTGGAAGCGAAAACATTCTGTCGCTGAGACTCTTCATAAACCCCATCCGATGCGCGGAATAATAGCCGGATTTTTGGTAGGCGTCCTAACCGGATTTCTTGGAGTAGGCGGCGGCTTTCTGATAGTCCCAGCCTTGGTATTTTTTGGTGGGCTAGACATTAAAAAGGCGATCGGCACCTCGCTTTTTGTTATCTTTCTCAACTGTGCCGCGGGACTCATCGGCCACTTGAGCCGAAGTCCGTTTGACTGGAGAATAGCTGCTGGAGTTACCACTTTAGCGGTTGGGGGCGCAGTTATAGGTACACTGCTTTCAAGTCGTATTGCTCCAAGGCGCCTACAGAGCATGTTTGCCGTTCTGATCTTGGGCGTGGCTGTGTTTCTGGTAGTTAAAAACTACTCGGTTATATTTAATAGTTGATAATATAGATTTACAGGAGAAGATTATGTATTTCAAGCAATTTTATTTAGGTTGTCTCTCGCACGCGTCGTACTATCTCGGTTCTGACGGCGAGGCGGCGATCATCGATCCACAACGTGATGTAGATCAGTACATTGATGAGGCGGCGGCAAATGGGCAGAAGATCAAGTATGTCGTCGAGACGCATTCGCACGCCGATTTCGTAAGTGGCCACATCGAACTGGCAGCCAAGACCGGGGCCAAGATCATCTACGGGCAGCGGGCAAATACAAAATTTCCGACACACAAGGTAAAGGACGGCGATGAGCTTAGGATCGGCAAGATCAATTTGAAGTTTCTCGAAACGCCCGGCCACACGCCTGAGGGCATCACGATCATTGCCGAAGACACTGACAAGTCAAATGAGCCGCTCAAGATGTTCACCGGCGACACGCTTTTTATCGGCGATGTTGGACGGCCTGATCTTATCGGGTCAAAAGGCTTTACCGCCGTAGAAATGGGTGGGATGCTCTACGATTCGCTTCACGACAAGATCTTGCCTTTGCCGGACGAGACCGAGGTTTATCCGGCACACGGGGCGGGCAGCTTGTGCGGCAAATCCCTATCAAAAGAGACCTGGTCAACGCTAGGAAATCAACGGAAATTCAACTACGCACTTCAACCGATGAGCAAAGAGGAATTTGTAAAGATCGTCGCGGCAGATCAGCCCGAGGTGCCAGCATATTTCCCGAAGAGTGCCGCTAAAAATCTTGAGGGCTCTTTGCCGCTTACCGAAATGGCCAAACCAAAACAGCTCTCGACAGACGAGATCATCAATTTCGATGGCGTCGTTATCGACACTAGAAAGAACTTTGAATACGGTGCTGGGCATATTCCTAACTCGATAAATATTGGACTTGGAGGACAATTCGCGTCATGGGCGGGAACGCTGATTCCGATCGGCACACCGGTCGCCGTCGTTGCCGACACCGAGGATCAGATAGATGAGGCAGTGATGCGGCTCGCTCGCGTCGGCCACGAAACGGTTACGGGGAGCATTCTCATGGCAAACTACGACGCCGAAATGCGAACGGTTGAGCAGGTATCGGTAGGCGAGGTTAGCTCACTGACCGAAACAGAAAAATACCTGCAATTCATCGATGTACGGCGTGCGGCCGAGCACGCTGCCGGACACGCGGTGCGAACCACGAATATACCGCTCGACAAGCTCGCAACCGATTTTGAAAAGCTCGATCCGACTTCCCCGACATACGTTATCTGTCAGGGCGGCTATCGTTCGAGCATCGGCACGAGCATTCTCGAAAATGCCGGATTCAAGACAATTTACAATGTAACAGGCGGAACCGCGGCATGGATCGATTCAGAACTCGCGACCGAGGCCTCCGCAGCAACGTGTGCGGCGGGGAATAAATAATGTTGAAGTTTGTATTGATATCTATAGGAACGCTGGTTGTTTTTGCGGGCGGATGCAATACGGCACCGGCGGTGAAAACGGATTCAGGAATTACCGAAACAACGCCGCAGATCGTAGAAATGTCTCCGGCAGAAGCTCAGCCGTTGGTCGCCAAGGCGTACTCGCAGTTTATTGACGTGAGAACGGCCGAAGAATATGCTGGCGGACATGCCCTTAGAGCGGTGAACATTCCGCTTGATACGCTGAATGATAACCTTGACAGGCTCGAAAAGAACGAGCCCGTATATCTGATCTGTCAGACCGACAATAGATCAAAGAAGGCAGCAGAGGTATTGAAGGATAAAGGTTTTGGCAACATCGTAAACATCCAGGGCGGTACGTCGGCCTGGCAAACCGCCGGACTGCCGATGGAGACAAAGCCGCCCCATTCCGGGCCGGCAAAGTAAGCAAGGGGAATATCATGGAATTGGTTTATGTGATCGGAATCGTAGGTCTCTATCTGCTCCTGCAGTTAGTAATTTTGCCAAAACTCGGCATCGGCACCTGAATGCGCGGAGCCTGTGACGTCGAGTCTCGACGTCGATCGCCGAATTCTGATCCTAGTGATGGCGAAATTAAAACATCTTGAAACGCAGCCAATCATACGAGGCCTGAGAATCTAGACAACAGCGGCTTATTGTAAGACGTACAGTCTGGCCGATGAGTCCGAGTTCTGGCAGTTCCCGTCGCACAGGATACTCGGTGTGCTTGACGATTAGGGGTCGAGTGGCAAGGATTGAAAAGTTCGCAGAATCAGTTAACGAGAAATTGCTGAGGGTAACAATATTCCCGAGCAGTAAATCTGGGGAAGGCTAGCTTTAGATGCTTGGCTTATTGCGTGAAACAATATGGGAGTCTATTCAACTGTACATTTCCTGAAGGTGCTGACATTTGTCGTGGCGTTGGTAAGCTATGGATGTGGACAAACTATGTCGAGTCCTACGATAGCGATTGCAAATTCCGTCGGCAATGGTTATTCAATCTCGCTTGAGCCAATTTCCGTTGATGGCTTTGACGGGCTCCATTCTTTCGCCGTGGCCCAGTACGAAGGGAAATGGATATTGTTTGGCGGTCGAACTGACGGGCTCCACCGCCGGCAGCCCTTCGCGTCATTTTCGCCAGAAAATAACAATACAAATATCATCGTCATAGATCCGAAAACTAAGCAGAGCTGGATAGCCGGAACAAAGGAAATGGCGTCAGCCCTGAATGAACAATTGCAATCTAGTAATATGCAGTTTATTCAGCAGGGAAAGACGCTCTATTTGATAGGCGGTTACGGCTACAGCAAGTTGGCTGGAAATCACATCACGCATAAAGGGTTGATCGCGGTCAAACTCGACGGCTTGATCGCGGCGGTTCAAAAGGGTGATTCGATCACTTCATTTTTTCGTCAAACATCAGATCTGCTCTTTGCCCTGACCGGTGGGCAGATAGGAAAGATTGGTGACATCTTTTACCTAGTTGGAGGTCAGAGGTTCGACGGCCGATATAATCCGATGGGGCCCGATCATGGACCTGGATTTTCGCAGCAATATAGTGAACAAATCCGGAAATTCCGTATCATAGATGATGGCAACAAACTAGGCTTTGAAAAACTCTCGGTGGTAACCGATAGCAATAATTTGCATCGCCGTGATTTCAATATGCTCCCGCAGGTCTTTGCTGACAACGCGGTGGGCTTTACGGTCTTTTCCGGCGTGTTTCAGGTTGCCACGAATATCCCGTTTACAAACACCGTCGATATTTTTGCTGACAAACATACTGTCAACACAACATTTACTCAATATCTCAGCCACTATCACTCTGCGAAGGTGGCCATTTACGATTCTGCCAAACAAAGAACGGAAAATATCTTTTTTGGCGGCATCAGCCAATATGAGGAAAATGCAGGCAAGCTAACAAAGAATGATGATGTACCGTTCACCAACGTAATCAGCAAAGTTACCCGCGATCCCGACGGCAAAATGACCGAGACAAAACTTGGAGACATGCCGGGGTTTTGGGGTGCAAGTGCGGAGTTTTTAGTCAATCCCAACTTGCCGAAATACGAAAACGATATTGTAAAAGCCGACGAACTCAAAGGCGATCGGATATTGTTGGGCCACATTGTGGGCGGGATCGTCAGTTCACAAAAAAGTGTTTTTTTCAGTAATCGAGTTGCAGAAAGTAAGGCCAGCAAGACTATTTTTGAGGTATGGCTTACGAAAAAACCAAAATAGAGGCGAACCACTTAGGTCCTGCTGGAGATAAATCTCATGAGCAAAAACTTTGACCCCAGCAATGCGATACAGGATTTTCTTGTTTTCGGCGAGTTTGGTGACGTAAATCCTTCGATAACGGATTCATCGACCTTTACGTTTATGAGTCCTGACCGGATGGAAGAACTCTTCGAGCACGAGATCGAGGGGTGCTTTCTCTATTCACGGCATTGGAACCCGACCAACAAGTTTCTATCCGATGCGTTAGCGCGAATGGAGGACAGCGAGGCAGCACAGGCAAAAGCGTCTGGAATGGCGGCTATCACCTCAACTATCCTCCAACTATGCGACAGCGGCGATGAGGTGATCTCATCGCGGACGATCTATGGCGGAACGTATGCGTTTTTTAAAAATTTCGCACCGCGGCTGGGAATCACAACTAGATTCACCGATCTAGACAATATAGAGAATGTTCGGTCCTTGATAAACTCGAAAACGCGCGTGGTGTACTGTGAATCGATGAGCAATCCGCTACTCGAGGTCGCCGATATTCCCGCGCTGGCTACGTTATGTCGTGAACACGGTCTGAAGCTTGTCGTTGACAACACTTTCAGCCCGATGATCCTTTCTCCGATCCGACTTGGAGCGGATATTGTCATTCATAGTTTGACTAAGTACATAAACGGGACAAGTGACTGCGTTGCCGGGGCCGTTTGTGCAAGTGGCGAGTTTATTCACAAGCTCACCGACATCAATGCCGGAGCTTCGATGCTGCTCGGAGCGGTTCTCGACAGCACACGGGCGGCGAGTATCCTGAAAAACCTCCATTCACTGCACCTAAGGATGCGGCAGCATAGTTCTAACGCGATGTTTCTAGCAGAAGGACTACGGGAACTTGGCCTTATGGTCTATTACCCCGGGCTGTCAGATCACCCACAGCACGAACTTCTTACCCGATTGATGAATCCCGGTTTTGGTTACGGCGGCATGGTCGCCGTTGACGTCGGAACTCTACCCAGAGCAAACGAACTAATGACGCGAATGCAACAGGAAAAGGTCGGGTATCTCGCGGTGAGCTTGGGATATTTCAAAACGTTGTTCAGTGCTCCCGGACACAGCACTTCGTCGGAAATACCGATCGAGGAACGCGAAGCGATGGGACTTAGCGATGGCCTTGTGCGGTTTTCCGTTGGCCTCGACAATGATATAGAACACTCTTTTGGACGCATAAAACGCTGTCTTTCTGATATCGGTGCCATTTAGTACTGGCATCAAGCCTTTGCTTTTTCGGTATTGCCGTCTCTCGTCTTTTTGCGTTCGCGAAACTAATGTAAAATTGGGCTTCGCAACGCACAAAATCTTATGGCAGAAGCAAGAGAAAGAGAAGTTAAGACGCGGACTGAAACAGACTCGATGGGCGAGATCGAGGTGCCGACGACGGCCTATTGGGGGGCGCAGACACAGCGGTCGCTCAAGCATTTTGACATCGGGTTTGATGTCATGCCGCGCGAGGTTATTCGGGCACTTGGTATCTTGAAAAAAGCTGCTGCGATCGTTAACAACGATCTCGGAAAGCTGTCCGACGATAAATTGAAGCTCATCATTCAGGCTGCAGATGAGGTGATCGAGGGAAAACTCGACGAGCATTTTCCGCTGCGAGTCTGGCAGACGGGTTCGGGTACGCAGACGAACATGAACGCGAATGAGGTCATCTCAAACCGAGCGATCGAGATCGCCGGTGGAGAGATGGGCTCGAAAACGCCGGTTCATCCGAATGATGATGTAAATAAATCGCAATCGTCGAACGACACTTTCCCTACTGCGATGTACATCGCCGCCGCCGAGCGCCTAACCGCACTTATTCCCGAGGTGCAAAAAGTTCAGAACGCTATCGAACTGAAAGCACGGGAGTATTCCGATGTTGTAAAGATCGGGCGTACGCATTTGCAAGACGCGACACCGATGACGGTCGGGCAGGAATTTGGCGGTTGGGCAAATCTGGTCAAGCGCGATGTCGAGCGTCTGCACATGGTCTTGCCCGGCCTGATGGACCTCGCGATCGGCGGCACAGCCGTCGGCACCGGGTTGAACGCGCATCCTGAATTTGCTCAGAGATCTGCCGACAAGATCGCCGAACTGACGGGTTTGCCGTTCAAATCGCATCCCGATAAATTCGCCGCTCTTTCGGCTCACGATGAGGTTGTCTTTGCGTCCGGCGGGCTTAAGACACTGGCGGGAAGCCTGATGAAGATCGCTAACGACATTCGCTGGCTGGCCTCGGGCCCGCGGTGCGGAGTCGGCGAGATTTCACTCCCTGAGAATGAGCCGGGAAGCTCGATCATGCCCGGTAAGGTCAATCCGACTCAGTCTGAGGCAATAACTATGGTCGCCGTGCAAGTGTTTGGAAATGATGCGGCGATCGGCTTTGCGGGTTCGCAGGGAAATTTCGAGCTGAATGTTTTCAAGCCCGTGATGATCCACAACTTTCTGCATTCAGTCCGTCTCATTCATGACGCCTGCCACGGATTTGTCGATTACTGCATCGCCGGAATCGAGCTAAACCGAGAGCAGATCGATCATTACCTGCGGAATTCGCTAATGCTCGTTACCGCCTTAAACCAGCACATCGGCTACGACAACGCAGCCAAGATCGCTAAGAATGCACATAAAAAAGGAATTTCGCTCAAGGAATCAGCCGAACAGTTGGGACTGTTGACTCCGGAGAGATTTGACGAGCTGGTGATCGCGGAGGATATGACACATCCATAACGTCAGAAAGCTGTGTCGGTCGGTCGGTAGAACATCAGATAGTAAATGAGCAAGGCAATAATCGCGAGCACAGAGAAAGTGATACCGCCAACGATAAGAGTAAAAGTCTTTGCACAGCCGCCCTTTTTCTTTGGATGACGAACGCGAGTCTTGGTCGATTCGCGAACGGTTTGCGCCGGGACATCTTTTTCGTTTTCGGATTCGTCTTCCGCGTGATCTGAAACCGTGATCTCCTCGGTCGTCTTGTCATGAAAGCCGGGCTCGGTGGGAACATCACCCTGCGAATCGAGAGCGGCCGACTTTGGCGTATGCCCCTCGGACGAGCGAAAGACTGGTTCCGGCATGACCCATTTCTCGCCCGTTTCCTTTTCTTTTTTCGGTTCGTCGCTCATCGATTCGATGGATCAGCTATTTCTGAATATCCAAAACGTCCGAACGTGTAATTATCGCCGTAATACGTTTGAAATCTTCGATCAAAACTGCTGGTGAACGCTGGAGTTTTGACTTGATCTCGTTGATATTCGTATCGGCGTCAACGACCGGGAAGCTCTTATCCATTATGTCCGAGACCTTAGCGTTTATAAGATCGCGGTCGGCGAGGAGCTTGGTCAGGATAGCACTTTCACGCAGGCTGCCGACAGAGGTGTTGTCTTCGAGAACCGGAAGCTGCGTTACGGAATTCGAATTCATCCGTTCGAGAGCTTCGCCGACAGTTTCCTCCGGTGAAACAAAGACCAGTTCCGAAGGCGAGTTTCCATTCTTCGTTTCCGAGATCAAGCCGGCAGTAATGCGCTGGGGTTCGAGCAGAAGTTTTTCCTTCATCCACTCGTCCGAGTGGAATTTGCTCAGGTAATGCTCACCCGTATCGCATACGATAAATACGATGAGGCTGTTTTCGTCGAGTTCCTTCGCAACCTTTAGAGCACCGGCAAAGATCGTTCCGGCCGAGCCGCCGCAAAAAATACCTTCGCGGCGGCCGAGTTGGCGGGCTAGGTCGAAGGATTCGCGGTCGGTGATATTGATGATCTCATCGATCGTATTGAGGTCAGCATTGCCAACCGGGAGATTTTGTCCAATACCCTCGACGAGGTACGGCGTTGCCTCCGGCACATGACCAGATTCTTTGTACGTCTTAAAGATAGAACCGTACGGGTCTGCTCCTATCACCTTTATGTTCGGATTCATTTCTTTGAGATAACGTCCCGTACCACTGATGGTTCCGCCCGTGCCGATGCTTGCGACAAAATGCGTGATCTTCCCGTCCGTATCATTCCAGATCTCGGGCCCGGTGGTGCGATAGTGGGCCGCTGGATTTTGAGGATGGTTGTATTGGTCTGGATAAAAAGAATTTGGTGTTTCTTCAGAAATACGTTTCGCGGTGGCAACGTAATGGTCAGGTGTTCCGGGCTTGGCCGCCGCGGGGCAGACAACGATGTCGGCTCCCAGTCCTTTCAGATATCGGACCTTCTCGGTCGAAGCCTTTTCGGTAAGCACAAAGATACATTTGTACCCGCGCACGGCTGCGACGAGAGCTAGGCCGATACCGGTATTGCCGCTCGTCGCCTCAATGATCGTGCCGCCTTTTTTCAGCACGCCCTCTTTTTCGGCCCAGTCAATCATCGAGATGCCGATACGGTCCTTGACCGAGTAACCCGGATTCAGGCTCTCCATCTTGGCGTAGATCGGCGTCTTGATCTTTAGCTGTTTTGTAATGTTATTGATGCGCACCAACGGCGTGTTGCCGATGACTCCGAGAATGTTGTTGTAAGATTTCATGCTAAAAGGTCTCGTTATTAGTATTATAGAGAGTTTATTCCCAAACGGAATCTGAGGCAAGAACGTCAATTTCGAGCGGCGAGCAGTTTTGCCGGGTCGTTTGTGATCAAAGCCTCAATATCTTGTTTCTTGCAGCGTCGTATCCATTTGACATTGTCCGCCGTCCAGATCGTTACCGGCATCCCGGCTTCGGCAGCGAGAGCCGTGAGTTTTCGAGTGGCAAGCGAATAATGGAGCGACAATCGATGCGCCCCAAACTCTCGAGCCATTGCGATGATGTAACGGCGGCGACGCAAAATCGTCGCTATCGACGGCTCAAACAACGCGGCAGTCTGTACGGTCGGCAGCAGGCACCGAACCTCGGGAATGGCGGCGAGCTTAAAGCTCTTTACGATCAATCGAGGGAGCAGCGGCGAATCGCGAATTACATCGCAAACAGCGGCGGCAAGCGGCTTGTAAGTTGATTCGTCACACTTTAGTTCGATATAGATAGAACTGGAAGACGACCCGAGCAACGTCAGCACGCGAGCCAGGGTTGGGACTTGTTGGGCGGCGAATTCGGCACGGGCCAGGTTCGGATGAGCTAAATTGAACCACGATCCAACATCGACCTTGCCAAGCTGCGTCGATGTGAGATCGGCAACCATTTCCTCTCGCCGGGCGGTTCGTCTAAGGCCGGTATCGTGGATCACGACCGGAACGCCATCCTTTGCAAGCTGCACGTCAAACTCCACGCCGTCAGCTCCAGCGTCGACAGCCATTTGAAATGCCGCCAGGGTGTTTTCCGGGGCGTACGCACTCGCTCCGCGATGGGCGATGATGAGCGGGGCTCGTCGGTTCATTTCTTTTCGAGAAGAAATACTGTTTTTGACCAGGCGATGGGTTCTATGATCGGAAATTTGTGGTTGCCGACCATCTTGAAATACTTGCCGGCCGCAGTCTGGACGCTGCTCAGCGAATGCACCTTAAAATTGTACAAAAGCTCGAGTACCGAGCCAAAGATCGACGGTGTGACAGGCAGCAGAACGAGCGGTGCCCCCGGTTTGAGAACGCGAGCCGCCTCGCTCAGTCCATCATCGAGGGGAGTGTATTCAAGGACGCCGCACATCAACACAACATCAAATGTGTTGTCGGCAAAAGGCATTTTAAGCACGTTCGCCTGGAGTGCGTCGGTTCGTTTTTCGAGCCGCCGCTGTTGTGAAAATTCGTCGCGGGCAACCGTCAGCGAGCGGAACGATAGATCGATAGCGGAGATCCGCTTTGGCCTGTAACCAGCTTCCTGAAAGGCGAGCGTAACCAACCCAGTTCCGCACCCGGCATCAAGTACCATCGAGTCCGGATCGATATCTAAATTTAGTGATCTTAGATATTTAGCGACAGATGAGCGATAGCCGTTGATCTTCATCGCCAGGTTCTGCACCTCAGCGATACGGTCGTAGAGGCCGGGCCTTTGCAAATTCTGTGGGCGACCATTCAGGTCGATCTTTGGCATGGAATCACTTTTCGGCAAGCAATTTTAAGATCATTTCCCTCAGTTCGCCTAACCGCGTCGGGCTGGTCCCGGCCTCGACGTAACGAACGATACCTTTTCTGTCGATCAAAACTGCGGTCGGCAAAAGGGTTGCCCCATACATATTTTGGATCCCCTGCCCCTTGCTCACGACAAAATCGTAGGGCAGCCGCTCACGCAAACGAAAGCCTTTCAAAAACTCGGCCTCATGGGGTTCATCCGCGCTAAATCCATTGACCTCGCCGTAGTAGCGCGTGAGTCCGATTATCTCCAAACCCTGCTTCTTAAAATCCTGATCCCATTCGATCAAGGATGGAAACGCCTCAAAGCACGGGCCGCACCAGATGGCCCAAAAGTCGAGCAAGATCACCTTGCCCTTCATTTCTGCAAAGGTCCTGGGTTTGCCGGGAAACCATTGGTCGTAATTCGTTAACTCGGGGGCAGGCAGACCCAGGAGGTTGTAGTGTTTTTCTCGTTTTTTGAGCCTCGATTTTATTTCTGATTCGGCCGTCTTGTCCGAAAAATCTCTCGCTGCACGGGCGATCGAAAGCGAGTAGTATTCCATCGCTTCCGCTTTGCGGCCGGTGTCGATCAGATACTTTATCTTGCGGTCGACGGCGTAGTAATAGAAGCTCGTCGAGCCGGTCGAGGCGGCCGTTTCGCGCATGTCGTCGAGGGCAGCCTCCGCTTTTTGTGGATTTTCACCGTCACGGTACGACTCAAATACTAGCATCCCCGAGTCCAGTATCTCGTCCAAGCCGCGTGCCCGTGAGGTCTGATCGTTGAGTAACGCCTTGGACGCCTCATAGCTCGCAACTGCATGCGGAGCCATCTTTGCAAATAGTTTTTGCGATTGATATGCCTTGGCGACCTCGGCTTCCATGCGAGTGATCTCGGTCAATTTGGTCGTATCCTTTGCCAAATATTTGGCTAGTAATTCCTCGGCCTCGGCCAGTTTCGCCTGCTTGGCCAGGACAACGACGACGATCGACCTGGCAGTCTGGGCTTTATCCTCGGGGGCTTCGGTGTCGGAAAAGAATTGGGTCAGATTCTCAACTGTCCCGTCCAGATTTTCCGCTATCCAGTGTAAAAAACCGAGGTAATAGTGGTCCTCACTCGAAAGGCCCTTACGATTCCCGGCCCCTGCCGCATACTTGGCCGCCATTTGCCGCTGTTCCAGCTTGGTCTTGGTAAACAGGGCGTCGCTAAACTTTATTCTCTTTAGGTCAAATTCCGCTGCTTTCGCCTTAATATAGCCATTTGCCTCATCAAACATTTCCTTGACGCTCAGCTCAGCAAGAGTCGGCGGATCTGTCGGCGATGGCGAGCTGCCGGGAGCTACTCGGCGAGATTGAGCGGTACCGAACAATGCTAGAGCAAGAAATAGAAATAGAAATAGAAGGAGTTTTTTCATAAGTTCACCGTGTCGAACCTGCAGCAAACCGAAATCTATCCGGGCCGAAGGTTGTAAACGCTTGCGGCACAATGCCATCGACCAATTTGTCCGCGACCATCTCGGCCGTCAGCGGAGCCAGCAAAATGCCGTTTCGGTAGTGTGCCGTCGCAAATATCAGGCCGTCGATGCCGGCGATTGAACCAATAATTGGCATCGCGTCACCGGCAACCGGTCTCAGCCCGGACCACTGATCTGACACCTCGAGACTTGCGATACCCGGAAATATCTCGACTGCCGTTCGACACAGGCTGGTCTTTGCCGTCTCACTTATTGACCGGTCAAATCCGACCAGTTCGGACGTGGACCCGGCAAGTATCCGGCCATCAAACCTTGGCACAATGTACCCTCGCCGCGTGTAGGCAACGTGTGCAAACAAACGCTTTGCAGTCCTAAAAGTGACGATCTGGCCACGAACTGGTTCGACCTTGACCGGCAAGTTCGCATGCCCGAGTTTGATGAACGAAGTCCACGCTCCGGTTGCAATGACCGTAGCGTCAGCATTCACAACGCCGGTGCCGGTCTCTGCTCCGCAAACCCTGCCGTTCTCCACGATCAGCCGGGCTACCTCGGTGTTTTCGATGATCTCTATACCGTTAAGGTCGGCATATCTTCGCAGAGCGGTCAGCAGCTTTCGATTTTCGACCTGCCAGTCGTTTGGGAAAAAAAGGGCTTCGCGGACATCGGGTGACACAAAGGGCTCCGCCTTGCGTGCGTCGACAGCCGATAAATGCTCGACAGGCAATCCGGTCTTCGTTTGCCAATCAAGACGCTCAGCAAGTTCCTCTACGTCTGCGTCCGAAAATGCAAAATAAAGAGTTCCGGTGCAATCAAGTTCAATATCGATCCCGGTCTCATCATACAGATCCGACGAAAACGCCGGATAAAGGTCTCGCGAGGCGATCGTAAGATCAAAAAAATCTCCTTTCGAGTTGGCCTCCGCCTGCGGGCCAAGCATACCGGCGGCCGCCCAAGAAGCCTCGCGGCCACAAACAGCTTTCTCAAGCAGAGTGATCTTTCGAACACCTTTCTTGCGCAGGGTCCGTGCAATGCTCAAGCCAATGACACCGCCGCCAATAATGAGTATTTCGCGCATCATTTCGAAACAGAATTTGTCCTTATCTCGCAGGACGTTGTAAATTTGATTATAAGGCAAACGCTATGAAACACACCATCACACTTATCCCGGGCGACGGCATCGGGCCGGAGATCACCGCTGCGACTGTCCGTGTTATCGAGGCGACGGGGGTTGAGATCGACTGGGAAACGCAGATACTCGGAGCACAGGCGCTTGAGAAGTTTGGCGATACGCTTCCCGAGACCGCCATCGATTCGATCAAGAAGAATAAAGTTGCGCTGAAGGGGCCTGTGATGACGCCGGTCGGCAAAGGCTTTACCTCGGTAAATGTCGGCCTCAGAAAGGCGCTCGATCTGTATTCCAATGTTCGCCCTGTAAAAGCGCTTCCAAACGTGCCGTGCCGCTATCCCGAACTCGACCTCGTGATCGTTCGCGAAAACACTGAGGGATTGTATTCAGGCATCGAACATATGGTCATTCCGGGCGTAGTCGAGAGCCTGAGGATAATTACAGAAAAAGCGTCGACACGCATCGCTAAATACGCATTTGAATATGCCCGAGATAGTGACCGCAAGCGAGTCACGGCAGTTCATAAAGCGAATATCATGAAGCTCTCGGACGGCCTTTTCCTGGACTGTTTTTACAAAGTTGCGAAGGACTTTCCGGGGATCGAGGCTGACGACAAGATCATCGACAACTGTTCAATGCAACTGGTAATGCGCCCGGAACAGTTTGACGTTCTGGTTATGGAAAATCTGTTTGGCGACATCCTATCCGACCTTTGCGCCGGTCTGATCGGCGGTCTCGGCCTTGCTCCCGGAGCGAATATCGGCAAACTCGGGGCCGTATTTGAGGCGGTTCACGGTTCGGCACCCGACATTGCGGGACAAGGTGTTGCAAACCCGACGGCGTTGATGCTCTCGGCGATCCAGATGCTTCGATACATTGGCGAAAAGGATGCAGCTGATCGCTTTCAGTCAGCAATGTTCGCCGTTTTTGAGGAAGGAAAAACCATCACAAGAGATCTCGGCGGCACGGCTAAAACCAACGAATTTGCGAGTTCTATCGAGGAAAAGATCAGGGCCGGAGCTTCGGCGGCGGCTTAGGAGGTGCGCTCGGTGTAACTTTTCCTGCAACCGGACGGCGGCTGATCCGTTCTAATGGCATGGGCCGTGAATACGGTTGTTTGGAGGAATGATGATCAGAATAACAATCCTATTTCTTCTACTTGGGAGTATCTCAATGGCAACTCTCGCACGTGGAGCCGACAAGTTCGAGATCAAGGTAGGCCAGCAAACAAAGGCAGATCAAGGACGGCTAACGATAAAATTCGTAGAGATCGTTGAGGACAGCCGTTGCCCACCGGATGCCCAGTGCATCTGGGCCGGAAATGCAAAGATCAGGCTGGCAATTTCAAAAGGTAAGTCTGCCCCGACATTTATTGAGCTGAACACGAATCTCGATCCAAAATCTAAAAGCCTTTCTGGCTATGAGATCGAACTCGTCGGCCTAACCCAAAGGAATCCGGCAAGTATGTCGATGATGGATCGACCGCTTGTCGCTACCATTTCGATAAAACGTTCGCGATAACCCGCAACCTTAGAGAACGCGCGGTAGCGACAAATACATCATAATCAAGATCAGGATGAAGTAAGGGATGAGGACGGCTGCGCCCGGATAGTCCTTAGCTATCCGTTGGCCAAAAAACAGTCCGGTGAGAGTCAAGGCCCCTAGAATCGACGCGTAGAAAACAACAGAAAGAGTTCCGGCGGCGAAAAAATAGATGATACCGGCAGCACTCCCAAAGCCGGTTAGAAGTTCGAGGATCGTGATCTTGACGAGCATCAATGGCACCAGTCCACCCACAAACGTTTTGGAAAAATGACCGGTTAGCCACTCGAGATTGCCCTTCCAATCAAAAACCTTGTCGAGTCCCGATTGAATAAAGAGAATCGCGACTAAGAACGCAGCGAATAGAACAGGAAGATTCTTGACCGTTTCGTCGAAGCCCATCGGTGGTTATTTGCCCCTCGCTCGCACGGCTGGCTTTCGAACTGGTGTCGGGCGTTTTGCGGGTGCGGCCTTGGCCATTATCGCTTCGATCTCGTCCGCGTCCTTTGGGACATTGCTCGTCAGATTGCGATTACCGTCTTTGGTCACCAGAACGTCGTCTTCGATCCGAATACCGATGCCGCGATATTTTGCCAGAGCAGATTTGTCGTTTGGCGGGATGTAAAGGCCGGGTTCGACGGTGAGCACCATTCCGGGGGCAAATGGGCGCGAGTTTTGGGCAGTCTGATCTGTAAAGTAACGCCCCGCGTCATGCACATCCAACCCAATATAGTGGCCCACGCCGTGCATGTAGTACTTCAAATATGACTTCTTCTTGATCAGGTCCTTTGTCTTGCCCTTGAGCAAACCAAGCTTTTTCATACCTTCCGTCAACAACTCGATCGACAGTTCCTGCCGGGCCTTCACCGTATTTCCGGTCACGGTGTATTCGACACATTGCCTTTGCACGTCGAGCACAACGTCATACATCTCTCGCTGTGCAGCCGAATATTTTCCGTTGACCGGGAAGGTCCGCGTAATGTCCGACGCGTATCCATTATATTCGGCACCGGCATCAATGAGTATCAAATCGCCGTCTTTGAGAGCCATATTGTTCTCGACGTAATGAAGTATGGTCGCGTTGTCACCGCCGCCGATGATCGAGTTGTACGCAACGCCGCTGGCACCTTTGTCACGCATATACGCTTCCATCAGCGACTCGACCTGGCCCTCGTTCATGCCCGGCTTTACCTTTTTCATCGCAAGCACATGCGCCTCGCAGGCGATATCGGCAGCCTTCTGCATAAAGCCTACTTCCTTTTCGGATTTATGCAGCCGCATGTCACCGATGATCACTGTCGGATCGACGATAGTGTGCGGCGGATAGGCCGTTTTCAGCCGCTGGACACGCTGTTCGTTGAAATAGTTGAGGATCGTTTGGTCAAGATCGCGATCTAGTGCAAACCGGTAATAAAGCTTATCGCGTCCATCGAGATGCTTGCCGATATCACTCTCAAACTTATCGATCGGCAACGCCCGATCGGCGCCAAAATTTTTCACCGCGCCCTCGACCCCCTGACGACGGCCAAACCACGTCTCCATCAGCGGATCACGCGGCCGAACGTAGAGCGTGAACGGCTTTTTCGCGCCCGGCGCAATGACAGCGATCGCATCCGGTTCGGGGAAACCCGTCAAATACCAAAAATCAGAGTCCTGCCGAAATTTGAACTCCGTATCATAGCTCCGCGTCTTTTCGTGAGCCGCAGGAATGATCGCCACCGAGTTCTCGTCCATCTGCTCGATAAACCGTTTGAGTTGTGATCGCATATGCAATGAGTTTAGCTGTAAACGACTAAAGGTGCAAAAAAGTATTGGGGTGCAAATTCTGCGGCCAACTTCCGTTCACATCACAAGGATTGCTGTTATAATTCACGAAATTTTACGAATACACAGGAGAGATAGAAATGAAAAGAATATCGATGCTGATCGCCCTAACGATATGCGTCTCGATCTCGGCGTTTGCTGACATAGCCCGGCCAGAGAAAGATCCGGCAAAGGACAAGCCCGCCGCCTCGATCAATGGGACCCTGTATATCAAACTCGACCGCGAGGCCAAGGAGGCAAAATTGATCATTCCGAAGTCTCACCTTAGGCAGCTTCGAGCTGAGCTCGAGCGGATCGACGATGGCGGCGACGCAGACGTGGCAGCCTCGACCGGCGGATTTTCGCGCACGCAGACCATCGTAAGCGGAATGTTTTTGAGCCTGGCGATTGCGTTTGGCGGTATGTTGTTTCTCCGTTCAAAACCGTCGACGGCTGTCACAAAGATCATCGTGATAGGTGCTGTCGTCAGTTGTATCGGTGTCGCCGGCACATTTGTTTACGCAAACGTCGGCCCACCGCCCGCGGCTCGCAGTATTACGAGTAAACTGTTTGACGAAAAGGTATTTATTCCATATCGATTCGCGAGCGGGAAGATAAAGATAGAGACCTCGGAAAATTCGAACAGGGTCGAACTTATCGTTCCTGAACCCACAGCAACACCGAAGGACGGAGAATAGACCGCGCTAGATGCAAGAGATCAGAGCATCGCGGGTCGAGATCACGAGTGCACACGTTTTCTTTGGCGTGTTCGTCGCGGCGTGTGCGATTGGGGCAACGGTGATCGGTGCGTTCCCGTTGCAGATGTCGATCGCGACGATCTTTTTGTTTGCCGGCATCCATAATTTTATGGAGTTTCGCTACTTCGCCGCGCGTATGCCGCTACGCTGGGGAAGATCGCGAATATTCTATTCGGTCGGTATCGGCGGGGTTGTCGTCCTCGCGGCGGCATATCTCACGCTCTATTTTGCAAGCGGAAATTGGCTCTGGAGTCAGGACAGTTGGGCGACTTTTGCAGCCGTTTGGAATACGTCATTGGTTCTTTGGATCGGACTATTGATTTACCTGCGGGGCAAACAACGCCCAAAGAGTGATTGGTCTTGGGCGTTTCCCACCGTATTTTTTCTGGCCGCTCTCGTCTGGCTCGTGCCGCAATATTGGAGCCTCGCTCTCGTTTATATTCACCCGTTCGTCGCGATGTGGTTTCTGGAGCGCCAGATCCGCCGAACAAAGCCCGAATGGCTACGTGCCTATCACTGGTGCCTGGTGTCGATACCTGTTTTTCTGATCGTATTGTGGATCGCATTTGCTGGCCAGCCAAATCTTTCCGAGGAAACGAATCTCTTCTGGCGTATCACACAGCACGCCGGCAGTCAGATATTACCGGGGATCTCAAGCCACTTCCTGGTCGCAACACACGTCTTTCTCGAATCGATCCACTACTTCGTTTGGATCCTGCTGATACCGCTCGTCGACCGACGGGCGGTGCCGTGGAAATTGAAGGAAATACCGTTGTTTGCGGGGTCCAACGGCTTTCCAAAGTTGGTCGCAGCGGCATTGGTCGTTGCAATCGGGCTGATCGCGGCCCTTTGGCTCGGATTCTCCGTCGATTACACAACTACGAGAGATATTTATTTCGCCTTTGCCATCGCACACGTTTTGGCCGAGTTTCCGTTTCTGATCAAGGTGCTCTAGCGTATGTTTCTTTTTGACGAAGTCGATTTTGTTCGGACCCAGAACCTGCCATTAGGCGATCTGTGGAAGTTTCTTCCGCTTGGCTATCTCGTCACGATCCTTATCGAAACTCCGATATTGCTCATCGGGCTTTCGCCAAAAGTGCCGGTCAAACAACGTCTATGGTGCGGAATCTGGCTGACCGCCTGTACCTATCCGATCGTTGTGCTCGTTTTACCCGCGATCTTTCTTGCCGAATCTCGAGCGCTTTATTTGCTTGTCGCCGAGACCTTTGCACCAGTTGCGGAGTGTTTTCTGTTTTGGTTGGCGTTTAGGCGGGGCGATCCAATGGGCTCGGGCGATTGGGTGCGGTGCATGATCGCCATCGTCATTGCGAATCTCGCCTCATTTGGTCTAGGAGAGTTTCTAAATTTCTATGGCTGGTTTGGACTTTTCTAGCAATGAGTTCGACTAATGCCACTAGCGATTTGAACAACTTCCGAAAATTTTCTTTTGATTAAACGTACCGGTCTCGGGAATAATTGATTTTACTTCCTGCCGTTCGTGTAAATACGTGGCTGATCTGCGCATCACAGAAATATTTCTCTCGATACAGGGCGAGTCGTCGCACGCCGGGCGACCGTGTTCGTTTGTGCGGTTGACCGGCTGCCCGATGCGATGTGTCTGGTGCGACAGCGAATACACATTTACCGGTGGCGAAAAGGTCTCGTTCGAAGATATTTTCAACAAACTCGACGAATTCGGCTGTAACCTTGTCGAGGTTACGGGCGGCGAGCCGCTGGCTCAAAAGAATGTGTTTCCCTTCCTAACCGAGCTGTGCGACCGTGGCTATGAGGTCCTGATCGAAACCGGTGGCTTCGTCTCGACCGAGAAGGTCGATGAACGAGCCAAGATCATTCTTGATATAAAGTGCCCCGCCTCAGGCGAAGCCGAGCGCAACCATTGGCCAAATCTCGAACGCCTGCGGGTCGAGAAAGACGAGGTAAAATTCGTGGTCGCCGATCTCGATGATTGGGAATTTGCAAAGAAAGTGATCGCAAGATATGACCTGCTGGCCCGAACCCGTGAGGTGCTGATCTCGCCAGTTCACGGTATTGAAAATCTCGCCGAGGTCGCCGAAGCGGTTTCGGCCAGCGGTTTGCGGGTTCGATTGAATCTGCAATTGCACAAGTATATCTGGGGGGGCGATGCACGAGGGGTATAACCGTAGATCGATCGTTCTGGTTTCCGGCGGCATGGACTCATGTGTCAGTGCCGCGATCGCAGCGAGCGAGTCGGACCACTTCGCTTTTCTGCACGTATCCTACGGCCAGCGGACTGAGGCTCGCGAGCGTCGAGCGTTCAATGATATCGCCGACCATTATGGCGTCGAGAAACGCCTGGATATCTCGATAGAGCACCTGGCGAAGATCGGGGGTTCATCACTTACTGATGATAGGATCGACGTGACTGATGCCGATCTTGCGTCAAAAGAGATCCCGACCAGCTATGTCCCATTTCGCAATGCAAACATGCTCTCGATAGCGGTGAGTTGGGCCGAGGTGATCGGGGCGAATGCCATATATATCGGTGCCGTCGCCGAAGATTCGAGCGGCTATCCCGATTGCCGGCCGGAGTTTTATGCGGCCTTTCAGAAAGTGATTTATACCGGCACAAAGCAAGACACTCGCATCGAGATCAGAACGCCGATCATTCATCTAACAAAAGCTGAAATAGTAAAAAAAGGCCTAGAACTCGCCGCTCCGCTGCAACTGACGTGGTCGTGCTATCGAAACGACGATGACCTTGCGTGCGGTACTTGTGATTCGTGCGCGCTGCGACTGCGCGGTTTTGCTCAAGCCGGTGTTGCTGACCCGCTCGCCTACGGTTCCTGATTCATCCCGGCTTTCTGTTTTTCCAGTTCTTCGATCCTCGCCGTCAGCTCCTCGATCTCCGCATCGATCTCGGCCGTGCCTTTTTCGGTGGAGCTTAGTTTATGAAAGACGGGTGTAATGACCGTCAAAGCGGCGATAATGATTCCGAGCACGCCTGTTACGCGACCGATGATCTCTTCGTCGATATTTCCATTCGTCCATATAAAATACAGAAGAAATGTGGTCAGCGGCCAGATCGTTCCATGTGCCGCGTAGATCGACCAGACAAATTTACGGTCAAGCCGAGCGAGCGAAAGCAGTGAGATGTGAGCACACGCGGCTGCGAGCAAAGTCGCCGACATTAGCAACTTGACGAACGCGTCGTTATGGATCGTTCCCTGCCATATCAGCACTATCCACATCACGGCCGAGACCCCCGCAAGCCCGATTCCCGCCAGCGGCAGTGTCCGTCCGCGGCCCGTCTCGAAAAATGCTCCGCAGGCCAATCCTAGAATACTCGTCACGGTGATCGTCGTGGTTGTGAGCAGTACCTTTGTCTCAAATTCGCCAAAGTTTCCGACGAGTATGACGACGATGCCGATCAACGCACTGGCCGCGACAGACGCGATCAAACTGTAGAGAAAATAGCGTTTTAGGTTCATCTTAACCTCCGCACATATCCAAAAAATAATACGAAAATGCGTCCGGCGGTTCCAAGATCGTCATCTGAGGGCCAACCTGTCGCGATCGACCTCAAGCCCGTCGAGATCGCCCAACGCGGCAAATGCGATCTTCTCAGTTGCAAAGAATTCCTGAGCGATCGCCGCGATCTCATCACGGGTTACGGCATCAACCGCCGCCAGAGTTTCTTCGATCGATATCTGCCGGCCGTGAATCATTTCAGACTGTGCGATCGCGGCGGCGCGGGATGCGGAGTCTTCGAGACTGAGCAATATTGAGGCTCGAGTTTGCTGTTTGGCGAGTTCGAGTTCGTCGTTGGTTATGCCGTCCGCAACAACCGCGCGCATTTCGGCGATTGAGAGATCGACAACCTCGCCGACCTGTTCGGGCGAAGTGCCGGCGGAGATGGCAAACAGGCCGCAGTCCTGATACATCGACGCCGATGCTCCGACGTTGTAGGCGAGGCCGCGTTCCTCGCGTACCTTTTGCCACAGGCGGCTCGATGTTCCGCCACCGATGATGTTTGAAAGCAGATCAGCCGCATACCGCCGTTCGTCCGTCGCTCCGACAAGTGGCGTTGCGATGATCATGTGAGCTTGTTCCAGATCCGAACGATTCTTGATGATGATCGGCGCTGCCGAATGCGGAATGCGGAGTGCGGAATGCGGAGTCGCAGCCTCAATCGCCGAGGCCCGTCCGCCGAAATGTTTGTTCGCCAGCTTCAGCAACTCGGCGTGGTCCACATTCCCCGCCGCCGCGATCACCAGATTCGAAGCGTTAAAGGTCGAGGCGTGATATTTCCGGGTTTTTTCGTGGTCAAAGCTCCTAACGGTTTCCGGCGTTCCGGCTATCGACATCCCAAGCGGGTGGCCCGGAAAAAACGCCTCGTTGAAAAGATCGCCGAGATAGTCCTCCGGCGAATCATCGATCATTTTCATTTCCTCGATGATGACGCGCTGTTCGGATTCGAGATCTGCCTCGTCAAAACGCGGATCGGTCAACATGTCGGCGATCAGGTCGAATGCCCTCGGCAACTGGTCGTCTATGACCTTTATCGCAAATCCCGTTTCTTCATGACTCGTGAATGCGTCGAGATTGCCGCCGAGACGGTCCTGTTCGATGGCGATATCGAATGCCGTCCGCCGACCCGTGCCTTTGAAAACCGTATGCTCGATAAAATGAGAAATGCCATTCAACTCATCCGGCTCATGCCGCGACCCGACCCGAAAAAAGAACCCCAGCGTCGCGCTCCGCACGCCTTCCATCCGATCGGTGAGAATTGTGAGCCCGTTTTCGAGACGTGTTTCTTTAATATCGACTTTCATGAAATTAGCGAAGTTAGAATCTAGCACGCAAGGTGCAACTACTCAACAAATAGAAAAGGCAGCCACTGGGCCACCTTTTCTTAGGGTTAACAAACCACTTTCTAGCCGTCCGTTGGCGGTGTCGGGTCTCGCTTGACCAGTGGTGCAGGAGCTGGTGGTGGTGGTGCCGGTTTCGCCGGTGGTGCAACCGGCTTGACCGTTTTTTCGTCCTGGTTAATACCGAGCTGGGCCATGATGTCGGGAATATTTAGCCCGAGAGCCTCGAGCTGCTGCAGTACTGAGAAGATCAGATTTGGCGTCGTCTGTGCAAATCGATTGATCCCGCTTGAACTGCCGTCTCCGTTTCCGCCCTGATCGATCATCACAACCTTGTCGATATTGCCGAGAGGTTCCGCAACTGCCTTAAATACGGGTGCGGACGACTCGATGATCGCCGGAAGTTTTTCGAGGATGGTCTGTAGTCGTGCTGCGTCGTTAAACTCGCGCCATGCAGCCGCTTTTTCCATGATGGCTTTTGCTTCCGCGAGTCCTTGAGCTTCGATCGCTCTCGCCTCGGCAAGGCCGTTCGCCTGGAGCTTTTCGGCTTCGGCGAGTCCGACGGCACGTATCTTTTCAGCCTCAGCCTTGCCTTCTGCCTCGACGGCAGATGCCCGGCCCTGGCCTTCGCGTTGAAGTTTTTGCGCTTCGGCTTCGGCGGTGGCGATCAGAGCTTGTTTGCGTCCCTCGGCCTCGAGAATTTGGGCTTCCTGCAACCCTTGAGCCCTTAGAACAGCGGCTTTCCGGTCTGCCTCGGCCTGTTTCACGACAGTAGCTTCGAGTTCCTTTTCTTTTCGCAGAACTTCCTGTTCCTGAACCGCTATTTGCTCTTGCGTCCGAACTTTCTCGACACGAACTTCTTCGACCGTGACCTGCTGCTGCGCCTTTGCGTCGGCCAGCGGGCCGGCCTGGAGAGACTTTGCACGTTCGGATTCGATCTCGGCCTGTACCTGAGCCTTTTGAATCTCCGTTTCGCGGGTCGATTGGGCAATCAACGCTTCGGTTTCAAGCCGTACCTTTTCACCTTCCTGAAGAGCCAAGGATGCCTTTATTTTCGAATCGCGGTTCGCCTCAGCCTGTCCGATCTCGGCGTCGCGCTTTACCTCTGCGGTGCGGCGTTTACCTAGTGCATCGAGATAGCCCTCTTCGTCGGATATTTCCTGGATTGTCAGGGCGTCGAGGCCGATGCCCATCTTTTCAAGATCGCCCGCTGCTTCGGTCAATAGTTTCTGTGCAAAACTCTGCCGGTCGTTATTTATTTCCTCAACCGTCAGCGTGCCGAGGATCGCTCGCAGATGGCCCTCGAGCGTCTGAAAGACGAGTTGATGAAACACGTCCCGCGGCATTCCCAAAAATCGTTCAGATGCGGCCCGCAGACTTGTATCGTCGCCTTTGATCTTGACGTTTGCGACCGCCTTGACCGAGACCGGAACGCCTTGCACCGTATACGCCCGCTGCGTTGCGAGCGGCACAGTTATGACGTTTAGATCGAGGTACTCGACCTTTTCGAGGAATGGAAAAACGAGCGTAGCACCGCCCCGTACGAGCCTGTAACCGGCGACCGAGCCGTCGGACAATTTTCGCTTGCGACCGGAAATAACAGCCGCCTGGTTCGGTGAAACCTTGATGTAGTTTCGGCTGATCAGCATGAGCGCGATAAGCGCCGCGATCACGATGACCAAAATAATGAGCGGTATCAAAAGGCTCGTATAATCAGTAAGTAGGTCCACTTATTCTCCACCTCGCTGTATCTCAACAATTACGGAATCACCGGCAACTGCGGCCACCTTGACCAAGGTGCCGGCCTTTATCTCGTCGCTACCTGAGGAACGGGCGATCTTTTCCACGCGCCCATCGCCGATGCGGATCGATATCTGGCCGATCTCGCCAGGCTTGATAGCGATCGCGACCTGTGCGGTTCTTCCGATAAGATCATCGTCAGTCACCGAGCTCGAAGCCTGTTGCCCGATGAGGAACCGGCCAAACAGCGACACGACCCCGCCAAATATCACGCCGCCCAGCAGCCCGATCATCGAACTCGCGACCGGCCCGTATCCCATCTGAACGCCGATGGCACCAAACCCGCCAAATGCTGTAATAAAAACCGCCAGCACACGGCTGTCAAGAAACCCAAAATCAACCCCTGCGTCGCCGCCGATATCCGCACCGCCGCCAAACAACTCAAAAATATCGCCGAGTATCAGCGACGCGATCAGGAACACAAAACCGACACCGCCGATAATTGCGAAAATCGCGAGAAGATTCAGATTTGTTAAAAAATCCATGCGTATTTTGTGATTGCAGAAATTTTACAATGAAAAGGGGAAATTAGCCACGAATGAACACGAATGGACACGAATAAGAAAGCTTACAAAACGAGGCGTTCATATTCTAGTTTGTGCTTTCCAAAATTTATCAGAAGAGCAAGTTTGAATTGCGTTGCTCTGAGATAGTTGATCGTTTGTGCTTTGTGGATCTCAGCGATCCGGTCTTGGGCTTTTAGTTCTAAAATAATGGAATCCTCAACAAGAATATCTGCAAAATAGTCGCCTACTAGGTGTCCATGAAAAGAAATATTTATAGGAAATTGCTGCCCCGCCCTGATGCCGTTCTCCTCCAAAAGCACCATCAGAGAATTCTCATAGACTTTCTCAAGAAATCCCGGCCCAAGCTCATTGTGAACCTGCATCGCCAGACCAACGATCCTGTACGAAAAACACGATCTTGTCGTCTCCTAAATTCGTGTCATTCGTGTCCATTCGTGGCAAAAAACTCCTACAGACTTATCGCATTGAACAACAAGGGAAACGTCGCTAGGGACTGGCCTCTATATTGGGGGCGGAAGCCGAAGAGGATGATCCTGCCTTTGCCGATGGAGACCTCGACCAGTGCGGCTTTGCCGGCTATCTTTTCGGCGCCGAGTGCCCAGCCGGAGAGCAGTATTTTCTTCGGGTCGGTCGGGTAGCGGGCGATGACGCGGATGCTGTGTACGTCGCCGATCTCGGTCGGGCGTTTCATATCGGCGGTCTCGACGCCGGGGGCCGGTTTCGGAGTCTCGGGGATCTCAAACGCCGGTGAGCCTTCGAACCATGCTATCGATTCTTTCGGCATGCCTTTGGCGATGGGGTGCGTCATGTCGAGTTCGGTGCGAAGGATCGAGCCGGGGATGTAAAAATCCTTGCGGTTCAGGCCCTTTGTAACATCTATTATCGGCAGGTTAAATTGCTCGATCGCAAAATCCGACGAATCGTTCAGGAAAACAAGCGTCCCGCCGTCCTCGACAAATTTCTTCAGATTCGCAACGCCCTCTTTACCAACGCCGCCCGTATATTCATCCGGCATCGAACCTTTCGGATAGCCGTTGAGGATCTGGTTGGGTGATTGGTCGGGGAAAATCATTGTATTTGGTCGGCCACGACGCAATAGGTCTCCTCTAATTTCGGAATCGAGAATGTTATCGACTTCGTTCTCACACGCGATTCGGTAACCGTCGGGCTGCCGAAAGAGCCATCGCGTCCACCCTTCGTCCATCGACGGCACCGCAGATTTGTAAATGGAATAACGTGGTGGGTGGCTCGAACCGCAGCCAGAGCCCCGTCCCTCACCTTTGCCGACCGTTGGAGTCTTGTATCTGAAAGGCTCGTACACTGCCTCTACTTCCACACCCATCAGAAGCGGAAGAGTATGCGTGGTAACGTCGTAAGGAGCGATCGGATTTCCAGCCGAGTCCTTTAAGTCAGGGTATTTCTGGCGTTCCAGAAGAGCCTTTGCAAACGCTCCATAGGGTTGGTCGAGTTTCACAACATGTGAATCCTTTGGGTACTTCTTGCCGTTAATCGTCAATGACGAAGGCATATCGACATCGACACCCCCTGAAGCAAGAATTGTCAACAAATCCGATTGACGAGTCTTGGCGCTCAATTGGGATCTGACATCTAACGTATCAACATCCTCGAATCCAAGCGACGGAAATACGTAGCCAGTCAGCTCACCAGCCTTCCTCGGCCGCACCGCTTCTTTTCCGATCTCATAAAACCGCGACAGCCATTTTTCGCGATTGTCTGCCGCGTGGTTTAGCAGTGAGAATGCGGTCGACGTCATTGTTCGGGTGACGTCGCGGAGCGTCCATTCGCCGCCTTTCCAGACGGGGCCGAATTTGTCGGACGCTTTTTTTGCGTCGTAGCCCTGACTGCCGCGAAGCTGTTCGAATTTGACCGTGATCGGCGAAGCGAGTTTGGCTGACGCGGTCTCGCTCAGGATGCGGACGCCGCCGTGATAATGCGAATATGCGCGTGCGGGTGTCCATGCGTCGTAGGTCGAATTTGTCGTTATGCCTTCGAAACCCTTTTTGCGTAGGTCGGCGGCCATAGCGTTCCCGAGTTCGTTATACGCCTCGACGAGCTGCTTTGGGACATTCGGTTCGACCGGCTCCATGTACGGCGGCAGGAAGAGCCTTGCACCATTCGCTCCCTGCTGATGAATGTCGTGGACGATCTGCGGGTGCCAGACGTTGTGGATCTTATCGACGGTCAACTGCGTCTCGACCTGAGTAAATGCATACCAGTCGCGGTTGTTATCGTGTCCGACGTACTTGTGATAAAGCTCAGGCGGTGTTGTGCCCTCAAATTTTGTTCCGAGCGTTTTGTCATACCAATTTTTCACGATATCGACCCCGTCCGGATTGAGCGACGGCACGAGCAGGATGATCGTGTTGTCGAGGATCTTCTTAGTCTCCGCGTCGTTGCCGCTTGCCAGACGATGAGCGATCAGCATCGATGACAGGCTCGAACCGACCTCGGTCGAATGAATGCCGCAGGTGATCAGGACGATCGTTTTGCCTTCTTTAGTAAGACCCTCGGCGACGCGGGCGGGCACATTGCGATTACTCATGATAATTCGCGGATCTGCCAGCTTTCGGTTGATCTCCTTGTATATTTCAAGATTCTTAAGATTCTCCGGGCTCGATATGGTCGCGTAAACGAACGGCGCTCCCATCGTCGTTTTGCCGATCTCTTGAAACATCACGCGGTCGGACGCTTTATCGAGTGCCTTAAAATATTCGATCGTCTGCGTCCAACTCGCCAGCTTTCGATCATCGCCCGGCGTAAAGCCAAGCGTGTCCTTCGGCGCAGGGATCTGGGCGACACCAGCCGCCGTGACAAGAAGAAATAATACGCAAAGACGCAGTGACGCAAATAGGTGTTTCATATAGTTATTTAGCTCGCTTGAATTTGTCTCAAGTGTATTTGATTTTTCGTGAGACTCCAAAAATTCGGTCGATCCGGTTGGTCCGGACACGTTCCGAGATAGGATGCTCAACGCCGAGCGGCTCTGCCGGTATCGCACGGCGGAATGGCTATGCCCTTCCGTGATGCGTCCACCTAGGATCACGGAGGCGGCTGTGCCGCCGACAATTTGTCGCCCGCTCTCGCGGGCTCCGAGAAGAAAGGTAGCCGAGAAACGGTAGGGCAAGCCACCTCAGTGCGTTAGCGGCAAGCCGCCCTCGTCCTGAAACGGAGGTGGGCGTGAATGGTTGTGGATTGATGACGAATCGGTGGATCTGGGAATCGCGTCTGCGTTTGCGGCGGACGCGGTTGGTTGGGGCAGATTTGCAACGCCTGTCCCGAACGAGTTAGAGATGCTCCGATCAGGCCGAATGCCGCACGACATCAAGGCACATTCTCTTTGGAAGTAATGACGTCTTATTACATCCTTGGAAAAAATGTCGCCATTGAAATCGTCTAACCAATTCACAGACGCTGGTTCAAACTTCCAGACCGAATTCCTTGCCATCCCTTCGGACCGGCCGAGTCCGTAGCGGCTATCGATCAGCACTGCGCAGACGCCGTCGATATAGGCAAGTCGTTCGTCTAGTTGGGTCTGTTCGAGCCGAATTCGGCTATGTTGCTCATCAGACATGTTGTTGCATCTTTCGTACATCATCGCTAAGCTAGCACGAGTTTTCAGAAATTGAAATGCCAAACCGCCGGGATCGTCATATTATGCCGATAATGATATATCTTTCTTGAAATCACGTATTCTGCTCATTTTGCCGATCTTGCTAACCGCGAAATACGCGAAAGGACGCCAAGGGAAGAAAGAGGTTTTGCCACGAATTACACGAATGGCACGAATGGCACGAATAGGAGAATTAATTTTCAGGTATTCTTATTCGCTTTGATTCGCGTTATTCGCGGGCAAGATCTTTTCTGCTGAAACGCAAGGCCGCCGGTCCAGGGCTCCCAGTCGTTGAGTTTGAGAACGTAGTGGAAAGGCAGGCGATCCTAGTTTGCTTGTGACATGCTGTGATTTTTTGGACAATTGGAATGACATGAATGTATCAATAGCATTGCGAGCAGCGACAGACGCCCTGAACGAGGCCGGCCTGACGGATGGCCGCCGTGAGTCCGCCTCGCTGCTTTGTTTTGCTCTCGACCGGCCAAATGCGTTCCTGATCGCCCATCCTGAATATGAACTGACCACGGACGAAGCTGCCCGCCTTGAAGAATACATCAAGCGGCGAGCCGCCCGCGAGCCGTTTCAACATATCACGGGCCGCCAGGAATTTTGGGGGTTGGACTTTGAGGTCTCGTCCGCCGTGCTGATCCCGAGGCCCGAGACCGAGATATTGGTCGAGGCGGCGATAGCAACATTGCAGACGAGCGTCCATCAGCGATTTTGCGAGATCGGCGTGGGTTCGGGTTGCATCTCGGTCTCGATCTTGCACTCCGTCGCGAACGCAAAGGCAGTCGGCGTCGATATTTCACCTGCGGCACTAGCAATTGCACGGTGCAATGCGGCAAAACACCGCGTTGATGAAAGGCTTGACCTGATCCAAGGCAGCCTTTTTGCCGATATCGACACGACATTCGATCTGATCGTTTCAAATCCGCCGTACATCCCGGATGCCGATATTAAGGTGCTCCAGCCGGAAGTTCGCGATTTTGAACCGCACACAGCACTTGCTGGCGGCCCGTCCGGGCTCGACATTGTTGAGGAGATCATCGAATGTGCTCCCAAATATTTACAGACAGATGGCGTGATGCTAGTCGAGATCGGATCTGGCCAGGCGGCGGCGGTGAGGAAAATGTTGGCGCCCGATATATGGGACGAAACGCGGTTTCTGCTCGATCTGCAGGGGATAGAACGCATTCTCCACACGCGGCTTAAGTCTCACGGGCGCACAAAATAACTTGCTTTTGAACCTAAGTGGGGTTAGTATGGTGCTACATTGGCAGTAGTTTGAAATCGTGACGGTTTTTTTGGCGGAGCCGGGGCAGATTCCCCGCACACGCCGATGCAGCTTCGTTAAGTCGTACTCTCTTTTAATGATCGGAGGTGATTTTTGTGAAGGACATGCTTTATGCCGTATTAGCTCTTGTTTCCGCAGTGGGAGCTGTTTTTTCGTGGATAAAATACACGGGAAGCGCTAACACTGTGTTTCTGGTGCTATTCGGAGTTCTTGTAATTGCGACCATCGCATTGGGCGCGGTGTTCCTGTCGGGACGCGTCAATAAGGGCGAAGATATTCACATCACAGAGTAGAATCTTTGTGCTGTGCGGCAGTTGAATCTTTAATTTTGTAGCGGCGTTTTCGCTAGTTTTTTTGGGCGGGCGGTTGAGTTGTGTTCTAACTCGACCGCCCGTTTTCCGTTTGATCTATGGAAATCTTTGCGGGATGATGTATAATGTTGACGAAAATGTAAGGTTTCTAGAAAACCACGTTTTCATGGACTATAAGCAATGCCAAAGATCGCAGATATACAAGAAACGCCAAATCCGAACGCGGTTAAGTTCATACTGAAAGAACCCGTCTCGCACGGGACCTCACATTCGTTTAAGAATATCGAGGCAAGCTCAGACGACCCGATCGCCATGTCAATATTTGAGGTTGGCAATGTCGTGTCGGTCTTTTACATGGACAAAATGATCACCGTGGAAAAGATCGACGAGGCCGAGTGGGACGAGATACTTCCCGATCTGGCCGTACCGATCAGGGCGGCAGAAGCGGTACAGTCGTCGAATGGCAATGGCGCGAAAGCCGCGGCAGCAGCCGTCGGCGGAGCGATAGCCGCCGCAGCAAGCGACGACCCAAAACTTGCGCAGATCAACGAGCTGCTCGACGAGAAGATACGTCCGTATCTCGCCGGTGACGGCGGCTGGCTCGAGGTCCTCGAGCTTGCCGATAATCAGCTATCGATCAGATACGAAGGCGCCTGCGGTAGTTGCCCAAGCTCACTGACGGGCACCCTGATGGCGATAGAAAATATGATCAGGGAAGAGATCGATCCCGACATTACTGTCGTCGCAACGTAGCCCTCGGCCAATCGTTCAACAAATTTTATTTTGTTGCATCAGAAGAATTTCTTGACATCCTTTAGGCCAATTGGTCATAATCGAGAGGATGGCGGCGAGTGCGTTTCGTCATCATATCTGTGGGTTTCTGAATTCTACCCAATCACCACTAGCCGCCTGCACATCCAACAAACTCGCATTTTTTGACCGATGGAGGAGAAAACCAAGTGAATACCGAAGAACTCGATTTAAGCCTTAGAAGTGAATTCGAGAATTATCTAAAGGCCGTTGTCGCAGAAATGCGCAAAGAGACGACGGAGTTTCAGGGTCAGATCGAAGCCGAGTTTGTCCGGCACAAAGAGCAGCTTGACGAAGCTTTTAAGGCCTTTTCGACGCGCTTTGATGCCGAGTACGAGTTTGACGCGGCATTTACGAGCTCTGTTTCGGAACATCTGCGCCTTGCCGTTGACGAAGGTGCGAGCATTGCCGCAACCGCGATGGCCGAGGCAGAAAAACTAGCTCCGCCCCCGGTCGAAATTCCGGTTGCAGAACCGCCCCCGGCTCCTGTATACGACGTCCTGCGAGACGCCGTAAAAGATATTAGCAGCAAGGATTCGCAGTCGACGATCCTCAAGGCGCTTGTCCATCACGCTGCAGAATTTGCCGCCCGCGGTGCATTTTTCATCATCAAGAATGAACATTTTGTGGGCTGGAAAGTATTTGGTGCTGACGCCGATGACGCCGAATCAGCTATTAGAGACATTCAGTTTTCGTGTTCGTCAGATTCCATACTCAGCACAACCGTAGGCTCGCTCGAGGCGGTCGAGGGCTCGGATGGGGCTTTCGCCGAGGACTCAGCATTTCTTGATCCGCTCAATTTTGGACGGCCCGCTCGGATGTATGCGATACCGCTCGTTGCTCGTGGCCGCGGGGTCGCGGTGCTCTACGCCGACCAGGGCGTAGATGGAACCGAACCAAATATCGAGGCCCTCGAGATGCTGGTCCGCGTCGCCGGCCTTACCGTCGAATTGCATGCCTCATCTCAGACTGCAAAAACTGGGCAACAGGCTGTTGCCGATCTTGAGAACACGGGCAATGAACCCGAGGCTTCGTCCGCCGACGAGGTGCCGTTTGAAACCGCACCGGAAGAAACCAAGACCGCAGATCACGGCGGATTCGCTTTCAGCGAGAGCGTCTCGTTTGAAGGCGGCTTTCCGCAGACAGCAGAAGAGTACTCGGAGCCTGAGCCGGTCGCCGCATCGCCGTTTGTCGCAGTTGAAGAGGTTGAACCTGTTTCGGAATCACCGTTTACGAGTTTTGACCCTGTGGTTGAATCTGCACCTACAGCCGATGTAGCTGAGGCGTTTGAGTATCAGACGTTTGAAAGTATCGAGACTGTTGAGGTGCAGCCCGTACAGGAAGAATATGTCGAGCCGGCCGAGGAAACCCAACCCGCGTATGCGGAAGCGGAGTTTTCGCATCAGTCTGAGCTTGAACCCGAGGTAACCGCCGACCCGGCGCCCGTTGCAGCTTTTGAATCGGATAATAGTCCATTCACCAGTTCCCCGTTTGATTCGTCTGCGAATGAATATGCTCCGGCCGGGGTTCCGAGCGGTGGATTTGAACCCGCTGTCGAAACCGTTGTCGAAGCCCCTGCACCATCGGCTCCGAGAGCGAGGCTCAGCGATCGGCCGGTAGATCTGCCTATCGAGGTTCCCGAGGAGGAACGTCGCAGCCATAATGACGCCCGCCGTTTTGCACGCCTGCTCGTTTCCGAGATCAAACTCTATAACGAAAAGAAAGTGACAGAGGGCCGCGAGTCAAGCGATCTCTACGAACGCCTCCGCGACGCCATCGACCGCTCACGCGAGATGTACGACAAACGCGTCCAACCGCCCGTCGCTTCGAAATTTGACTATTTTCATTACGAACTGGTCAATTCCCTCGCCGAAGGTGACGACGGCCGTCTCGGCTCCGGCTATCCCGGATCGAACGTCTAGACCCCGAAATCTATTTGGTAACGAAAGGTGCTTCGGCACCTTTTTTGTTCCGTCGAGGCCCATTTGCGACAAAGAACAAAAAAGCAGCTTCGGGTGGGGAGTGAAACTGGGGGTAGCACGCTCGGCTCGCTTGGGCCGCCCTTTTTTTATCCATCGAGACGCCTGATCTGGCGCAGAAGCGTGTCGGCGTATTGGCGGGGTTTGTTTATGTTTTTGAGTACGACCTTGCCGCCTTCTTCACTGGCGTTTTCGATAACAAGGTCGCCAAACCCGAGGAGGCGTTGAAAGACGGTCGTCGAGACGGTGACGTCCTGAATCCTGCGGATGGGAATATTGCGGGTGTTGCGTGAGATGAGTCCTGCGTCGATCTCGAGGGTTGATTCGGTCAGTGTGTACCGCAGAAGTTTCTGCTTGATGTGGTAAAAACCGGGAACGACGAACAATGCGAGGCCGAGCAAGACGGCAACCCAGATCGGCACGATCGCCGCCGCAAACGCGCTGGTGATCGCCACGAGGAGCAGAGCCGCGATGGCCGTGATAACGTAACCGCCCTTTACAAATAGCAGCGTCGGCGAGATCGAAAATATTTTGTTCTCATCCGCCATCGGCTCTACGCTGACAGTGCGTGCGGCAACGCGAGTTTCGGCCTCATAGCCTGTCGCTTCGCCGCATTTTCGGCAAAAGACGGCCGTATCTTTATTTCCCTCACCGCATTTAGTACAAAACATATGGCTTAGTTTCCAGGTGCGTAGGTTCTCTCCGTATGGCCTTTTAGCTGGGCCGGATAAAAATAGACCTCGCGGAGGTTGCCCGTCGCATATCTCTCAGCCTCGTCATTAAAATGCTTCGATGACGGATCGCCGCTTTCCCCGCCTGCCGTAACAGCTCGTGCTCGGACGGTTTTGCCAAATTCAACAACCGCTACAAAACTGTTGCCGCTCGTGCCGTACCATTTCTTGGTATTGCGTGTCGCCCTCGCTCCAAATGACGCGAGCGAACCCCAGTTCCCCGATGTGAACCCGACGGGAATACTCGGTTTTGCGTCATCAAACGGATGAACGATGTCGGCCGTTAGCCGTTGAAAGCGATTGATATCGCCCCATGGCGTCTGCCATTCGCCAAAATCAGCAGTGAGGCGGTCTGAGGCCGCAGCGAGTGACTGTAGCATCTGATCAGGTGTTCCCTTGGCAACAACATTGTCCTCGGACGGCACTCCACCCGACGGCCCTACGCGGCGGATAACGTCCTCTCCCCAAAATACCGCTAGAGAGGTCGCAACAGAATCCGTTGCCCATCGCGTGTCCCATTTTCTTAGAATGGCGATCTGCCTGGCCAGTTTCTGTTTCAGTGGATCACTTTCCGCGGCCTTGTCCCACGCAGCGACCAATGCGGGGATCGTCTTTTCAAACCACGGCAGATAGCTGTCGTAGGCGGCAGCCTGGAGCTTGTCCAGATTGAGATCTTTGCGATTCTCAAGGACACGGATCGCATGCCGGCCGCGTGCGGATTCGATGCCGCTATCGACGTAACGCGGAAAATCTGCCTGCTTTAGGCTGCTCGGCCCGGCCGCGGACCACGGTGAATTATTCGAATTGTAAACCCAACCCGAGGCCGGATTTTTTAGATTCGGCAAGTCATCAAGAGCGTGCAACCCTTTGTAATCAGCCGCCGGATCGCTGCCGTCAACCGGACGTGTCCAGTCAAATTTCGGATCGCGCTTTGGCATGTAATTCACGTGAAAATACGCGATATTGCCGTCGGCGTCCGCGTAGAGCGTGGCATTTGACGAATTGGCCTTTTGCTCCATCACTTGCTTGAACTCGGCATAATTCTTTGCCTTCGTTCGCCCGTAAGATTGGATCAGGGCCTTGACCGGCTCGTGCATTAAGGCGATGGTGACCCAATCGCCGCTATCTCCTTTTCGGACGACTGGCCCGTGATGGGTGCGATAAACGGTGATCCGGCGTTCGGCAAGTTTGCCTGCGGCGTTCTTGTACGGGACAGTGATCGTCTCTATGATGATCGGCCGCTCTTCGCTGCCGTATTTGTAAAAATATTTGTCGCCCTTCTTTACTATCTTCTCGCTAAATTCGTCGATCACGTCGGCCGCGCTCGATGTGTGCATCCAGCCAAGCCGCGGATTGAACCCTTGATAGATAAAGAATTGCCCCCATGTGACAGCACCGTAGGCATTCAGGCCCTCGTCGCTAGTCATTTGAAGTTCGGATCGAAAGAAGAATGAGGTGTGCGGATTGATAAGCAAAAGGGCTTTCTTGTTTGTGGTGTTGGCAGGTGCAACGGCGATGCCGTTCGAACCTGTCGGCTCGGCAAGCGGATCGGGTTCTTCGTCGCTAATCGCAACGCCCATATTGTCGCCGCCGTACATTTGCTGGAGACGCGAAAGATTGATCCGCTCGATGTCGCCGCCGATGCTGCCCTCGGTAAAGCTAAGCGCCATCCAAGGCTCAAACCGTGTGATCACACGCGGCTTTACCTCGGGGTGTTTCGCAAGATAAAAATTGATGCCATCGGCCCATGCTGTCATCAATTTCTGTAGCCACGGCGGGCTGTCGGCATAGTTTTTCTTCAATTGGTCGGGCTGGATAAATAGCTTTTGCCTCAGGTCGGCCCAAATAGCCCTTTCGCCCTCAGCCTCGGCGGTGCGGCCGAGCGAGGTCATATAGTTCGTCTCGACCCTGTTAAAATCATCCTCGCACTGTGCATAGATCATACCGAAAACCGCGTCGGCATCCGTCTTTCCGGTTACATGTGCAATGCCCCAATCATCTCGAGTGATCGACACATTGCTCGCCTGGGCCCGCCAACTGTCGAGATCGTTCCCAGCCGGAGCGGCGATAATCGCCAATGCTTGCGAAGCTGTCCAAAATGCCAAGATCAGCAGCGTGCTGCTCATCGTGCGAATGAATGTGGCCATCCGATTTCTCCCTCGTTTATCAATCATATTTTACGCGACTAGAAGTTTTGGGCAAGGTGAGACATTCGTGACCAATCGCAAAATGATCCCATTGTTTCTGTTGGGCAGGCGTTCTGCAGGTTGGGCGATGCAAGAAATGATGCAAGAAATAAGGCCGCCTTTTCAGGCAGCCTTTTTTCTTTGCTGGGAAATTGGAATGAAACTTACTCGGTGATCTTTATCTTATGCACGCCGATCTTCATCTGGACCATGTCCTCGATGGTCGCGTTTGGGTCGGCGGCGCGGGCACTTCGGACGAAATCGGCGTCGATCTTGAAGATGCGGCATTTAACGATGTCTTCGCTGTCTAGACCGCTGAGTCCCGCTGCCTTCAACTCACCGAGGAATTCAGGTGTGACCTTAAAGATGCGGAACTTGACCAACGCCTCAAACCCTTTGTCGCTAAAGCCCATCTCATGAACCTGGCGGACATAGTCGGCGTCGATCTTAAAGATGCGAGCCTTTACAAGGTCTTCCATCGTCAGGTTTGGGAAGCCCGAGGCTTTCATCTCGGCCATAAATTTCGAATCGACCTTGAATATCGCAGCCTTAAATAGATCATCAACGTCGAGACCGCTAAAGCCGGCGGAATTCAGGTCATCGGCCAATGCTGTCGTGACATGGAGCAGGGCGGCAGAAAGCAGTCGGCTTTCGATTCCGCCATCCTCGCTATGCCGGTCTTTTTCAAAGTCAAAACCACGCGATCGCATCGCACCTATGTAGGCCTGGCTCGGCGTAAACCGAAACGTCCCGGATCCTTTGCCGTCAGTAAACGCACCCTCGCATTCGACGGTGCCGGCCTCGCGAACGAGGCTAAACGCTACTCGTCCATTCTGTGTCTGGCTGCGGGTCAACCCTTGCAGATCTTCGAATGCAAAGTTTGAGCCCTGGTTATTGCGGCCGCGGTCCGTGGCACGCTCGAACGAGATGTGTAGTTTGCCGTCGTCGTTCATCTTCTCGGATCTGGCATCAGCCTTCCAATTGCCGGTGACCGGGGCCTGAGCGACGATGACGTATTTGCCGATGACGATGACAATAAACGCGACCGATAAAAAACTAATTGCGGACAGGATTGAACTTCTTCTCACAGTGAACCTCCGAAAACTGATCTATTTTGCAAAAAATTGCGTTACGTAAGGTGAAACACCGTGCCAGCGGGATTTGTGACAAAAAGAATTTGTAGCTATGAGGCGAGACGGCGAAATGCGTCGTCCACAAATTTGAAGTGCCGCTCGTCCGCGTTACAGGCAGCTCCGAGCGACCTGTAAAACGCGTGGGCCGGTTCGTTGTCATCGAGAACGAGAAAATCGATCCGCTCAAAGCCGCGTTCTGAGGCGAGCGCCGCGATCCGCTGCAACAATGCGTGCCCGATACCCTTCCCGCGGTGTGCCTCGCTAACGTAGAGATCTTCGAGATACAGCCCGCGTTGGCCGCGAAAGCTCGAAAACGTCGGCACAAAAAGAGCGTACCCGACGGCATCTTGAGCCGCGAAGGCGATCAGTCCCTCGACCATCGCAAGCTCACTAAACATTGCCGACGACAGCCGCTCGACCGTGATCTCGCACTGGTCGACGAGGTCTTCAAAGACGGCAAATTCTCTGATCATGGCGACCACGAGTTCGAGGTCAGCGGGTTCGATCGGCCGGATGATATATTCCATAAAAAACGCCGGGCTCGAAAATTCAAGCCCGGCCCATTTGCTAATAATGCCGAATGTTACGGCTTTTTCTTTGTGGTCGTCACCTTTTGCGGGGTCACGTTCTGTTCCTTCTTTAAGGTTGCGATCAGTGCGATCGCGTCCGCCTTATACTTGTGGGTGTCAGGGGCCACGGACACAAACCTTTGTAGATAGTTCGAGCCTTCCTGAAGTTTGGTTTTGTCGCTGTTGATGTATCCGAGATTCACGAGACTAAGTCCGGCTCCTGCAAGAGCGTCCTGATTATCAGGCTGTGATTCAAGGATCTTCATGTATCCCGCGATCGCATTGTCCGAGTCACCGACGACACGGTAAAGATCAGCGAAGATCATATTAGCCTGTGCTTTTTTCGCCGAGTCAGACTCAGCGGCAACATACGCCGGTATTAGGATCTTTGCTGCCTCAATGGTCGCCTCGTCAACCTGTTCGGTACGGACCGCCATGTTGAATGTGTCGCGAGCACCTTTGAGAGACGCAAGTTTTGTCGCGTCATAATTAGAACGATCGACTATATCCGCCATGCCCGCATTCTTTAGGATATTCCAAGATCGGAGAAAGCCGTTCGCGGAATCGGCGAGGTCTTTCTTTGCGGACATCATGCCGGCGATCTTTTCGGAGACGTCAGTCAGCTTTACTGACTTGTTATAGTTATCGACGCCGCGAGACATTAGAGCGGTTGAACGGTTGTTGTTCAGGATCGGTGCACTGCCAACAAAATCCGGGTCGGCCTCGATGCCCTCGTCGTATTTGGCTATCGCAAGATCATAATCCTTCGCGGCAAAGGCATCATTGCCCGCCTTGAGCGCCGCCCCAACTATCTTATTCGTATCTGCGGCCTTCTTGTTCTTGGCCTCGACCGCTTTTACCTGAGCTTCGTATTCAGCCTGGGCCTTTTTCATTTCGGCCTCGCTCTCCGGGGTTGGTGCGTCACCGCCCGTCCTTTTCGAAGCACCGCCGCGTACTTCTTCCTCAGTCAACTTGCTGCCATCGCCTGGTGTAAGCGTTATCAGGACCTTTTCCTGGCCGGCACGGATGCCGGTAATGTAATTTGCGGTGCACCCCTCACAGCTGGCCGACAGGATGTAGGTCCAACCGATCTGTATTCCGACGAATGTGAACTGGCCCTTAGAATTGGTCTTGGTCGACGGCATACCGCCTTTAATATCCGACCGATAGACCTCGACGAGCGCACTGGCGACGGGCTCGCGCGTGCCGTCGGCTTTAACAAGTTCCACGGTACCGCTGACCGGTGCATTCTGTGCAAAAACGCTCACGCATCCGGCCAACGCGATGACGACCGCAAACGTGAGATTGAAAAGAGATTTACGAGACATTTCGATCCTCCGAGAAATCATAGATAACCATAAAAATGGCGTCGTTAAGATGCCAAACGCTCTCAAAGAGTTCGTCTGTTTTAGCTATTCTAAACTAATCCGGTCTGAAAACAGAACCAAAACTGTTTTGATAATAGGAATTTTTCGACGATCTCGCCATTCGGCCGTGAATTTAGCTATGCTATGTTATTGCTTCACCCTTGAAGCCGGTATCGAATGACACATCAGATCTACAATTTTAGTGCAGGCCCCGCTATCCTGCCTCGGCCCGTGCTTGAACGTGCCCGCGACGAGATATTGTCCCTTGACGGTATTGGTATGAGCGTGATGGAGATCAGCCACCGTTCCGCGGCTTTTGAGGCAGTGTTAGGTGCGGCTGAGGTTGGTATTCGAGATCTCTTGGCAGTGCCCGATCATTACAAAATATTATTCTTACAGGGCGGTGCGGCACTGCAGTTCTCGATGGTGCCGATGAATTTTCTTGGAGCTGGAGGCACGGCAGACTACATTGTCACCGGGGCCTGGGGCAAAAAGGCCGCCGCAGAGGCGCGAAAGATCGGGGGCGTGAACGTCGTCCATTCTTCGGAAACCGATGGATTTATATCCGTGCCAGAGCAGTCAGAATTATCGTTTTCGCCGCAGACCAAGTACATCCACTACGTATCCAACGAAACGATCGACGGCGTTGAATTCAAGTATGACCTCGATGGCGGTGATATACCGGTCGTATGTGATGCCTCGTCCAACATCCTCTCGAAACCGATCGATATCGAAAAATACGCACTCATCTACGCCGGAGCGCAAAAGAATATCGGGCCAAGCGGCGTGACCCTGGTGATAGTTCGCGACGACATGCTGGCGGCCGTTCGCGAAGGTCTGCCTTCCACACTCGACTATCGGTTGATAGCCGAGAACCATTCCATGCTCAACACGCCAAATACATGGGGCATTTATCTCGTTAGTTTGGTGTGCAAATGGCTCCGCGAACAGGGAGGCCTCGGTGAAATGGCAGTACGAAATGCTGAAAAAGCCGCGATCCTGTACGATGCGATCGACAATAGCGACGGCTTCTACAAAGAGCATGCCAGCCGGCCCGCACGTTCGCTGATGAATGTCACATTTCGCCTTCCATCAGAAGAACTCGAACGTACGTTTTGTTCAGAGGCGACTGAACGCGGATTGGACGGCTTGAAAGGCCATCGTTCAGTCGGCGGGATACGAGCCTCGATCTACAATGCCTTTCCACGCGAAGGGGTCGAGGCGCTAGTCGATCTGATGAGTGAATTCTCTATGAGAAATAGCTAGGCGAGAGCGACGACCGCCGCGATCAACTCGGCTGTCTCATCTGATGAAACCGTCCGAAGATCTATCAGCACCTTGTCATCGGCGATGCGGACGATCACGGACGGAGATGAATTTCTCAGTCGCTCTTCGAGCTGCGACGTTGATATCCTTTTATGAGAAATAGCGATCAGCTTTGTTTTAAGCTCTACTGCCGGGGCTGCTCCGCCACCAATTGCGGAAGTGCCGTCAAGAATTTCAAATTTGAGATCACAAATTTCGGATAATTCTTTCCGGAGACGGACCGTAAAACGCTCGACCCGCCGTGCTATCTCATCGGGGCTCAACGCAAGCATCTGAAGAACAGGTACCTCTGCAAAGGCAGAGCCTCGGCGGAATGCTTCGAGCGTCGCTTCGAGGCCGGCATAAACCATCTTGCTGACACGCAAGGCGCGATAGAGCGGGTGCTTTCGGAGCTTTTCGATAATAGACTTGCGGCCAGCAATGATGCCCGCCTGCGGCCCGCCGAGAAGTTTGTCTCCGCTGAATGTCACGACATCGACCCCGGCGGCAATCGAACGGCTGACAACCGGTTCATCGGCAAGGCCGGCATCTGCCAGATCAATGATGGCTCCCGAACCAATGTCCTCATAAAACAAGACCTTGCTCTTCTTAGAAAGGGCCGCCATTTCGTCAAGAGACGGCATCGCCGTAAAACCGACGATCCGATAATTTGACGGGTGAACCCGCAGAATGACGCGAGTTTTTCTATTTATCGCTCTTTCATAATCAGCGAGTTTTGTGCGGTTTGTAGTTCCAACTTCACGCAGAATACCGCCGCTTTGCAACAATACGTCTGGAACTCGAAAATCACCGCCGATCTCCACAAGCTCGCCGCGCGAAATGACCACCTCGCCGCCCGCGGCGAAAACGGTCAGAACGAAGAACGCCGCTGCCGCACAATTATTCACGATAAGAGCGTCTTCGGCTCCCGTTAGTTCTTTGATCAGATCTTCAGCTCGATTGCCGCGACGGCCACGCTTCCCCGTCGAAAGGTCGTACTCGAGTGCGCTATAGCCGGCCGCTTCATCCGAAATGGCCCGCCGGGCGGCGTCTGACATCGGGGCGCGCCCGAGATTAGTGTGAATGACCACTCCTGTAGCGTTGATAACACGATGCGTTCCGCCGAGCTGTTCAGCGGCCCACACCTTCTCCAGATTGTTCACGCCCGCAGCAAGGAGATCGTCCTTCATCGCTGATCCGCCATCTGCCCTAATTCCGGCGCGAAGTTCGCTCACGACGATGCGAGCAAGTTTGACGGCATGGCCTTCGCCCGCCGACGCCGATATCTCACGGCCAACCGCCGTAGTCAGAAGCTGATCTACCGACGGCAGATTGCGAAGAGCAATATTCGTATTTGAGGGCGACGATCGCGGCATAAAAATGTCCTAAATTGAGTTTAACAATTTTTGGGAATCACAAGGGATTCACTATTTCTTTAAATAGGTGCTCCGGCGCCCGAACTCTCATTTTCGTCAAGGCAAACAATGGCACTGATCGGCAACAAACTATACAGAGAGACGCGGTCTAAGAACGATGAATCTGCCGAGCTCGACCAGCAGCTTGGCCGTCTCGAGGACGACATCCGCAAGCTGAAGATAGATTTTGACATATTCTTTAACGGTGCGACCAAGAGGCCGCCGTTCGAGTCCCGCGCGCGGCTTGAATCTTACATCAAACGAATCGCCGACAACCGGAACCTGACATACTCTCAACGATACTACTTCAACACTCTGGTTTCCCGGTTCACATCATACCGGGAGTTATGGCGGCGAACGCTAAGGGCTCGCGGTGACGAACTCGGCTAAGATCAAACAGAGGCTGTCTGAAAAGGCAGCCTCTTCTGTTTGCTCTAGAGACGGCACGAGCCGATCCAAGCCCAGTCTGGCAGATGCCATTTAGCTGAAGTATGATACTGATACATGCTAAATAGACGCCAGCGGCCGGTCGGGAACCCTGATATGAAGAAATCGGTTATTGCATTGATAATGCTCGCGTTTTTGGCTGGTTCCCTTTTTATATTTGTATATCGCCCAAGTGCCCAGCGTATGCCTAAGCCGACCGTAAGTGCTGTCAAGGAGATGCCCGAGGTCATTATTCTTGGCAAGAACGCAAAGTTGGGCCGCGTCGCGTTCAACCACAAGAAACATAACGGCGGTGAGTACAATAGCGGTGGGCCGATCCTCTGTATCCAATGCCATCACACTGCTCAGCCCGCGGCCGATCTCGATGCAATTCCACCCCACAGAACGGTTTGGCCCGAGGGCCGCACGACCACGCTTACCGCCGATCTATATGCGGAAGATCCAGTTAAGGCGGGGGTCACAGCTTGCCGCGATTGTCACGCCCGCGCGGGGAAAAAGCCGAAACTGCTCAAATCCATTCCAACGATCGACGATATGGGCACGGTTTACAAGATGACCAACGAACTCGCCTTTCATGACGCCTGTGACAAATGTCATTTCGATATCGGATTCAGAACCGTAGGCCCAAAAGTCCCAAAATCCTCAAATTGCACGTCCTGCCACAAAAAGCCATAGTTCCTGTCCGGCGCCACTTTTTAAGACCCAATATGAGTCCCGATCGACAAACAGCCCATCTGCAAGCAGTCGTCCGGAACCTCTAACTATATGTAATTGAAAAGGATATAATGGAGCCGCCCATCGGAGTCGAACCGACGACCTTTCGATTACGAATCGAATGCTCTACCAACTGAGCTAGGGCGGCTTATTTTGCAAGGGCTAGCTTGGGTGGCTAGCGGTGCGATTCTATCAGTAGTTTCGCACATGGTTCGCACTAGGGCGAATCTCAGAATATACGTTTCTGGCGGCGTTTGTGTCAAGCCTCAAACAGGGGCTTTGCGTACAAGATAATGTGTAGTAACATTTGGTGTGAATAGCAAAACGTACGTTTTATGGCGAATATTAATGAAGATTTTGTCAGGCGGCTCGACCGGGCGTTTGAAGGGGCGACAATGGCCGTAGTTGCTCGTCGGCTCGGCATTCCGCATGCGACGGTCCGCAACTATTATCAGGGGCGCTTGCCTGCACCGGATGTGCTGATAAAGATAGCCGGCGTGACGGGGGTTTCGCTAAATTGGCTGCTTATGGGCCGCGGCGAAATGTACGTCGGCGATACCGAGCCCATCGGCCTGGGCAGATTTATCGAGGCAAAGATCGGCGAAATGATCGATCGCAGACTAGCGAATCTCAACGGTGATGTCGAAGATCTCGGGTCGATCGACGTCCTCGAAGAATTCGATATAGATGCATCGGTTCTGCGGTTGGGTGATCCGCAGGCGATCATGAACGAGTGGTTCGCTTACGAAGACCGCCCGGCACCGAGCGATTACGGCATCGTGTTCTTTCGCGGTTGGGAAACGTTCTCGCACGAGCAGAAGGTTGAGGCCATAAGGGACGCAAAACGCGTTCTTGACCGGTCGCTGAACTAACCAAAGGCAGCAAAAGCCGAGCAAAACTTGCACTTCCAGCATAGCCTCACGTTTGCTACTATATTGCACAAGTAAGACGCACCGATGCAATTTTTCCGCAAAAAGCTTACACACCTCAATATCGGCTGGAACGAACGCCCGTTAACCGAGAGCGACTTTCATCGCATCTGCAAGAGTTTCAAAATTACAGTGACCGAGATGCCGCTTAGGGTTTCGGGTTTCTATTATCGAGTTATGGGCCGTGACTTTATTGCGATCGACAGTCGCCTCACCGGGTCCGAAAAGCTCTTCGTAATGTTTCACGAGCTCGGCCACTTTCTCTTTCACACGCCTGAGACCGGTGCAACCGCTAATTTCCACGGCATCGGCCATAAGACCAGATATGAGAGCGAAGCCGACGCCTTTGCGCTCGCCGCCATCATTCCCTTCGCAATGCTCCGCTCAAATTTGACTGAACAACTGATCGACGAAGGATTTTCAGCCAAAATGATCGCCGAACGTCTGGTCGTTTACGAAAGGTTTGGCATCTAGCGGCGCTTTCCGCCCTGAATACACTTATCCTAACTGCAAGATATGTTCCATTATCTTGTTGGCCTCCTCTGGCCCCAGCCCGACATTGGGCCAAATCTATCGAACGAGGGTCAAGATGATAGACGTCTCCATTCAAAATATCCTAATCCGAATTATGGTTTAATGTGATACTATCGGTGTACGTAATTCACGTAGTTTTAGCCACGGGCATTTATGCTGACGGTGTTTGATAACAATTGAGCGATGCCCTGATCGGGTTATTGCCGCTTCTGCTATTTCAAAATTGAAAAAGGGGATTCCAATGGGAAAGCAAGCTAAATCATTTCTGACTCGGAACTATCGTTTCGGTCTCTTTTGTTGTGTGTTGGCAGGGGTGATTGTCTTTGCCTTTGTCTCGTGGCAGGCTAACGCGAATGCCCGGGGCGAGGCTGGCGAATCGACGTTGTATGTTGCCAACCTCAATCAAAAGACCAGCATTGACCCGGGCAAGATCAATTTCTTTGCGACGCGGGCCGACGGAGAATACAAGGAACGGCTCCGTGAGGCTCGTCGCAAATTTGAAAACGAAGATCATCAAAAGGAAGAGAGCGTGCGGGGCGGCGATGGAGACGAACAGCCGGTCCGAGATTCCAAGCCCGACACAAAACACTATTGGCGTCCGCTAGTGAGCGCCGACCGCATCCCATTGCCCAAGGCCCCAGCTGCGTTGCAATCGGTTGTTGTTGACGCCGTTGTAAGCAACACCGACCCCACTCTTCAGAACACCGATACGGCTGGCGATACCGAGACCAGTATTGCGATAAATCCCACCAATCCGAATGAGGTCGTCATGACCGGATTTTCGGGCAGCTGGGGAGCAAATAGTCCGCTCTGGCATTCACTCGATGGCGGAGCCACCTGGACCAAGCAATTCAGCGTTCCCGTACCGACGGGGTTTGGCAGCGGCTGTCCGTGCGACCAGTCGATCGATTTCGATCGTTCTAATAGGATGTCGGGCACATTTCTTAAAACAGATGTTTTCTCAGGTACGACGAGCGATCCAGCAAATTCGGCTTCGTGGAACTGGCTCGTTTCGGGCGGCACGGCCCAGAGAACGAATTCGGCAGGCATCGGCAATGCCGACCAGCCATGGCTGCTCGTCAATCGCGACCCCGTAACAGCAAGTCAGGACAACGTCTACGTAGCGTATGACGATTTTAGTACTAATCCGGTGGACATGCGAGTCGCTCGATCAGCGGGCGTAGACCCACCTAACTTCGCATTAGACGTCAAAACGGGCAGCAGCGGGGGTGGTATTAATCCGGGCCACCGACTTGCGGTTGATCCTGGAAATGGTTGGGTTTATGACCTCTGGCAGGTTTCGACCGGTGGAAATAATACCGCGAGAACCATCAACTACATGCTGAACCGATCCACCGACGGAGGCGTGACCTGGACCCTCAATGGCAGCTCCACCGGTACACAGATCGCGAGTGCCGATAGTACGCAGCCCTGCAACAAATTTGGTACCGTGAACGCCCTGCTGGGCGGTGTCGATCATGCCGGTGTAGACCCTAACAGTGGAGATCTATATTACGCGTATGGCAATCGCGACGGTTCGGGAAATAATCGGATCGCTATTCGGCGGATCACCGACGCTGGCGGCGGCAATATTAATATTGGTGCAGAAACTCTCATAACAACAGCTGGCCAAGCCGCGATCCCATCCGTAGCGGTAAATAGCGACGGTGTCGTAGCTGTTTTTTACTATACCTATAACGGCATTGTCGGCGGGTTTCCCCAATTCACCGCTCGAGTCGCATTAAGTACGGACAATGCAGCAACTTTTCCAGCCGCGATGAATACCGCGTTAGAAACATTTGCGTCCCCGGTCAATGATGACGGCGGCCTTTGCGGCAGCGGTCAAACCAATCAACGCGTCCTGGGCGACTACATGGAAACAAAGGCTGTAGGCAAGGCGTTTTTTGGATCATTTAACGGGAACGGCGCGCCTTTTGGCCGGGCGATCTCAAATCACGACCCGATCTTCTATAAGATCGCTCTTGTCCAGTCGAACACGACAACGAACGTCAGTTCGAGTGATACAACGACAGTTTTTGGTGAGCCGGTGACATTTACAGCAAATGTGACGTCGGCCGGTGGAATCGTGACCAGCACCGTGAATTTTCTCGACGGAGCAACGCCAATCGCGGGGTGCCAAAATGTCCCACTAAACGCTGGCCAGGCACAGTGTCCCAGTATCGCCAACCTTTCCGTCGGCTCACACACGATCAATGTCAATTACGGCGGCGATGTTCAGTTCAGTGCCAGCACTGACTCGGTCGTACAGACCGTGAGCAAGGCCCCGACTACGACGACGATCACGTCGGATAACCCTGACCCTTCAGTTTTTGGCCAGACGATCACGGTTAATTTTGCGGTCGCGGTGCCCCCGCCGGGAGCGGGAACACCGACCGGAAATGTGGTAGTCACCATTAGCGGCGGTGCTGAAACATGTTTGGGCACTGTTGCTTCGGGAACTTGCAATATCATGCTGAATGCAGTGGGAAACAGAGTTCTGACGGCGACGTATCAGGGTGATGCGAACTTCCTGACAAGCAATGACACCGAACCCCATCGTGTCGATAAGGCAGACACAACGACGGCAGTGGCGTCGAGTTTGAACCCAAGTACGTTTGGGCAGAGCGTGACGTTTACTGCGACAGTTGCGGCCAAACCACCTGGAGCCGGGACGCCGACGGGGACAGTCACGTTTAATATCGACGGTAATCTTTACTGCATCAATACGCCGCTTGCGAATGTGGGCGGGATGCAAAAGGCGAGCTGCACACAAGCAGGTTTGCCTGCCCTGCCGGCGGGGAATCGTGTTGTGGTCGCGATCTACAACGGCGATATGAATTTCAACGGCAGTGCCGGAAGTTTAGCAGGCGGCCAGTTGGTCAATAAGGCTGATACGACAACAGCGATCACGTCCGACACGCCTGACCCGTCGCTTGTGAACCAGCCTTACACGGTGAATTGGACAACGTTGGTCACAACGCCTGGAGTTGGAACGCCAACTGGTGATGTGACGGTATCTGACGGCACGGGCGGGACGTGCAGCGCACCTGTGATGACAGGAACGTGCGACCTTACATCGACAACTGTGGGCAACAAGACGCTTGTTGCAACATATCCGGGCGATGATAACTTCAACGGCAGCGTGTCGGCCGGAGAGCCTCATGCGGTGAATCTGCAGATAACGGGAACTGTTCGACAGTTCCCCGCAATGGCGCCCGTCTCGGGAGCAACCGTTACACTCGCAACCTGCGCAGTAGCCAGCACCTCGACCAATGCAAGTGGTGTTTTCACCTTTGAGGGAGCATATACCGGAACATGCAAGCTCACACCGTCGGGCCTCGGCAAGGTCTATGACCCGATCAGCCGAACGTACACGAACGTCCTCGACAACATCTCGGGGGCAGACTTTACAGCCTACAACTCGATCAACGATGTACCGAGAACACTGACGCTTGTAAATCAGTGGGTCGTTCCTGGTGAATCGGGAACGATGCCGGTGGTGCTCAATAGCCAGGATAATGAGGCCTCGGTAGCGTTCAGTTATAGCTATGACATCAACCCATTTGCCCAACCGCCAACGATCGACTGCGGAGCAAATGCTCCGGGCTGCACGATCACGACGGACACGTCGATACTTGGCCGCGTTGGTGTAACGATAACGCCCGTTGGCGGAACATTTTCACGCTCCGAGTCCGCCGGCCCGAAAGAGATCGGTGTGATCAGCTACCAGACGCTGGCGACTGCTCTGCCGTCGACGCCGATCAACTTTGTTTCGACGCCGGTGCCTGGAACAACGCTCGACGGTGATAATAACCCGCGTCTTACAAACTACATCAACGGCCTGATCGTCTTTGCCCAGGGACTCGAAGGCGACGTTGCCGGTCGCAATGCGGGCAGCGGTGTGGTCGATGCTGTCGATGTCGTGTTGGTGAGGCGATTTGTCACACATCTCGATACGCCTGTGCTGGAATATAACGAATTTCAGCGAGCTGACTCAGCACCTGCAACGACGAAGGGCAACGGCGTGCTCGACGCCTCGGACGTGGTTCAGGTCAGACGTTTCGGAGCGGGCCTCGATACGCCGCAATCGGCGGGCGGTCCGGGCCAGGCACTTCAGTCTCTGTCGGCACCTCCGATCGAAGAGCGTGCGGCCGGTGAACCACCGAGAGATGTCCGCGTAGGAACGGCAATGGCCGTAACGGGCAGCCGCATCTCTATTCCCGTAGAGATCGTCTCTATGGGCGATGAGATGGCGGTGAGCTTTGTTGTTCGATATGATCTGACGAAACTCGGCAAGCCATCTGTCGAACTTGCAAACGGCAATCCCGACGGAGGTGTGCTGACGGCAAACACGGACGAGCCCGGCGTCGTCAGAGTTCTCGTTGACGCTGTATCGCCATTTGCCGCTTCAAAACAAGCTCGTTCATTCGTAAATGTGTCATTCGAGGTGGCCAAAACGGCCCCGACGGGCGACACACGGATTGAGATCGAGAATGGAGTCGTTTCCAGCGGCGATGCTCGCTCACTCGCGTCAAAATTCACTGCCGGTTCGATCTCTATCTCAGGGCCTAACGCTCTTGGGGTCGAGATAAGCGGGCGAGTGCTTGATCGAGACGGCAGAGGATTACGCGGTGCAACCGTAACGATCCTGGACGGAACCGGTATCATCCGAACAGCGACGACAAGCTCGTTCGGATTTTACCGCTTCGAGGCGGTATCGGGAGATACCTATACTTTGCGGGTCGAATCACGGCGTCAACGCTTCGCAGAGCGAAATGTTACACCTACGAGCAACATCACCGATGTTGATTTCCTCCCGAAGGAATGACCACGCAGCGATACTCAAACAAAAAAAGCTTGTCTGATAACAAATTATCAGACAGGCTTTTTTATTGAGCGTATGCTGACCAGGCCTAGTCCTTTCGAACGCGGCTGATCTCGGTCAGGTTGATGCTGCCGTCGAGGTATCTCACCATCAGCGTGTTGCCGTTTGCATTGGCGGTTGCCTTGTCGGCAAGGCTGCCTGTTAGTGCGATGGCTGTCTCGCCTGTTGCTCCCTTCGCAACATCGAAAGTGACGACAAGGAATCGCTTCGATACCGCCGAGGCTATGAATGCCTCGGTCGAATCGATCAGGATCGCGATCTTTCCTTCCACATTCGTGTTGACCGTAAGCACCGCTCCTTGAGGTGCACCGTCAGCAAGAGATATCTGCGGATCGGACAATTTCGCTACATCGTATTCGAGCGTAAAGCCCGCTGCCACCTCATCACCATAAGACGTGATCTCTACAGCAACCGATACCTGACCGTCCTCGGTCGGCTTCTGCGCTTTTACACGCATTTCCCGGCCAAAGAAGTATGAATACACGTCCTCAAATACGGATGCTATCGCGTTCGGCAGCGGCGGCGGGCCCGTCGGGCCGGCAGCAGGCGTTGCCGGATCGAGACCCGTTGCATAGCGTCTGGCTTGGATCACGTCCGCAGAATTGATGATCCCATCGCCAAATGTCGCCCGCGGGGCTGAGTCGGCACGTTGATATTCGTTCGGATCAACGCTTGGTGTATCGAGCCCGGTCGCAAACCTTCTCGCCTGGATCACATCCCCCGAAAGTACAACACCATCACCATTCGATCTCGGTGCAGAATCGCCTTCGACCCCGCCCCCAGGCGTAGGCGTAGCAGTTGGCGTTGCCGTCGGAGTTGCGGTCGGTGTAGCTGTCGGAGTGGCCGTCGGAGTGGCCGTCGGAGTTGCTGTCGGCGTAGCCGTCGGAGTTGCTGTCGGTGTGGCGGTCGGTGTCGCAGTTGGCGTCGCGGTAGGGGTTGGTGTTGCACCTCCGCAGCCGCCGAGCCGCAGTGAGGCGGTCCCTGCGTCCAGGTTTGTCACAATAACATCCTGAGTACCGTCGCCGTTGAGATCACCAATTGCAACGCCCGTGGGTTGGGTGCCCGCACCGAAATTTGCAATTGGGCCGAAAGTGCCAACTCCGTTCCCCAAACCCACCGACAAGTTGCCGCTGAGAAAGCTGCTTGCAACAAAGTCCTGATTTCCATTCTTATCGAAATCGCCGATCGCCATTCCAAAAGGTTGCGAGAACCCACTGTCGATAAGCGAAGTGCTAAAACCACCCGCACCGTCTCCCAACGCGATCGAAACCCTGTTGACGCTGGAATTCGCCGTAGCAAAATCCTGCTTTTGATCATTGTTAAAGTCACCTATAGCGATTGCGGCGGGTGAGCCGCCAGTGGTCACATTCGCGACCCCACTAAAACCGCCTGTACCATTGCCCAAAAGAATCGACGTAAAGTTTGAATTGGCATTCGGAACGGCGATATCGTGATTGCTATCGTTGTTGAAATCTCCAATTGCAACTGAGCGCGGACTTGTCCCAACTGCCAGATTGGTTGTTCCACTAAAGTTACCGGTGCCATCCCCAAATCGTACGGATATGTTATCTGAGCTAGCATTTGCCGAGACAAAATCAGGATTCCCGTCGTTGTTAAAATCGCCAATTGCCACTGCGAACGGGCCCGAACCCACAGTTATCTCCGTTGTACCGCTAAAATTGCCCGTTCCGTTACCCATCCGAACGTAAGCCCTATTGCCATTTTGGCCTACTGTAATAAAATCCTGATTTCCATCGTTATCCAGGTCACCGATCGCAATCCCGTAAGGAGAATTCGGAAGAGAAACAGCCGGCATAAAAGTGAACCCGCCCGCGCCATCGCCCAAGCGTATTGAGACCGCCGCCGCCCCCTGATTGGTTATGGCTAGATCCTGAATGCCGTCGTTATTAAAATCCGCGACGGCTGCGGCCCGGGGCGTACTTTGAACTAGAATATCAGTACCATTGGCAAACTGGACCGTTTGGTTGCAAAGCGGTCCGTTATTGACCGTCAGGTTAAATGTCTTTGTAGTCATCCCGTCAGCGTTGAAGGCCTTAACGGTTATCGGATAGGTTCCTGCCGGATGGGCGTTGGTCACCCTTACGACCCCGGTGACCGGGTTCGCCGTAAGTATGCCCTTAAAATTGGTGCTAGTCGAAACATTGATCCTGGTCGCATCGATTGGGACAGCATCGGGGGTGACAGTAGTATTACTGCTCGAAACGCCCATGCCGGCTGGATAATTACCGAGGACCGGGGCCGCCTCCGGCGAGAGCGGAGTTGGGAAAGATCCGCCGTCTGCTAGCGAGTTGGCGTGTGCTCCAACCCGCTGCTCGAGCAAGGAATATCCACTGCCGAATACGAAAATTATGGCGGTCGTTGCCAACAATAGTAAGGCTGCTTGAAGTAATTTTTTCATATTGTTTCCGTTGCAAGTCATTCGCTCGCAATATGTCTTCTATCGATTTCTAATTTCCGCAGATGACCGATCCGTGGCCTTCCTCAATGAGATTGCCTTGGCCGCTCTTGATCAGCTTGAGCCATGCCGAGATCTGCTCAAGAGTAAATATCGACACATCCTTCTGACACCCCTTGCAGAAAACTGAAAACTGGTGTGGATGTGTACGAATGATGGTTACGTCATGGGTATCGACTTTCATTTCGACCTGTAACTTCTGTGTTGTCATGAATTTATTCCTCATATCAAATGCATACTAATTGCTATTCTGTTGTCGCAATGTGTTGTCGGACGGCTTATCTCGCATCCGGACACACTCGATGAATCGAGAATAGACCACATGCGGGATCTATTGCCCCGCCCGATTGGGTAGCGATATTTTTTTGGTGTCTGGTGAGAGATGCGCCTGCCCGTCGCGTAAGGACGGGACCTCCTAAACGCGCCGGATGATGGCATGAGACGAGGATCTTACTTGACTAGGCGGGCGCGCATCGCAATGGCGACGGCTTCGGATTGTGAATGAACCTGGAGTTTGTCGTAGATATTCCTAACGTGAAACTTGATCGTGTTGTATGTGACCTTGAGTTCAGCGGCCGCAGTCACATAATTATGCCCTTCAACCAGCAACCGCAGCAGACGAACTTCGTGCGGCGTCAGATCGTAATCGACTCTTTCGGGCGGACGAACCTCGCGAAAGAGGCGGATCACCCGGCTCGCAACCTCAGGGGACATAGGTGCGCCGCCAGTCACTGCTTCGCGTATGGATTTCAACAGTTCTGTCGGCTCAGTATGCTTTAGCAAATAGCCGCTCGCACCAGCACATAGGGCGTCAAAAATGCGTTCGTCATCGTCATACACAGAGAGAACCAGAGTAATAAGGCTAGGATGTCTCTCTTTAATGATGGCTATGCCTTCGATACCGCTCATCCCGGGCAGACCGATATCGCTCAACACAATATCCGGTTGATCAAATTTTAGTCTGGACAGGGCCTCTTCCATCGAACGAAATGCTCCCGAACACTCGAACCCCGGCGTAAAATTGATCAAAGTTGCCAACCCGTCGCGCAGATCTTTTTGATCCTCAACGATGAAGGCTCTTATTACTTTGTCATTGGTTTTCACTGCTGTTTCAGAGTGCAAATATAATTTCCTCTTCGAGTCCGGCTACTGAAAAACGTTCCTATCTTACCAGGCCACGAATGCTACCTACCCACCCGATTGGGTAGTGAAACTTCCACTTTGAGAATCCCTAAAGGGGTATCCTGACTACGATGTTCGTTCCACCACCCATGTCAGATTTGATCTCGCAGTCTCCTCCCAACTCTTGTGCTCGGCGACGAATATTGATCAGGCCGTTGCCGCCATTCTCCGGTGAAAAGTCAGTGGTGAGGACCTGACTCATATCAAATCCCTTGCCGTTATCACTGATCCGCAAAATAAGCAGGTCACCGTCTGTCGAAAAATCGACTTTTGCCACGGTACATTCCGAATGCCGGGCGATATTGTTAACGGCCTCCTTAAAGATCGCCAAGAGTTCGCGCCGGGTATTCGCTCCGAGTGCGTGGTGATCTTGATCTTCGGGCGTGTGGAACTCAAACCTGATGTTTCTTCCCGTAAAAACATCTGACCCAAAACGCCGCATTCTCTGCACCAGGTCGTGCAAAAAATCTTTTTTCGGATTGATCGCCCAAACGACATCGGCCATGGTCGCGACCAGATCCTTTGAGACGGTCTTTATTCGCTCCAGTGGGAGTTGTAGATCGCCATTAGCCATTAGAGCTGACCGCTCGCGCGCCACCTCCGACAGGACGGCGATCTGCGTCAGGCTCGATCCGATGTCATCGTGTAGGTCGTTGGCGATCCGCGTGCGCACTCGTTGGAGCTCGGCAATGCGTTCCTCCCGGGCGGCTTCGGCATGCTTTCGCTTTGCAGACCGCGACCTGACGATCATCAGGATCGCTATGCCAATCAGCATCGCCGATATTGCAAGGAACCACCATCGCTGCCATATCGGACGCAGTATGGTGATCGAGACCGTTGCCGGTGTCTCGGAAACGACACCTTCTGCGCTAACGGCCTGCACTGATATCGTATATCGTCCAGCAGCCAGGTTCAGGTCAATGGTTCGGTTCACGTCTGGAATACTCCATTCCTGTTCACCCAATTTGTACTGATATCGCAGAACATTTCCAGTACTGAATGAGAGCCCGAAGAATTGTATCTTGATCTGCCTTTCGTCGGGGGCAAGTTCAATGCCGACTAGCTCCGTTTCGCCAAGTGCTGAAATGCCTCTTTCGATCCCGTTGACGCTGATCGCATCAATAAATATCGGCGGCGGCTGGTCTGGCTCCTCAAGCCTTGGTGCCAGCCGGATTAAAGAATTATTTGATGAGGCCCAAAGGACCCCGACGTTGTCCGAATAGCAATGCGAAATCTGGTTGCCCGGTAACCCGTCCGCATGAGTGTATATCTTGATCCTTTGAGTTTCTGGATCGATTCGATTGATGCCAAGCCCGGTGCCGATGTAGATTCGCCCAACATTATCCTGTGCGAGAC
>JBATDM010000033.1:0-20208 GCA_049663465.1 Pyrinomonadaceae bacterium
CCGAAGGGATGGTGAGAAACTCGGCCTGGAAGTTTGAAAATGCATCGGCGAGCTGGCTGGACACGTACAAAGGCGACATTTTCTCGCGGGATGTAATAAGACGTCATTACTTCCAAAGAGAATGTGCCGAAATGTCTGTCAGGTCGCGGCTTTGCCGCCCTATTTGCGGTGCAGCTCAGCTTCACCAAGTAGGGTTGTTTCGATCTGCGGAGTCCGCGAATGCGGGCGACAAGTCGGCGGCGAGGCCGCCTCCGCGATCAGTAGTGGACTCGGTACGGAAAGGCATAGCCTGTCCGCACATCGAGCGGCACAGCCGCAGCAGAATTAAAAAAAAACGGGGATACCCGGAACCCATATAAAGATCTGGATCTTTGACAATCAAAAGCACCGTGTTGCGGCAATCCCAGACCGGTCGACCGCAAGAAAAAAAGGATGCCCGACGACACCCTTTTTTTCTGCTAAGCGATCTAACGCGGTCGCTATTTTCCTCCGCCGGAGAGTTTTCCGATGAGGGTAAACAGCGGCAGGTACATCGAGATGACGATCGAGCCGATGGTCACACCGAGGAAAGCGATCAGGACCGGTTCCATCAAACCGAGCAGATCGGCGATGGCGGTATCGACCTCTTCTTCGTAGAAATCGGCGATCTTACCGAGCATGGCGTCCATGGCACCGGTCTGTTCACCGACGCCGACCATCTGGCTGACCATGTGCGGGAATACGTTGGTTGCCTTGAGCGGATCGACAAAGTTTTCTCCGCGTTCGACGCCGGCACGGACCTTGAGAATGGCGTCTTCGATAACGACATTCCCGGCGGTCTTTGCCGTGATATCGAGCGATTGCAAGATCGGTACACCTGACGACAGCAAGGTCGAGAGGATACGTGAAAAACGGGCGACGGCAACTTTGCGAAGGATACTTCCGAAAATCGGAGTCTTAAGCAGCAAGGAATCGATCTGCCAACGGCCCTTTGGCGTTTTGTAGTAAAACTTGATGGCCGTGCCGGTTCCGATCGCGACGACCGCGACCGTCAGGCCGCCCCATCCGGCGATAAAGCCGCTTATTGACATAACGATCCTGGTCGGCAGCGGCAGGGTTTCGCCCGGGCCAAGCAGTCCGAGAAAGATCTGTTCGAACTGCGGAATAACGATGATCATGATCAGAGCGATAGCACCGATCGCGACCGTAATCACCGCAGCAGGATAGATCGAGGCCGAAACGATACTTCGTTTCAGTTTGACAACCTTTTCGATCAGGGTTGCAAGACGCTGGAGAATGAGATCGAGCACACCGCCCGTTTCACCGGCCTCGACCATGTGAGTGTAGAGGCTATCAAACACTTTCGGGTGCTTTTCGAGAGCGGTAAAGAGCGTCGCACCTTCCTCGACATTTTGACGAACCTGCCGCAAAACATCCTTAAAGAATGCGTTTTGCTGCTGCTCGGCAAGGATGTCGAGACATTGGACGAGCGGCAGACCGGCGTCGATCATGACAGAAAACTGGCGGGTGAAAACGGCAAGTTCCTTGGCACCGACCTTTTTACGGCGGCCGAGTTTTGGTATCGCGATCTCGCGGCCTTTTTCCTTGGCCTGGGTCAGCACGATCTGCTCGCGACGCAAAAGCGCTCTGAGCTCGTCCTGCGTTGCCGCATCACGCTCGCCTGCGATCAATTCATTGAGGCGGTTTCTTCCCTTAAATACAAATGTTGGCATTTTTGCGTCTCCTGATTAGGTCAAAATTATCGTACCGGTGGGCGTTCGCCGATCGGGCGGCCCTTTGCGTACGGGCTGCCGTTCGCTGTGGTCGGAGCGTTGGGGCGTGTCCGGCCACCGTAGGATTCGTTCAATCCCGAACCGCGTTCGATCAATTCCTTGAGCTCGTCAGCGTTGGAGGAACGCTGCATCGCTACATCGAGCGTGATCTGGCGCTTATGGTAAAGCGAGGCAAGCGCCTGGTTAAAGGTCTGCATACCAAACTTGTCCTGTCCGGTCTGCATCATCGAGTAGATCTGGTGGATCTTGTCTTCGCGGATGAGATTACGGATAGCGGCATTTGGCACGAGGATCTCGAGTGCCATACAACGCCCGTCGCCGGACGATTTTGGCAAGAGAGATTGGCACATGATGCCTTCGAGGACGAGCGAGAGCTGGGTCCGGACCTGCGATTGCTGCTCGGCGGGAAACACGTCGATGATACGGTTGATCGTCGAGTACGCCGAGTTCGTGTGCAGGGTCGCAAAGGTCAAATGACCCGTTTCCGCGATTCTCAGTGCCATCTCGATCGTCTCGAGATCTCGCATTTCTCCGACCAGTACGACGTCAGGATCTTGTCGTAGGGCCGTGCGGAGTGCGGCACCGAACGAATGTGTGTCAGCAGCGACCTCTCGCTGATTGACGACGCAGTTCTTGTGATTGTGGAGAAATTCGATCGGGTCTTCGATGGTTAGAATGTGGTCATGCCTATCGATGTTGATCTTGTCGACCATCGAGGCAAGCGTCGTGGATTTACCCGAACCGGTCGGCCCGGTAACGAGGATGAGGCCGCGGGGTTTCTTACAGAGGTCAGAAACCACCTGCGGCAGGCCCAGGGCCTCGAACGTTTTTATCTCATACGGAATGGCACGAAAGACCGCGCCGACAGCGCCCTTTTGGTTAAAGACATTCGCACGAAAACGCGACATGCCTTTGAGACCGAAGGAGAAGTCCAGTTCGAGGTTTTCCTCGAACCGGTGCTTCTGAGCATCGGTCAGCACAGAATATGCCAACCGTTTTGTGTCCGAAGCCGAAAGGCCGGCGAAGCCCGGCAACGGCGACAGATGGCCATGCACACGTACCTGCGGTGCCGAATTGGTCGTCAGATGGAGATCCGATCCGCCCAGATCCGTCATCTTTCTCAAGAGTTCGGGCAGGGTGATCGCCGATTCGACGGTTGTTGGTTGTTCGTAGCTCATATGCTTTTTCTAGGGAAGAACTTACTACTCTTTGATAGCCGCACGGAGGGTTGGGCGAATGCGGCTTTTCAACGAGTTAATGACCTTTTCAGATTCTTCGGCGAGACGTTCAGACTCCCGAAGCGGCGAATTTGTGGCGACGCTGTAAACCTTGCCGTCAACCTCGGTAAAGTAGAACATTCGCGAGTGGACCGCTCCGCCCTTGGCCTGAGATTGTGCGACGACGACGTAAACGTCCTGGCCGCTGATCTGTTTTTGATAGTCATTGACCACCCAGCCATTCTCGCGGATCATCTTGTCGATAACTTCGCGGCGAAGCGAGGTTGTGGCGACACCGCCGACAAATTTCTGACGGCCGACGCTGGTCGTAGAGCCGACAGCGGGTCCGACGACCGAGATCGATGCAGAACCGACCTGCGAGCCGGACGAATCATCGACGCGGAACTGCAGCTCGGAAGGCGACACTTGAGCAGCACGCCATCCGGCCGGCGCCCGATCGCCCGATGGCAAGACCGACGGGGCCGACGGATCGGCGGCACGGACTTTTGGCGTGGTCAGCTTGGTCGCCTGAACAGCACTGGTGCCCGTTCGTTCCGCACGGGCCTTTGCAAGACGGATCTGGCGAAGACGAATGGAGCGTTTCTTTTTTGCGAGTGCTTTCTTGCGACGTTCCTGAGCTCGATAAAGCTGCCACCAGCGTTTCGAATACTTTTTGACGCCGCGCCACGATCTCTTTTTCTTTTTTGCTTTGCGTGACCCAGCCTCAGCATATTCCGTCGCCAATGGAATGATGACTGTGCCTCCGACCAATAATGCCAATGATAATGCGATAGCCCTGACTAACATATTTCCTCCAAATTCACTTAAACCACTGTTTCCTTAACAACTTCCTCGATGGTCGTAATGCCCTCACGAATTTTACAAAGCCCTGATTCGCGAAGCGTGATCATCCCGAGGTCGATCGCTTTTCTCCTAAGTTCCATTGCGCTAGCGCCAATTATGATCAGTTCACGGAGTTCATCCGTTATTTCCATGACCTCGTATAAACCTACGCGGCCCTTGAATCCTGTGCTGTTGCAAGTCTCGCAGCCTTTGCCCTTGTACAGCTTGAGATCGCCGGCTTCTTCTTTCGAAAAGCCGACTTCGATGAGGCCTTCGACAGGCACGTGGATCTCTTCTTTACAGTTGCTGCAAATACGGCGGATAAGCCGCTGTGCCTGGATAATGTTGACCGAAGTTGCAACGAGAAAGGGCTCAATACCCATGTTCACAAGTCGTGAAATGGTCGAAGGAGCATCATTCGTATGAAGTGTCGAAAGCACCAAATGGCCCGTAAGTGCGGCCTTGATCGCGATCTCAGCGGTCTCAAAGTCACGAATCTCACCGACGAGAACGATGTTTGGATCCTGACGCAGGAACGATCGAAGTGCAGCGGCGAAGTTCAGGCCGATCTGTTCCTTCATCTGCACCTGGTTGATGCCCTGCAGGTTAAATTCCACCGGATCTTCGGCCGTCATGATATTGGTTTCGGACGTATTCAGTGCCTGAAGCGCCGAATAGAGCGTGTTGGTCTTACCCGAACCGGTCGGGCCTGTGACGAGGACCATCCCGTATGGATTCGAGATGGCACGTTTAAATTTCTCAAGGCTCTCAACCTCAAAACCAAGCTTGGTCATGTCGAGCATGAGCTTGTCTTTATCGAGCAAACGGAGCACGACCTTTTCACCAAAAAGCGTCGGCAAGGTCGATACACGAAAATCGAGTTCGCGCGAACGATTGTCGATCTTGACCTTGATCTTGATACGGCCATCCTGCGGCAGGCGCTTCTCGGAAATATCGAGCTTCGCCATGATCTTGAGACGCGAAATGAGCGGATCGCGGATCTTCATCGGCGGATGCATTACGTCGTAGAGAACACCGTCAATACGGAACCGTATGCGGAAATCTTTTTCGTAGGGCTCAACGTGAATATCCGACGCACCGCGACGCAAGCTGTCAACGAGCAGAACATTTACGAGCCGAACGACCGGAGCATCTTCGCTGGCTCGGGCCAAAGCGGCGAGATCGATCTCTTCGTTATCCTCGACCAGTTCAAAATCCTCACCCTCGGCAGGGGCGTCGAAATGAAATCTGTCGAGGGATACATCAAGGTCCGAGGCGGTGATGCGTTCGTCAACAAGTACGCCTCCGGCGACTGGCGATTTTTTGTGGCCGTTGCCGTTTCCATTGCCGTTAGTGGTGCCGTTGCGTTCGACCTCGACGGCAAACGCCGCGTCGAAAATATCGATCTCACTCGAACCGCTGTAATACTTAGCGATCGCGAGTTGTATCGAGGTCTCAGAGGCGATCACCGGTTCGACGTTGAGTCCCGTCATGAACTTAATGTCGTCCATGGCAAAGACGTTGGTCGGGTCGGCCATGGCAAGCGTGAGGGTGGCCCCGACCTTAGATATAGGAAGGATCGAATACTTGAAAGCGACCTCTTCAGAGATGAGCTTGATAACGTCGGACTCGATCTGGAAGAGGTCCAGATTTATAGAGGGCACGCCATATTGGCGGGACAAAACAGCAGTGACAACATCATCTGAGACATATCCCAGACGAACAAGATTCGAGCCCAAACGGCCGCCATTTGCACGTTGGTACTCGAGTGTTTCGCGCAGCTGTTGCGGGGTTAGCAGATTCTCGCGGACAAGGATTTCGCCTAGTTTTGCTGACATTTTATGCGGGTCGTTTCCTTTTGAGAGCGCATCGCTTCGCGGAAACGCGTAGTGCTGAAAAGTTCGGTCAAATTGATCGAGAGGTCCAACAAGTCACGATGGTTTAACATCGTTGACTCCTAATAATACATTGTTAAACTCGCGGAAGTCAATCATTCTTTTCAGCCTGATCGGACTTTTTGAATTAGGTAGAGTGGGAATCGGTCAGCTTGACCTATTTGGGGGATGCCATAGCCTTACGCAGCTGCACGATAAACGAGCGGACAGCGGTCGCATCATTACTTTCCGGGAAAATACGCAGGAATTCCTCGTAAACTGCGATCGCATCTTTATACTGCTTTTGACGCTCGTAGATCAGGCCGACAAGTTGATAGAGAATTACCGTATCGGGAGCTCCGGAGAGTTGTTTCAGAGCGATCTTAAGATTTTTCGTGGCCTCGTTGTAGTTGAGTGTTTCATTATCGAAATCGCCTACTCCGCCAAACCCCTCGGCCTTTTCTTTGTAAAGAAGGCCCAGGCCCGTGTAAGCCTCAGGCTGGAAGCCTTTCCCCTCGGTGATCGCACGTTTGAAGGCGGCAATTGCCTTTTCCTCCTGGCCACCTTCTTTATAAATACGGCCAAGCACTGCCGACGCCTCGGCAAAGTTCGGCCGTGTGTTGCGGGCGGAGCCGATCGAGTGCTCAGCTTCTTCAAGATCGCCGAGTTCGGTCTGTACGCGAGCAAGAGCTACGAACGCGTCAGGAAATTGTGGACGAGCGGCGATAGCTCTTTCATAGGCTTCGACAGCTTTTTCACGATCAACTGCGGTCAGTCGCTCGGCTTCCTGGAAAGCAAGTTCGGCCTCGTCCGTCGTTTTTAAGAGTTTGACCTGGACGTCACCCTTCTGAGCCGCAGTCAGAGATTGTGTTCGTTCTTTGAACCCATCGGCACGCAATCGGAGTGAGTGGGCACCGGATGACACGGTAGTGATAGCAAGAGTTCCCGATTCGCCGGTCTTTCCGTAATAGACACCGTCGATCCATACTTTTGCATTTGGTTGGGAAATAACTTTGATCGAACGGAACTGGCTCGCCTTGCCACTCCGCGGAGCTTGAGAATTAGCGGGTGTCATGCAACCGGCCATGACCAGGAATAATACGAAAGATAGATAGAACGGTCTTAAACTCATACGATACAGATTGGTTTGACGAACCGGGCGGCCGGCAGGTTGCGTCGATTCTGCCCGATCACACAATACCTAACGAAAGCTGAACTCCGCAATGTAAACAAATGCACCGGCAAAATAGCCTAGCAAAGCAAGCAGCGATATTCGTTTCATATACCAGAAAAAATCGATCTTTTCGATTCCCATGGCGGCGACGCCGGCCGCCGAACCGATGATCAGACTGCTGCCACCTGTACCGGCGGAATAAGCAAGGAATTCCCAGAAGTAGCTATCCGCCGGATACAACTGCAAGCTGTACATACCTTGTGCCGCCGCAACCAGCGGCACGTTATCGACCACAGCTGATAATAGCCCCAGAGCGATAATGATGACCGTCTGATTGCCGACGGTAGCAGCCAACCACTCAGCGAAATGGGTCAATTGCCCGGTCGATTGCAACGCCGACACGCTAAGCAGAATTCCGAGAAAGAACAGAATGCTCGGCGTGTCGATCTTGCGAAGAGCATATACGACCGAAAGCACGCCCTTGTCCTCTTCGTCCTTTTCACTGTGTATCAACTCGGTGACGATCCACATAATGCTCAGGCCAAGAAGCATTGCCATAAACGGTGGCAAATGGGTAATGGTCTTAAAAACCGGGACGAGGATCAAGATCGCCAAGCCGAGGAAAAAGAGAAAATTACGCTCGGAGCGCCCTGCGGCGGTCCTTCTGGCTTCCCCAACATCAGGAGACTCAATATCTCCTTTGACCTTAAACGAAAGGTAGATCAGCGGCACAAGCAAACAAATGGCACTGGGCAGGAACACACCGGCGATGATCTTAAATGTGGTCACCTGCCCGCCGATCCATAGCATTGTCGTGGTTACATCACCGATCGGTGACCACGCTCCACCGGCATTTGCGGCGATGATGACAATACCGGCAAAAAGCAACCGTTTTTCGCGATCAGCGAGGATCTTTCTCAGCATCGAGACGATCACTATGGTCGTCGTCAGATTATCCAATGCGGCCGAGAGAAAAAATGTGATGCCGCCGACGATCCAGATAAGCTTTACCGTGCTCTTGGTTCGTATCTTATCAGTGATTATTTCGAACCCATCGTGGGCATCTATCAATTCCACGAGCGTCATCGCACCCAACAGAAAGAACAGGATGCTTGATATCTCGCCGAGATGTTCCAGGAGTTGATGGCTAACGAGCTCTTTGTCAGGCTGGGTCAGAATGTAGATCGTCCAGCATAACACGCCGGTGAGGACGGCGCTTGCTGCCTTGTTGATCTTGATCGGGTGCTCCAATGCGATGGCAAAATAGCCGATCACAAAGGTCGCCAATATAGCAATTTCCATTTGTTATGAAGATAAGATCGCAGACCGCAGATTTACCGTGAGCGACTCGACCCGGACATTCCTATTTCGTTGCAGTATTAATAATAGTATTTTCCGCTGTGGAAATTCGATGCGCGGTGAGCGATTTTCGATTGACGGATCTGACAGGATCGGTTGATGTTGGGGTAAATCAGACGTATCATCAACATAATTTCTCCGGAGCTAATATGAAAGGTAGATCGCAAATCAAACGTGTGGCGACGGCGATGGCTTTCGTGCTGATCGTTGTTGTCGGCCAGTCATTTGCGCAAAAACCGCAGGCGGCGAAGGTCGAGCTTGGTTCGACAACTGCCAAGAACGGCTTTAAGAATGAAGACGAGATACGCGACAAATTTAACAATTGGAAGCTCGATGCGGACGCCCGCGTCTGGCTAAAGGCGATGAACTACGATCCGGCGACGATAGAAAGCCTGACGGCAGTCAAACCGCACGGCGAAAAGGCTGACGTCGAGATCCGCATCAGGCTCAAGTCAGAACCGGGAGCGGTAGCGACTGGGTCGTCGTCCTCAAACGAACGCCGCGAGGGCATATCGATCAAGCTCGTGAGCAGTCCTAGCGGCTTTAATCAGATCGACAAGCGTTGGCTCGCGACCTATGCCAAGATGTGGAAGATGCCTGCCGATGTTGTCGATGGACTGAAACTCTTTGTTGGTGAGAACCCGCCGACGAGAAAGTCCCGGATCGCCAATCGAATGTACATCAACGAACTCGACGCAGCCGCCCAAGCCGCGATACTCGATTTCTTTTCTAAGAACAAAGATGAGATCGTCTCGGACCTCTTCGCCGGTGAAGGCGTTCACGCCGCCGGTTGGGTAATGGTCGCTCTCAAATCGACCGACAAACCGCGTTGGGTCATCCGCACCTCAGCCGACACAATAAAATTCTTCGGCGAAGGCCCGGTCGAACTCACACGCGCCGGCAACCTCAAGATCGGCCGCGTCACAATGCAAAGAAAAGGCGGCGACGGCGGCCGCGAAACCGCTAAAATGCTCCAATTCAAAATAAATCCCGCCCTGCTATTCGACGCAAAATGAGATTATCAAAGAGCCAGATTACCGGAGCGATCATCATGCTCGGATTGGTGCTCGGGTTTGTATTACTTCGACATTATGTATACTAACCAATTTTGCGTCTAGGGCTGCCTAAAACGGAAAAGAATCGGTAAAAGCAATACACTTGTTACGACGACGATTATTGAGACGGGCAGGCCGTGCTTGATGTAGTCGCTAAATCTATAGCCGCCCGGACTCATCACGAGGACATTTGCTGGGTGGGCACGGGACTTAGAAATGAGGCGGCGAGGGCGTAGGCTATTCCCATCATAAAGGGATAGGGCGAGACGTTCATGTCGGCTGCGGTCTTGCGGTTGGAGAACAATAAGATCAGGTAGATTTGTGTGTCAGGATGGCGGATGTTGTTTGAGCCATTCGGCGCGGAGGGAGAAGCTGCCGTCGGTGACGACTCGGTCACCTACGTTGAGGCCTTCGAGGACGATCTGTTTTCCGTCGCTTTCTCTGCCGAGACGGACGTAGCGGAGGATGAAGACGTTTGGTTTGTCGGTGGCGACGAAGACGAGCGGTCGGGTGTCGATGTTTTGGACGGCTAAGGAAGGAATGACGGGAACGGTCTGCTCGGCATTGCCTAATGAGCCAAAGGCGGCGTTGACATACATTCCGATCTTGAGAACCTGACCGGGATTTTCGAGTTCGACACGAACGGGGACTGTGCGTGTTTGTTGGTTGAGAGTCGGATCTATGTAGGTTACGTGTCCGCGAAAAAGTTTGCCGGGATATGCATCGCTGGTGACGCTCGCACCGCTTCCGACGCGAAGCCGTGAGATATCTTTTTCATACACCTCGGCGATCACCCAAACGGTGGACAAGTTTGTCACCTTTAACAATTCTTTGTTGGCCTCGACGACCTCGCCCGTATTGACGGAACGCGCCGTCACAGTTCCTGAGACCGGCGATTGGATCGGCAACTCGGAACTAATACGGCGTGTCTTTCTGATCTGCTCAATCCGTTGATTTGAAAGTCCGAAAACAAAAAGCTTCTCTCTTTCGGCGTCTGCTTTGGCTTCGGCCGCTTGTCGCTGAGCAAATGTCCGGTCGATCTCATTCTTTCGCTCTGGATTGATGGTCAAAAGGCGTTTTGCCCTTTCGAGCCGCTTTGTCGCCTCGTCGAGCTTTGCCTTGGCTGTTTCGTGCTTTGCTCTCACCATTTCGTACTCTTCGCGGCTCACGGCCCCGATCTCGATGAGTTTGGCCGTGCGGGTGAAATGGCTCATATGTTCCGTCTGGTCCGCTTTGGCGACCTCAAAATCGGACTGAGCCTTATCAAGCTCGTTGCGGGCTTCCGCCGAGATGTCGGCTAATTGCAGAGAGCGGTCGTAACGTTTCCGAGCCTCGTCGGCTTCGGCGACCATAGATAAATAATTCGATTGTGACTGGGCAAGTTCATCGCTGAAAACGACAGCGACGGTCTGTCTCTTAGCGACATTCTGTCCCAGTTCGGCATTTACGCTGCGAGCCACGCCGCCGAGAAGAGAAATGACCGGCGTTTCCGCATACGCATTTGACTGAACGACGCCGGTCGAGGAAACGCTCGCGGATTCGCTCGATAGAGTTTCGCCAACGGTTTCGATGGTGATACTGACACGCTCGACCTGTTCGGGCGGGATCGTGAGGGTTTGATCGCCATTGTCGTCGGTAGGTTGAACGCCGCTATCGAAAGTCGTGTTTCGCGGAGCCGGAACAGCTTGGCCCGTTTCACGGCTGCGCCAGAGCCAGATCGCTATCACGCTGAGAATAAGGACGCCCACTATACCCGCGGCGATGTAAATCGGTTTGCGGTTTACACTTGGCGTGACGGCGTCCGATGTCTCTTCTGAATTGATGATCTCTTCTTCGTTCATTTTCTTATCAAGTCCGGTAAGTTTGCCGCTCGCATGAGTTCGACATCTGCGTTATAAACCGCAAGCTGCATGTCGATAAATTCATTTTCGATCTCGATATATCGGCGTTCTTCGATCAAATATTCAATTAGATTCCTCGAACCCAATTCGTATGTCTGCCGCAGGACATCTAGATTTGTATTTGCCTGACCGCGAACCCCGACACGAAAGATCTCCATGGCTTTTGCCGCACTTTCGTATCGGGCATACGCAGATGCAACTTCGCTCCGGACAATTAGCTCGCCGAACTCACGCCTATTGCGTGCCGCCTCGCGCATCTCGACCGCGGCGGAGACATTGCCTTGGTTGCGGTTACGAACCGGTAGTTGAAGTGTTATGCCGAACGTGTAGTAATTGAATATGCTGACGATCGGCTGTAGATTTCCCGCCTCGTCAAAAGCCCGAAATGGAAAACCCATTTTTGTCGATTGATAGCCCGCCATCAGACTGGCATCCACGCGGCCTTGGGCCTTTGTTTGCTCGATCTGTGCATTCGCGAGATCTTCTATCGCACGCAAACCCGCGAGGTCGGGCCGTCGCAGCAATGCATCTGCTGTGGTATCCGCAAGATTCGGCAAAGTAGCAACTAAATTGTCAAAATTACCGCGAAGGCGAAGCGGTGCCTCGGGCATCATACCAAGAAGATTGCGGAGCTCAAGGAATGCGATCTCTGTTTTTCCGGATGTGGTCTCGCGGATCGAGCGAAGCCGATTAACCTCAACGAGCGTCATACTTTCCTCGAGCGGGGCGATCTTACCCTCGGTTACGCGCGCCTGAACCAGGCGATATGCGTGTAAGCTGGATTCAAGAGTATCTTCGGTAAATTTTAGTTTTAGCGTTGCGGCCAATGCTTCGCCAAATTTCATTCGAACCTCAGTGGCAAGCAGTCTTTCGCGATCGTTGACCGATTCTTCTTTAACGGCAAGTTCCTGTTTTGCGACTAAGATACGCGAGCTTCTGCGACCGCCGAGTTCGAGAGGCAACGAACCTTTCGCCAAGTAGGTCTTATCCATGCCTGAAATCTGCCTCATTCCGCTTAGCTCTAGGCTTGGATTTGCCCGCAGCCGAGCCTGATCGATGAGAGCTTTTGCGGCATCGCGTTCCTTTCGCATTGCGATGAGGTCACCATTATTTTCGAGTGCAATGCGAACGGCTTCGTCGGCCGTCATTCCAGCCGTTTGATCGAGGTAGCGCGGTAACGTGCTCTGACCGAGCGCCACCCCGCATACTATCGCGGCAATGAAAAGCACACTAGGAAATTTTTTGTACACGCATTCAAACACTTTCTTTTCTCACAGTCCTTTCATGAATCCAGTAAAAAATGACTGGTGTGACGATCAGGACATGCAAAAGGCTCGACACCATGCCTCCCAAAACAGGCGTTGCAAGCGGTTTCATTATTTCGGAACCGGCGCTTGTGCTCCACATGATCGGCAATAGTCCGGCGACAACGGTCGAAACCGTCATGACCTTTGGGCGCAGCCGGAGCAATGCTCCTTCCTTCACGGCCTCTAGTAGATCTTTCTTAGTCAAAGAGCCTAATTCATTGCGTTTCTTTTCGACTGCTTCGTTGAGATAGATGACCATTACGACGCCTGTCTGCACCGCCGTCCCAAACAAAGCGATAAAACCAACCCAGACGGCCACCGAAAAGTTGTAGTTAAGCAGCCAAAGCAGATAAACACCGCCGGTCAGTGCAAATGGAACCGCCAAAAGAACGTGAGCCGCTTCGATAACCGAACCGTACGTTAGATAAAGCAGTCCAAAGATGACGATCAAGACAATTGGCACAACAAGCAGCAAGCGAGACCGTGCGCGTTGCTGATTTTCGTATTGCCCACTCCAACTAATGAAATATCCGGTGGGAAGGTCGGTCTTGTCATGGAGTATTCGCGTTGCTTCCTCGACAAAACTGCCAACATCACGCCCACGAACATTCAGTAGGACGGTTCCGCGCAGCAACCCATTCTCGCTTGAGATCATAGACGGCCCTATTACCGTCTTGAGGTCCGCAAGCTCGCTCAATGGGACGGTTGCTCCGGTTGGTATCGCGACAGGTATGTTACCCAACGCGCTTGGGCTCTCGCGAAACTCAGGTGCGTATCGCACGCGAACCGGAAAACGCTGTCGGCCCTCGATCGTTACTGAGAGATTTGTTTCGCCGATGCCTATTTCAACCGCGTCCTGTATCGTCCCAACATTAATGCCGTACCGGGCCGCAGCGTGTCGGTTGATCTTTATGTCCACATACGGCGTTCCGCCAATCTGTTCGGGATAAACGTCAACGGCACCCGGAACTGTTCGCACGGCATTGGCTATTTGCCGTGAAACTTCGTCTAGAGTCTTTAGATCATCGCCAAAAATCTTAATGCCAACCTGTGAACGGATTCCGGTCGAAAGCATGTCGATACGGTTGATGATCGGCTGTGTCCAGATATTTGTGACCCCAGGCATCTTAAGAGCTTCATCCATTTCCGCGATCAACGATTCGCGGGTTACGTCAGGACGCCACTGTTCGTGTGGTTTTAGATGAACGATTGTCTCATTCATATTTGTCGGAGACGGGTCGGTTGACGTATCCGCACGCCCTGCCTTTCCAACAGCCCATTCTACTTCGGGAAATGTCATTAGGATCTGATCTTGTTTCGCCAGCAGCTTTGCCGCCTCATTCATTGATATCGCAGGATCGGCGATAGGCATATACATCAGATCGCCTTCGTTCAACGGCGGCATGAATTCGCTGCCGATACGGGTTGCCAGAAGTAATGCCCCGAGAAACAACGCCAGGGCAATCCCAACGGTAACGAGTCGGTGACTTAAGGCAAGAGCAAGCATTGGTCGGTAGATCGCATGGAGGAACCGCATTACCGGATTGGATCGCTCAGAATGGAACTTACCGCCCAGAAGATAGGTACAGAGCACAGGGACTAGCGTCACAGCAATAATCGTCGCACCAGCCATAGCAAATGTTTTGGTAAACGCGAGCGGATGAAAGAGTTTTCCTTCCTGTCCGCTGAGGGCAAAAACCGGAATAAAGGCCAGGATGATGATCGCCATCGAAAAGAAAACGGGACGACCGACGAGTTTGGTGGATTCAAGCACGTTTTTCCAAACGGCTTTACGATCCTTTGGATCGACACCATTTTTCTCCATAAACCGAAAGGCGTTTTCCGTAACGACAATTCCGGCATCAACCAGAACGCCAATGGCAATGGCAATGCCTGAAAGCGACATCAGATTTGAGCTGATGCCCATATAATGCATAAACAAAAATGACAGAAGGACGGCTAACGGCAGAGGAATTGTCACTATCAGGATCGATCGAAAATGTGCGAGAAAAATGACGTGAGCAAGCGTGACAAAGATCAATGCTTCGATCAACGCCCAAGTCAACGTGCTAGTAGCTCGATTGATCAAAAGCGTCCGGTCATAAAACGGCACGATAGTAACGCCTTCGGGCAGACCCACCTTTAACTCTTCGATCTTTTTCTTAACAGCTTCGATGACATCTAGCGTATTAATGCCCGCTCGAGCGATAACCACTCCACCAACTGCCTCATGTCCATTCTTATCAAGCGCACCAGTGCGAAACGCATCGCCTAGTTTTACCTCGGCCACATTCTTGATATAGACCGGAGTTCCGCCCGTTGACCCGATAGCGATATCGGCAACATCCGCAGTCGATTCGATCAGCCCAATACCGCGAACGACGGTCCATTGTCCGGCCTGTTCGACAACATTTCCCCCAACGTTGCTGTTGGATGTTTGAACGGCCGCAACAACTGAGGAAAGAGGAATACCATAGCTCCGCAATTTGTTCGGGTCGACATCGACCTGATATTGCTGAACATAGCCTCCGACTCCGGCAACCTCGGCAACGCCGGGAACAGAATTTAGCTGATAGCGGACAAACCAATCCTGAACGGTCCGTAGTTCACGCGGGCTCATTTTGTCGGTTTCGAGGGTATACCAAAACACCTGTCCGACACCGGTTGCATCCGGCCCCAACGTAGGTGTTACGCCCTCTGGCAATTGTTTTGTGGCGAGGTCAAGTCGTTCAAGAATGCGGGTTCGAGCCCAGTACAATTCTATATTGTCCTCGAAGATGACATTTATCATCGAGAAGCCAAACGCGGAGTTTGCGCGTACCACCCGAACTCCGGGAAGCCCCTGCAAAGTCGCTACCAGCGGGTAAGTGACTTGATCCTCGACCTCTTGAGGCGAGCGTCCAGGCCAATCGGTAAATACGATCACCTGATTATCCGAAAGGTCAGGTATAGCATCTATCGGTGTCTGAATTAGCGCCCAGTATCCCCCTGCGGCGAGGCCAATGAACAATACAACGACCAAGCCACGGTTCCTTAGGGACAATTCGATAAGTCGATGAATCATATTCCGTTGTTTACGGCCCTTACTGCGCCGAAACAGGAATCATAGTTTTTGCGCTACCAGCTGAACCTTCGAAGCTGATCTGTGCCTGCCATTCGCCGGCCATTTGGATATTTACCTTGCCCTTATATACGCCGGGAACATCTGTTGTGGTAAAAGAAGCAGCACTATTCATTGCTGACATGCTTCCCATCGCGGGCATATGGAAGTTCAACGCCGCCGCGTTTACCATTCCAACATCTACGGCTTTGCCTGAGAGGTCGGTAAACGCCAGCGTGATTTCCTGCTGGCCATTCTTTAGCTTGCCGGTATCATTGGAAAGTGTCACTGTGAGCTTGTCCCCGATGGGGCCGCCCTTAATTACTTTTCCTGAAATTGAATTCTCGACTGTTGGATTGACGCCGGAATTGCACGCTGTCCCAAATAAAATTAATCCGGACAGCAAAGCGATAGCAATAGTTACAAGTATTTTCTTCATTATTTTTCTCCTTCGATCAAATAAAAACTTAACGGGAATGTCTTTAACGAGGCATGCAACGCCAAAAGCTCGGTCAGCAAAGCGCGCAGAAATGCCTGCAAAAAGGCGCACTAATCCCTCGAAACTAAATTAGGAATGAATGGTGTTGGATGTACTTGGGCTGGAATGATCGCTTAGCTACCCCTAATTCATATGATTGCGAACCAGACGACTGAGTCTTCTCTATCTTGTATAGATCGGCGATCTGGGCAGAAATCGAATCTTCGACTGCGATTGATGAAGGCGAAAAGTTACCTGAAAAACTAGCCGAAGTAGGAGCTGAATCAGAACAATTCAATGCACAGCAAAGTCGGGCAAGTGATACTTCCGCAGATTTATTTTTGCTTTTTGCTTTGTCACAGCATTTCATCATCTCCATCTTTTCAGAATGCGCAGGCATTCCAACAAACACTCCACCGGCGAGTGCGAAAAGAAGGCAAAATGATGTAAGCCACTTTTTCATCTTCAAACTGACTATATTGAATGAGTCGATACTATGTCAACAACTATGTCGGGGCATTACGCTCCGCAGTGCCTAAAACGGAAACAGGATCGGTAAAAGCAATACGCTCGTTACGACGACGATTATTGAGACGGGCAGGCCGTGCTTGATGTAGTCGCTAAATCTATAGCCGCCCGGACTCATCACGAGGACATTTGCTGGGTGGGCAACGGGACTTAGAAATGAGGCGGCGAGGGCGTAGGCTATTCCCATCATAAAAGGATATGGCGAGACGTTCATGTCGGCTGCGGTGGTCAGGGCTATCGGTGACATCAGGACGGCGACCACGGCGCTAGGCATCATTTGAGTGACAACGATCGACAGGATCATCAGGCCCGCCAGCACGGCTGCCGGGCCAAAGCTGCCTACCGAGTCGATCACAAACTTAGCAAGAAAGGCGGCGGCTCCGGTCTGGCCCATCGCGGTGCCGATCGGGAGCATTGCGGCTATTAGAAATACGGCTTTCCAATGGATACCCTGATACGCCTCTTCCATTGTTAGGCACCGCGTCAAGACCATAAGTACACATCCGGCGATGGCGGCGATCGATATTGGGAGGCCGAGAACTATCACTGAGCCGACCACAGCCAGCATGATAATGGCAGCGAGCGGGGCTTTTTCGAACTTTGGCGTTTCCTGCACGTCGGCGGTAAGTACTACAAAATCGGGATCGCGGGCGATTATCTCAAATTTTTCCCTAGGCCCGTGGCAGAGCATCGCATCTCCAAAGCTCAGCGGCATATCACCGAGCCCTGTACGATATGCCCGTTCGCCCCGCCATATCGCGAGCACGGAAAGGCCGTAGGTTTCCCTAAATCGAAGTTCGGTAAGTGTCTTGCCGGCAAGCGAAGTGTACGGCGAGAGCATGACATCGACCACCTCGAGGGTTTCGACCTCTAACTGTTCGCGCTCTACTTCGGCATCACGGTCTACCTCAAGTGTGCTCAAGCCTCGCAGCACCTCGATATCCTGAGCCTGGCCGCCGACTATCAGTCGGTCGGCCACCTGCAGGGTCATATCTGCCTCGGGCATCTGCCAGTCCTGCCCGTCGCGGTTGATGCCGAGAGCGACCAAACCATAGGCGGCTCCGAGTCGGCTCTCGGCGATCGTGTGGCCGGCGAGGGCCGAACCTTCGGGTACAGTTGCGACAAGAGTTTTTTCACCAATACCAAATTCATCCACCTCTTTGGCAGCGATGATTCGAAAGCCATCTTCGCCAATAAAACCGTCAAGTGTCTCGCGTTTTCCTTGAAGAAGCAGGCGGTCACCGGGTATCAAAGTGATATTGTGAATGTCTGCACGCAACAATTCACCGTCTCTCAAAACCCCGAGGACATTCAAGGCATATTTGGCGCGAAAACCAACGTCCACGAGCGTTTTGCCAGTCAACTCCATGCCTTCCTTAACCGGCAGCTCGGCGAGGGCGATGTTGGTTGAGATGAGAGCGTCTAGGGCCTGCACTTCATCGACGATGGTGATCGCAGGCCTGGCAGCAAACTCCTCAATTCGATCCAACCGGCCAAGGATGAGCAGACGGTCGCCGGGCTCGATCCGTGAGGCCGGTTCGGCGGGAATACGTTTACCTGATTGGCGCTTAATACTCAGCACATTGAGTCCGAGCGCGTGTCCGAGACGGCTTTCTGCAAGGGTTTTTCCGGCGAGCGGACTATCGTCCGCAACCGTAAGGTAGGCGAGGCGTTCCTCGAGAGCATAGCGCTCGCGGCCGTTGTCGGCGTCCTTCGCCGCCGAAAGCGGCTCGATCGAATCTCGAGTCGGCAGGAACCGTCTCCCGATGAATGTCATATAAATCACGCTCAATGCGAGAATGACCAGTCCTCCGATCGTGAAATCGAACATCCCAAGCGGCCGCAGGCCCGCCTCTCGAAGGGCGTCGCGGACGATCAGATTGCTTGGAGTTCCGATGAGAAGTATCAGGCCGCCCAAGAGCGACCCGTATGCCATCGGCAGCAGCAGTTTTGACGCGCGATGACCGGCCCGGCGTGCGATATCCATCGTGATCGGAAGAAACATCGCGGCCACGCCGATATTGTTCATGAATGAAGACAGCAAAGCGGTCAGCGTCATCAACGCCGCAATGAGCGGCCCCTCGCCACCGCGGCCAAAGCGGAGCATCTGATTTGAGATGAATGCGGCAACCCCCGTTCGGGTCAGGCCCGCCGAGAGTATGAACATCGCCCAAACCGTTATAACCGCCGGATTGCTAAATCCCGCAAGAGATTGATCGGTTGTAACCAGTCCGGTCAGGGCAAGCGTCACCAACACGCCGAGCGCGACGAGATCGATGCGAACAATCTCTGTGATGAACAGAATGATCGCAACGATCAGAATGGCAAGGGTGAGGCCGATCTCGAATGTCATAAAATTGGTCTAACGATACCCCGTCAGCGGATCTTTAACGAACCGCGGTATTCGACATATAAAAGACAATACTTCCGCCATTTGCTATGTCTTCATACGTTAGGTGGCGGCGGTCGAGCGTTTTTCCGTTGACCACCACCTTTTGTACATAAACGTTCTTGTCGCTCTGATCGCGGGCCTCTATGTTGAGCGTCTTACCATTCTCCAACCGGATTGCGGCCGTTTTTACGACCGGACTACCAAGGGCGTACTGGCCCGAGCCAGGAGCGACCGGATAAAAGCCCAGTGCTGTAAATAGATACCACGCCGACATTTGGCCGCAGTCGTCGTTGCCGCCGAGGCCGTCGGGTGTTGGTTTGTACTGGTTCTTGAGGATCATTCGGACGCGTTCCTGTGTTTTCCACGGGTCGTCGGTCCAGTTGTAGAGATACGCGGCGTGGTGTGCGGGTTCGTTGCCGTGGACGTAGTTGCCGATGATGCCTTCGCGGGTAATGTCCTCGGTCTCGGCGAAAAATTCGTCGGGCAGGTGCATCGTGAATAGTTCGTCCAGATGTGCCGAGAACTTCGCCTTGCCGCCCATTACGTCGATCATCGCGGCGGGATCGTGCGGAACGTAAAGGCTGTAATTCCACGCATTCCCCTCGATAAAGCCCTGATCATGCGTCGATAGAACGTCAAACTTCTCGCGGAATTTGCCGTCGCTCATCTTCGGGCGCATAAAGCCGCTCGATTTGTCATAGACATTCCGCCAATTTTCGCTGCGTTTGATGAACTCGTTGTAGATAGCGGTTTTCCCAAGCTTCTTAGCCGCCTGAGCGATCGCCCAGTCGTCGTAGGCGTATTCGAGTGTTTTCGAAACAGACGATGAATTCTTGTCCTCCGGGACATAGCCCATCGACATGTACCACTCGATGCCGTCGTAGTATTTCGTGCGTGCGGTCTGTGCTGACGCTTCGAGAGCACGAACGGCTTCGGGGCCTGTGAGATTGCCCGTGACTATCGTATCGGCGATGACCGAGACGCTGTGATAGCCGATCATGCACCAGTTCTCGTTCGCATAATGTGACCAGACCGGCAGCATCTTGTGCACACTCTGATCATAATGCGCCTGCATCGAGCGAATCATATCGCGGTTGCGTGTCGGCTGGATCAGATTGAGCAGCGGATGAAGAGCACGGTATGTGTCCCAGAGAGAGAAGGTGGTGTAGTTGGTAAACGGTGCGGAGGCCCGCGCGTGAGCAAGGGCG
>JBATDM010000034.1:0-33483 GCA_049663465.1 Pyrinomonadaceae bacterium
CCTTAAGGCCCTAAACCTTACAAAACTAATTGTGAATAGGCGGCGGGTTGGTTTGCCTGAATCTGACTTGCCGGATGTGACTCAGGACACAGCCTTGCGTCTTTGGAAATGGCTTAGAAAGTTTCGAGAGAAAAGTGACGGGATGTCCTCAGAGGAATGGGGTTCTTTCACTGCAAGATCGGCCTTCAATGAGATAAATCGCTACCGGACCGCGCTGATCAGAAAGAACGAAGTTCCGCTTGAGGATCTACCGGAAGTCGAGGATCTGACTACCTCCGTCGAGTCAGAATTGGAAATGACAATTCTTGTCCGGGAAGTGTGGCAAGGAATTTGCAGTCTAAGTCTGTATCAACGAAGAGTATTACTTTTTCATTCGGCAGAACTCTTGATCTATCTGATGCAATTCGGGATCGGTGAGCAGCGTATTTCAAAGGCTCTTTCGTTCGAAGTGGAAGAATGGAGAATTCTATCGGCGCAATTGCCGCTCACGGATATCGAGATCGCCAATCTGATTAAAGGAAAAGGCAGCTTCGCGAATGAGTCGGCGGCGGTTCGGAACATTAAGAAAGCAAGATACGACGCGAGAAAGAAACTCGAAAAGCTGAAAAGATGAACGGCGAACATTTACAAATTTCAGAGATCGCTTTATATCGGAATCAATCACTTTCGAGAGAAAAAGTGCGTGAAGCCTCGCGTCATCTATTGATTTGCGGAGATTGCCGGGATCTTCTTCCGAATCCTTCACGAAAGGAATTTCTGGAGTCTGTTTTCCTTGAGCAGGATGATCGCTCCGATCGGCTAGCGGCGTCATTTGGTCGTCGCGATGGCTTCTTCTCATCCCTGGATGGTTTCCGCCAAGTTCTCAGCCCAATTGCTGGTGTGGCGATCCTAATTCTGGTGACGGCTGGATTATCATTCTTGATCTTGTTAGGGCCGTCCTCATCAACTGACGAAAATCTGGTTGCATCTGTCGTAGACAATCTACCAAATAACTCCGATCAGATATTGCAGGTTCCGGACCATGACATCAGTCAGACCTTCAATACAAATTCAGATCAAAATGGTAATTCGGAGCCGGTGTCGGCACTAAAGAATAAGAAACAAAACATCAACGGGGGAAAGCCCAAAGGCCAACCGCTTAAGGTGACTCGATCCACAGTGCCGGTGGAAATCGCGACCAGAGGTGCTAAGGAACCTTGTGATTCGAACGAATCCATAACCCTCGAGACCGCAGTCTCGGACGACGGTATACGGCTGACTTGGGGCAAGGTAGCAATGGCAGCAAAATACAGCGTTTACATCTCGGATCTCGACGAAAGGCTTGTAGATCTATTCGAATCGGACCGCGAGACATCCTATGTTTCAAAGGCAAATTTTGACCGAGACATCGTTTACAAATGGCGACTCGTTGTAACGTTGAATACCGGTGAAACCGTGGTCGGGGCTTCCATGAATTTCACTCCGGGCGAATTGAATGGGCGGAAGCGAAATCAAAGAAGCACTCGGCTTCAGAAAGGAGGCTCGACGAATCTTAGGTGCGTTGAGAATAAATAATGCTGAACCTAACTAAAAACTGCTTACTAAATTGCATGGCGTTCGTTATTGTCGGAGGCGGGTTCGGCTATGCTCAAACCATTGCTCTGTCAGCTGAAGATTTTCCGGTGCCGGCAAATATGAGTGTCGAGGGGATACCACCGATCAAGAAAAAGGAGGCCGAAAAGCTTTTCGTCGATCCGTCAGAGATCAAGAACAATCTGATTTGGGACGTTGATCGCAAGAATCGCTCGATCCTTGTCACCGACGAGAGATCCTATATCTATCGGGTTCCTTCACCGTTGGCTAAACCTGAAAAGCTCATCGACGGAAGAATTCCAAGTACTGTCAGGGTTAGTCCGAACGGTAACACCTTTGCTTTCACGGATGACAAAGCGGATGCAGACAACTTCGAACTCTATCTTTGGACGGAGAAAGACCAGCTTAAAAAACTCTCCAGCTTCACCGGGAAGGATGAATCTGTCGAATCGTTCGTATGGAACAAAAGCGGAGCTAAGCTCCTCTATTCGCAATCAGACTACGATTCCAAGGTGACTAAAGTGTGCATCCACGATCTCTCTGCGAGCACTTGCCCAATCACTGATTTGAAAGGGATCTGGTATGTCATGGATTCGGACGAAAATAATATTCTCCTCAAATATTGGAAAGCATCAAGCAATCAAAGCCTCTATCTGTACGATTTGGTAACTCGAAAACTCAGCCCGCTGGAAGAAAAAGGAAATTCAAACAAAGGTTTTTTTGCCCAAAACAGGGTTTTTTGGCTCTCCGAAGGCTCCGATGAATGCAGTTCAGAGCGTTGCCTGCTTTCGTTTGATCTCAAAACTAGGACTCGACAACGGATTGCTCTGCCCGCAGGGGTCATTAATCTTCAGGACGTGAAAGTGTCGCCGGATGGAAGGTCATTTCTAATTCAAGAATCAAAAGATGGGATCGACAACCTTAGAATCGGAAAACTGAAAAAAGATCGGATGGAAGATGTTGTCTCCCGTTTCGTCCATGGTTCTTTCGTGATTTGGGGTACAAGATGGCTTTCCAACAAAGAAGTGGCTTATACGATTGAGAACGTGGGAAAGCCGGCCTCGGTAGAATCGTTCGATTTTTCAAGCAAACAAAGAACGTCTTGGACAAAAGAACGAATTCCTACGCAATTTGAAAACGCCATAAGACCGCCCGAGGTTATCCAATGGAAGTCCTTCGATGGAAGGTTGATCTCTGGCTACATGATCAGGCCTCGGGGGCGCGCTCAGAAATCGCCCACCGTCATTTATATCCATGGAGGGCCCCAGACCATTGACCGCCCGATTTTTGACACTTCCGACATCTTGCTTGCCACTAGCCTTGGAATAACGACTATTCACACAAACATTCGTGGTTCCAAGGGATTCGGTATTGAATACATGGATGCGGACAATGGCCCAAAGAGGGACGATGCAGTAAAAGACATTAGGTCGCTCATCGACTGGATAGAGAAGCAGCCCGAATTGGACTCGGAGCGGATTTTTGTTCGTGGGGAGAGCTATGGTGGATTCATTGCGTTGGCTGCCGCTCTGCAAGAACCGCAGCGAGTAAAGGCGGTGATAGCTGAGTATCCTACTGTTTCAATAAGAGGTTATCTCGCGCAGAGTTTTATCGACGAGTTCTCAATAAACGAATTTGGCGACCCCAAGGACGAAAGTCTCATGAAAAAGCTTGACGAACTGTCCCCGCTGAACAACACGAATCGTTGGAACAAGATTCCTCTGTTTCTAACGCGCGGAAAGCTCGATGCAAGGATCCCGGAAAGGGACGTTCTCGGTCTTAAAAACCAACTACAGGAAAGCGGGACCGAGGTGTGGTTCATATATGCTAATGACGCGGGACACGGCGTTGGGGGCCGTTACGTGACTGCAGCGATGTATGAGTTTTTGAAAAAAAGAATAGGGAGAAATTAACAATGAAAAAAATAAAGAAACTTACATTTACGCTGCTGCTCTTATCGGTGCTCGCTGGGAACATCTTTGCCAGCGGCAGCTATATTGCGACCGGGGTTCCAAGCATTTTATCGTTTCTTGTCGAACAGGTAACGATGTTCCTGGATTCTGGTGATTGTCCGCCGAGACTCTGCCAAACCTGTCGACCCAATAGCGTGATCGATGAAAATGGCAATTGCCGTCCCCGCGAGGACTGAAACGCGAATAGGTGAATGAACGAGCCTTTTCGTAACGTAAGAGCGACAGCAGGCCGGGGCCTATTGACCGGCTTGCTGACTGCGCTCGCTGCCATACATGTTTGGGCAACGCCGACTGATCTCAAGGTGTTATTCAATGACGGTCAATTCGAAGCCGTTGTTGATAAATCACACGCTGAGATCGAAAGAGCTCGCAGATCCCGCATATTTACAGAGGCGGCGTACGCGGGGTTATTCGCTTCCAGGGCGCTGATACAGCTTGGTAGATACAAAGACGCTGAAAAGATGTCAAATGCGGCAGTGGTTGATGCGCAAAAGGCGAAAACGAATGCTGAGCTTTTAGCTTCATTGTTTTTTGCACAGGCTCATCTGCACAGGGTTAGAAATGACTTTCAATCCGCATCTTCTCGCTCCCGCGATGCGCTTGCCCTAGCACCCAAAACCCGTCAGGTCGATTTGGAATACCATCTCACCATTGGACGGATCCTCTTTTCGGCGGGTTACGATGTCGCGGCAATAGTGTGGCTGGAGAAAGCCGAAGCTATTTCCAGGCTAACCCCCAAGTCCGCACTCCGCCTTGAGGTATTGCGATTTCTTAGCCTTGCCTGGCAATCCAAATTCTACTACTCCAAAGCGATCTTGTATTCTCAAAAGCTAGTCGAAATAAGCGAGAATACGGAATTCAAGTACCGTCATGGACAGGGTATTTATGAGTACGCGAACCTTTTGAGCGCAGCTGGCCAAGAGAATCGTGCACGGGCTCTCTATCAGAAGGGTTTGAATCTAGCAATGTCGAGGAAAGACGAAAACCAAAGTCGAATCTTTCTCTCCACCCTCCTTCTTAGTTCACTTTACCGAAATGACATTACTTCGGCAGATGCTCATCTAAAGTTGCTTTCCGATCTCGATAAATCAAACGAGTTTCAACTCGAAATTTTGCTTGGAAAAGCGATCATTGCGGCCTTAAATGGGCAGAGTAACGAATCGGAAACATACTTCTCGCAGATCCAAAACCTAAAATCATATTCCAAACAGTTGATTCCATACTGGAGGGCGACAATCGCAGAACGAAGACGAGATTGGAGACGACTTGTCGAATATGGAGAGGTCCTTCTAAAAATGTCCGAAGAGGATAATTTCCGCGAGGATCTGCCGCACTTCTACTTGATGCTTGCAAAAGGACACTGGGGGCTTGGTAACAAAGAGCTGGCGATCAATAACGCGAGGAAGGCAGTAGCGATAATCGATCCAGCTCGATCCGTTGATAATGCCCCGCTATCTCTTTCGATGCTGGAAACTTTTCACTCGGTTTACCGACTACTCGCAGAGATCGAAGCAGACTCAAACAACGTCACGTCATCATTCGAGATCGCCGATTATCTAAAGGCTCGGGTACTGAGCGATCGCATCAATTTGTCCCCGGTAAAACAGATACCGGACATTTCTCCGGACATACGAGAGCGAGCTCATGCACTATCGGCCGAATTTCTTAATGGGGTTGCTGGTAGCAAGCTTGAGGATTTCGAGCGTGGCCTAACGACCGCGATTTCCGAGCGCCCGAAGCAACTAACCATGCACGGCTTGGCCAATATTGAGGGCCTTAATGATACGGCAATCGTCTCGTATCTTTTCACGCCCGACGGAAATTTGGGGGCTTATGTATTTGAAAAAGGTGTCCTCGTCCGTTTTGTGAAGCTGGCTATCACAGACGATGAAGCAACCGAAATGGCAGACAAAGCAAGAAAGAAGATTCAGAATCGAATTTTTTTCAAGCGTGACGGAAAAGAAATATACGATCGTTTGATTGCACCGTTATCCTTGAACACTTCAAACTTAATAATCGTCCCGGATAAATCACTATGGAAAATTCCATTCCAGGCTCTGAGTCCTGACGAGACATCATATCTCATCGAAAAGACAACGATTAGCTATTCGCCGTCCGTCTCGATGCTTTTTGACGTCTTAAAGGAGAAAACGCCTGTCAGGAAGGATGCTGGCATTTTTGCGAACGATACATTTCAAAACCGTTCGCTGCGTTTTGTAAACCGGGAAGCTGCGACGATTGGGAAACTTTTTGGAACCCAGCCAATAATTGGATCCACGCCGCAACAGTTCATAAACGTATCTCAGAGTTCCGACATTTTACACTTTTCGATGCACGCCCAGGCAGACGCGGAAGAACCGCTCGACTCCTATCTTGCGTTCAAAGCCTCCAGAACAAATGACGGCCGCATCACTGTGGCCGACCTACTGAAAATACGCCTGAAACACCAAAGCCTCGTGTTTCTGGCTTCCTGCGACACGAGCAATGTTCTGAACGGTGAGGGTCTCGTCAGCATCGCCTGGGCAGTGCTGGGTTCCGGCAGCACGTCGGTAATATCCTCACAATGGGAAGCAAATGACAAATCGACAGAAATGTTTGCCGAACAATTTTATCGGGAGTATCTCAAAGGCGTATCGGTTTCCAAAGCTATGCAAGCAGCTTCGATCGCGATGGTCCGAAACAAATCATCAGAAACTCACGAACCCTATTACTGGGCGGCATTTACTCTCCTTGGCGATTTTCGGTAAGAACAGTTGAAGAATCAAGAACCCAACAACTTAGGAACGACATATCGTGCCCAAACGACAAAGATTTCGAAATTTAGTGTACATACCTGGAGGTTGGATGATCGGAGAAACTAATAACGCCAATTGGTGTGCCCGATAGGCAACCGATTCAACTCCTCTTTATACTGCCGCCACTGCGGGAGGAATTGATCCATAAAAGAAATAAACCTTGTTCCATGATTTCGTTCTACTATGTGAACCATTTCGTGAACGACGATATACTCTAGGCACTCTTTTGGCTTTTTGGCCAACTCAAGATTCAGCCAGATGCGTTTCGCTTCGCGATTGCAGCTTCCCCATTTGGTTCTCATTTTCTTAATTCCGAATTCTGCGACTTTCAGATTCATCTGCTTTTCCCAGAAGGAGATATAACTGCCTGCTTTATGCCTTAGTTGTTTTCGGTACCAGTCTTCTAGCAGTTTCTGTCGTTGTTCTAAATCCGCCCCCTTTCTGATGACAAGTTCTATCTCTCGATGTCTTAACACAACTGTCTGAGCCAAGTCCGTTTCGCTGATCTTGAGCAAGTACCGTTTACCCATAAAATAATGACTCTCTCGCGTAATATAGTCCCGCTGCGTTTCTCTTTCCTGATTGCGAAGTTTAGTCTGCTGCTTTTTAATCCAGCCTAATTTAGAAACTGCATAGACTCGAATCGTATCGAGATTCATTCGCGAGGGCGCGGATATTCTTACTCTGCCAGTTGGCGGGTAAACGCTGAGATGTAAGTTTTTGATGTCCTTGCGGATCACATCAACGGTAATCTCGCCAAGTTTTAGCTGTGCCAACATTAGTATTCGTGCTGTGCCTTTATGATCGTAAAAATGCGTTCGACTTCCGACTCATCAGCAAGTATTTCATACAGTCCTTGTTTGATGATCTGCTCTCGCGGTTGAACACCCCGCCACCCGTCCGGACGGACTTCCTTGACCTTCCGGTCGAGGAGCAACGCGAGATCTTTTTCTTGGTGCAAATTATTGTAGAGTGCTCGTTTGCCAGGCGTATCAAGTTCGTCAGGGGTGTCGAAAGCCGCTCCAACATTGACCATCTTTGCAATTTCAGCAATTCGTCTCAGGTATTCCTCATAATCAAGAGCCTTTTCTTTGCGAGCTTTGATTAACTCGTCCAACAGCTCGGACATTCTTGAATAGAATTCCGGATCGTTAAGGTTTTCCTTAATGATCTTGCTCCGAACATTATTCTCAATCGTTTCTGCGATCGCTTCTTTATTACCCTTCAATGCTCCGAGTTGACTTGTAATCGCCTTCGCAATTCCGGTTTTTACTATAAGATCTAGGAGCGAGAGTCCGTCGAAGGGCGAAATAGTGCGGGGTTCGTCGGCTTCGATATAAGTATCGATGAGGTGCCGCATATCCGCTTCATATGGCTTAAGATCAAGTGTTTCACCGCTTGCTTTTCTCACTATTTCGCGAACGTCGAGATAATGCTTAAGCTCCCGCTTTATTCGTTCAACATCATCCGCTGAGTATCCGGCTTGCTCAAGTTCGTCCGCGATATTCGCATATGATCTTGCAAGCAATGCGGCGGCCTTATACAACGCCGCACGATGAGGCTCGCGGTCCTTTAAATCAGATTCAATCTCGGTATTCCCGCAAAAGAAATGGATGTGCTCCAATTCGCCTTTTGGCGGTTCTACAGGCTCGCAAAGCAGTGAGAGTATTTCGATCGAGTTGTCGAGACGCTCCTTACCTTTCTTTAATCGATCTTGAAGCAATACATTCGGATCGACACCGTTAGAGCTTAGATCCAAGTCGTCAGCGGAATATACCGCGATGGCATTTTCCACGCTCTTGAAAAGATCTTTGTAATCGACAATGTACCCGAAATCCTTGTCCTCGCTATCAAGCCGGTTCGTTCGACAAATTGCCTGAAACAGGCCGTGGTCCTGCATCTTCTTATCGAGATAGATATAGGAACAGGGCGGGGCGTCAAAACCCGTGAGCAGCTTGTCCACGACAATCAGCAACTTCATATTTGGAGGCTCGCTCACGAAAAGCTTTTTGCACTGCTCCTCATAGGTTTCGGTTTTCGTCATTCCGGGCTTTGCATCAACGTCATTCAGCAATTCGTTGTAGGTGTTATAGATAAACTGCCTATCGGTTTCAGAGTTCGCCCCAACTTCCTCAAGGGTGACGTTGCGGGCTTGAGGATTGTAGGAAGTAATTACTGCACATCTACTCTTGAACGGCGTTTTCTCCAGTAGGCTAAAGTACTTACATGCCTCGTAAATGCTTCCGGCGACGAGTATTGCATTGCCTCGTTCGCTGGAAAGGCGCGGCTTAACATTAAAATCAAAGATAATGTCAGCTACCACCTTTTCCATGCGAGGTCGGGAGCTTAGCACCCGTTGCATGGTCCCCCATTTATTCTTCAGCTCTTCTTTTTGCCACTCGTTTAACCCTCGCGTTTTTGCCTCGAACCACGAATCAACTTTCTCCTGGGACGTTAGCCGTTGATCGATATCTCGGGCCTCATACACAAGATCGAGAACAACCTCATCGTCCACCGCTTCGCTGAATTTGTATGTATGAATATAGTTGCCGAAAACTTCGAGAGTGGTTTTCTTGTCTTTCTTAAGGAGCGGAGTTCCGGTAAATCCGACAAAAACAGCATTCGGCATTATTGCTGTCATCGCCCGGTGAAGTTTTCCGCTCTGGGTTCGGTGACATTCGTCAACAAACACGAACACCTCGCCGACTGTCTTGCTTGGATGCGATTCCAAGTCTTTAATAAACTGGTCAAAGTCTTCCAAGTCCCGACACCCGAATTTATGCACCAGTGAACAGAGAAGGCGTGGCGTTGCCTTTGAAAGTTGATTAATAAGATCTCGACCGCTATTGGTGCGATAGATCTTTTCACCAGTTGCTTCGAAGACACCTTTAATCTGTTTATCCAATTCGTCGCGGTCGGTAATGATTGCTATTCGAGCGTGAGGGTTGTTCTCAAGTATCCATTTTGCCAGCAGCACCATCACGATGCTTTTGCCGCTGCCCTGCGTATGCCAAATTATGCCGCCTTCTCGGCGATGCACTCTTTCTTGCGCTTTTTTAATCGCAAAGAATTGATGAACACGCGGGAGCTTTTTAATTCCGCCGTCAAACAGAACGAAGTCATGCATTAACTCGATCAGGCGATTCTTTTCGCACATCTTGAGCAGATACTTGTCGAGTTTAAATCTGGTATTATCGTCCTCATCCTCTTTCCATTTGAGGAAGAATTTTTCCGGAGTCAAAATTGTCCCGTATTTAAGCCCCTCAGAATCGTTCCCGGCGAAAATAAACTGAACTGTGCTAAAGAACCATGCGTTAAATTCCGGTTGCTGGTTCGACAGATTTTGGCGAATGCCGTCGCCGATAGTTACGCGGCTGTTTTTCAACTCGACAACTGCGATCGCGATCCCGTTGATATACAAAACAAGATCTGGGCGGCGTTGAAGATTGCCGCGAAGTGTAACTTCTTCAGCAATCGCGAAATCATTCTTTTCTGGCTCGTCCCAATTGATGACGTGAACCGTTTCCGTAACTTTTCCGGCTTCGACTTTGACGGGTACTCCGTAACGAAGCATGGAATAAACTGCCTGATTGTTTGCATACAAACCGCGATTGAAATTGTCGGCTTCTATATGAACCTGCCGGATAGCACGGTTGATCTGATCCGCCGAGTATCCGCTTTGCATCAGCCAGTTCGTAAGTATGCGTTCTTCAATATTGCTGTTACTATCGCGGTCAGACCAGTCGCCGAGGTAGCGATAGCCCAGCTCTTCGACAAAGAGCTTGACGATACGGTTCTGAGTACTGCGTTCTGGTTGACCTATGTTACTCATCTCTATCGACTCACGGTGTCTCAAACAATTCTCGGGACCATCTCATAGCCATATCTATGTTCTCATCCGAAAAGACTGAGCGATTAAGTTTGGCCGTCCATTCGGGGGCGTCATGAATGTATTCTTTCACCGACCCCAAATCTGCTGGCTTACCCGCCTCGCGAAGGCGAACCACCGCCATATCAACGGTTGAAAGCAACTCAAGATCGTCATTCTTCTTGAATCGAAATTGTTCCAGCCATTTGATAGCCTCGTCTCCGTACCACTTTGAAAAATAACCTTCGGCTTCCGCGACCTTCTCGGCGGCAATAAATCCCGAGAAATTATCGCGAGCATGACAGCGGACATATCGATTCGATAAGGCTATTTTCTCGGCGCCTTTATACTTAGTCGAGGGATTATAGGGACCGGCGGCCTTCTCCAGATACCCTTCAACTTGGCCTTCCGCACGACGGTGCAGGAGGTAAGAGAGCTTCGTATATCGCTTTCTGCCAAGGGGGTATTGATCCGAACCGAAGTTTTTGGCCAGAACCGAAATTACAACGGCTTCATTTATGGCGGAATTATGCCCTTTACTAGATGGTGTCGCTGCTTTCTCTTTCGCACGAAACTGCACGACATTTGATTCGGCTTGAACCAATCGAATCCTGCCGGTCAGAAGTTCCTGCATCATTCCATGTTTGATCTTGCGAGTTTTTGCGAGTTTGTTCTCCAGCGACTCCATTTCCGAATCCATACCCGCCAAAACATTTGCAATGGCTTCCTGTTCTTCTGAAGTAGGTGGAATCTTGAATTCCGTCACTTTAAGGGTTGCCCACTCCGCTCTTGGCATCTTCGTGCCTGTCGTTAGATTAACGACGTCCATGAATGGCCCTGACTGAACTAGGTAATACACAAATTGTGCAACGCTTGAATTGAGCGGTCGTAGCACCCAAATTTCTGACGAGCAAACTCCGTCGAAATCGGCATATAAAAATTTTCTTAAGTATGGTCGGAGTTTTCCAAACAAAACATCATTCTCCCTGAATTTGACCTTTAGGCTTGCCTGCACTGTGGGATCTGTGTAACCAAGCAGTCGTCCCGAACCTTGGTCGAGGTGTTCCAACTCGACACAAGGAATTGACTGATTCAAAGTTCGAGGATCAACGACACTTTTCGCAACCGTAGCGATTTCTCCGAATGGTTTTGCTTCCCACTCGCCATCAAAACCCGAGAGGCGTTTCTTGCCAGTAAGCAGTTCCTGCATTGCGCCTTGTTTGATTTGACGTTTTTTGGCAATCAGCTGTTCCAGAGTTTCAATAAGATCATCAGCATCGCTCAACGCCCCGGCAATAGCCTCTTGCTCTTGATTGTCAACAGGTAGAGGTAGCACTATAGCCGAAAGCGTCCGCCCATTTGTTAAGGCTCGCGTCGTATACGTACTTTTTGAAACTATCTGATTACGTACTATCTCCGATGAAAAGCAATATTTTTTGAAATTGTCGGAAAGTACGGTGTTCTTAGGGCGAGCGCGAAGAACAAAGCCACTAAATACTGTGTCGGGTATGTCTTCCATCAAGACGGAAGCTACACCTACCTCTTGGGCCGTCTCAGATGTTCGTGTGAAAAAAACATCTCCGCGCTTGACACTGTACGCGTCCAGTTCCTGCCTCGAAACCGTTACGCGTCCGAGAATATCCTTAGCTTGTAGACCGGCGTGGTTGTAAACATCCATGTAGTTGACTATTGGAGTACCATAGCCAAAATAATCTTTCGCCTTGTTGAGGCCGTTCTTAAAGTCAAACAAATCACTAAGACTGATATCATTCCAATCATTTGGAATAGCCCCGACCTCAGTTTGCTTGTAGCCGTGCTTTAGTTCCATGCGAATCCCATCCTTTTCAGATGTTGATTTACGTTCGCTGCCAGTTCATCCACATGTTCAGTGATTCTAGGTAACGGCGTTTCGTAACGGTCAGCAAGCTCCTTTACACGTGACATTAGAGCATGACTAATGCGATCCATCTCGGCGTGGATACGCCGGTCAATTTCCGCCAGCCATTTGTCATCAACGACAAGACTTTTGATCTCTACCTCGGTGAGGATCGGATATATTGCGTAGGCGAGGGCATCAAGTTTAGCGTCGGCTTCCTTCACCGCTTTTTTGAGCGCGGTTATTTGGTCCGTAAGTTCCAGATATTCATTTAGTACGCCCAACTCTGTAAAGTCTTCATGCTCGGGCTCGATAAAATATCGCGTTTGCACCGCTTCGGCTCCCGATTTCAGAGACTCCTGTGCCATTTCGTTCGCACTTTTAGCTGTCGCTAGAGTAGTTTTGTAAGATTCGAGTAGGGCTCGTTCATTAACATCGACCATTTCCTGAAGACGAGCGTTCACGGCCGCATGCGTTATCTTGCCTTTCGCATTTTCCAGCGCTTGAATACGCCGGTCATCCTCCAATTGGTGTAACTTATTCCGACATTGTTCCTGTTCGGCGACGGCTTGCGCATATTTCTGAAAGGCGTCGTGATCCGTCGATTCCAAGAGGCCGATCGTTGCTTCCTGTCTAGCGATTAAAGCATCGGTCCTGCTATTCACTGTGCTGAGTATTCCCTCGTCACCGCCTTGTTCATCTTCAAGCTCGGCGAGTTTTGTCGTTAGGTTTTCAAGTTCGGTTTCCTTCTCCCGAAGGGCTTGCTGCTCGGCAGCAAAAAAGCGACTAACTATAAGTTGCTGTGGCACAAGGTCGCATGCCCAGCCCTTATCAATCTCTTTACCTCTTTTGTTTGTTTCGAGAATGCGATAGGTTTCGGCCTTCCAGCCGTCCGCGTCGATTAGATAGCAATCATCCTGCATCGTCTCGGCCCAGTAATCCATTAAGTGTTGATAAACATCGTAGGCGTCGATCAATGGCTTGTTCAGATAATGTCCAAGGAGATCTTCGCTGAGTTCAACGATCAACTCCTTTGGGTGAAAGCCAGGTTCGAGAGCTTTCATTCTTTGAGAAACACGCTCCTTCCATTGCGAGAAATGTTCATTCATCAAGTCTATGAACTCACCGAATTCCGAGTGGTCGTAAATCGAGGACTTTATGTCTGCTTTTTCAACTACTAGATCGACATAGCCTGTACGGTTTTCTTTGAAGAGGAAAGTTCGCAATTGTGGGCAAACGATCCAATATTTCTCAAGAGCGTCAATGTCGCGAATAGGTATTCCACCGCGCAGGTGTCCGTCGATGTCCTGAATATCTTCCGCCTTCAGGCTGTCAACATAGCGCGGAAGATTCAGGTTGTACTCGTTCTTCTCGATCTCTTCAGCCGGCACCATCCGCGAGTAACCTGGTATATCTAAACGTTTATCAAAGACGTCGACAATTCGATGGACATCCTGTTCGCGCAGCCGGTTCTTTGGGCCGTCTTTGGCAAACTCCTTGCTTGCGTCGATCATGAAGATGCCCTTCCTTGCATGTGCATCTTCCTTATCGACAACGACAATACATGCCGGTATACCCGTGCCGTAGAACAGGTTCTGAGGCAATCCGATTATGCCTTTGAGATAACCTTTACGAACAAGATTACGCCGAATATCGGCCTCTGCATGACCACGAAACAAAACTCCGTGCGGCAAAATGCAGGCTCCTTTCCCGTTGCTCTTTAGCGAACGAATTATATGCAACAGGTACGCATAATCGCCCTGCTTTGCAGGCGGCGTGCCGAATGATTGAAATCGATCGAAGGGATCATGCAGCGGGTCTATGCCCGTACTCCAGCGCTTGTCAGAAAATGGCGGATTTGCCACGGCGTAATTGAAGGTCTTGATCGTCTCTCCGTCTCTGAATTTAGGATCGGTAAGTGTATTACCCTGAGCGATCAATGCGGTTGGGTTGTTGTGCAGGATCATGTTCATCCGGGCGAGGCCGCTGGTTGTTGCGTCTTTTTCTTGCCCGTATAAGGTCACTTTTGCCCGCGCTTCATCAGCGACTTTCAAAAGCAGTGACGCGGATCCGCAAGTAGGATCGTACACCGTGGTATCGTTCGTTACATTGGCGGAGCGAATGCCAATGATCTTGGCCATTACTCGGCTGACCTCGGCCGGGGTATAAAATTGTCCTTTGCTCTTGCCGCTTTCCGTGGCGAAGTGCCTCATCAAGTATTCATAGGCATCGCCAAGGATATCGTCGCCGTCCGCACGATTTTTAGAGAAGTCGAGCGCCTTGTCCTCGAAGATCGCTATGAGGTTGGTGAGTTTTTCTTGCCGCTCTTTTCCATCTCCCAATTTGGTCGCGTCATTGAAATCGGGAAAATCAGCTTGGGAGAGTTGCTGGTTGGCATCTGCGAGCGGAGCGATGATCTCCTTGTTTATTTTGTCGCCGATTTCAGGGTTGCCTTTCAGAGCGACCATAGCCTCAAAGCTGGCACCCGACGGAATTGTTATCGGTGAAAAAGGAACTCCGGCATATTTGTCACTGACATATTTGATAAACAAAAGCGATAAGACGTAATCCTTGTATTGAGACGCATCCATGCCGCCGCGAAGCTCATCGCAGCTTGCCCACAGAGACGAATACAGCTCGGATTTCTTGATCGCCATAGAAAACAGACCGACAAGACGCTCATTTTGATGCAGAATCGAAAACCGCTCGAAAGTAATCTTTCATTTTAACCCAAGATCTCAGTGACGACCAGTCTATCGACCAATCGATATGACAAACTCCCGTATGTTCTGGCAAAATACTGTTAAACAAGCTTGGTGAGCAGAATATGAGAGTTCAAAGGAAAAGTGGTCAGTCAGAATCAGACGAGGAGCAAGGCGAACGCATATTTAGCCGCCTTTTCCCGAATTTCCGACGATTCGCACCAAAGCTAAAGAAGCTCGTTACTGAGTTCGATCCGGCGACGCCAAAAACTTCAATGGCGAAGTTTGAACGCATTTTAAATGGACTAGCGTCGGCGACGCCTGCCGCTCAACGCTTCTTTCTCCGGATTATCAAGGCGGCGATACGTGCGCCTGGGTTTAGGCAAAGCATCCTCAATCAATTGGACGAGATCATCAAAATAACAAAGGCGGAGGCTAAAAAAGATCCGCGGTATGCGCTGCTATTAAAACTGATGCACGAAGCAGATGAGAAATCCGTTCTCGCCGGAGCCGTCGTGAGTTCTCGGCATGCAGATCCGCAACAGTGGTTTGCAATCCAGATGAACTCCCGTTCAAAAATTGATCGTGCAAAGGCGACTGCCGGCGAGAGGCGAGCAAACGCAGTTAAGGACGCGTTTCGCGATACTGTCGAATTCTTATACGCGCCGTACATTAAGACCCTCGTTTATCTTTCATATCTTCGAGAAGGTCGAGACGAGGAAAGTCTAAAAAAAGTAGAAGGCATGTGCTTCGGCAATGCCGTTAAACATCTCAGTTCCAAACTTGGAGATTATTCGAACTTGTTCGACGAAAGGGCGGCTTGGATGCGAAACTGCGTCACGCACGATTATTTGACCTACCAACTGCAAACAGACACTTTTATGTTCCGAGACGGCGACCGCAATCTCATCCCGATGAGCACAAATGATCTATTGGCGTTAACGGAGGATATGTACCGTCTCGCCGGAGAAACGGTTGCAAGGGTTGGCCAACTCTATATGTTCCGCGACGTCTTTCGCAACATGGGCCTTCGCGAAATTTTCATCGATCACATTCCGCGGATTGCTTTTGAGGAGGATTCTCAAAAGGCGGAAGCCTTGGAAGAAAAGATGCGGAAAGACATTGCGGCGAAGTTTCGCACAAGTCATTAGTTTGGCGAACTTGGTTAGCAGGACTTGAACTAGTTTTAGGCGATTAAGAAAATTGGCAAAAACAATGTCCACATTCGATTCAGCAAATGACGTCGGTTTTCCGCTCCGTCATTTGTCAATCCGCGTTCCTTGGCACGACGCTGGGTGGAAGGGAGTAGTATGTACTGCTCCCGAACTCAATGGCGCCTGCACAAAACTCACGCGGATCGCCGAACGAAAGAAAGACGATCAGGAAGTTTCAATTGCTACACGGAGCCTTGATGAACTGCCGCGCGATCGGTGGCCTTGCTGCGTTGAGGAACGCTCAACGTTTATGGCACCGTTTGAAATGGAGCAAATAAAACGGCACGCGCTTGCCGAAAAGAGTCCGAATCACTACGGACATTTCAAACCAACGGCGCAGCGCTACCCCGCGTATTCCGCGGGAATTGTTCCATTTCTCTGGATGATGCGAGATCAGATGAATACGTTTCGGGATCTATACGGGCTTGACGTAGACGAGTCACGGGAACCCGACCTCGGATATTCATCGAACTGGGTACACGAAGCCCAAAACCAAACTGCCTTGCTCGATGCGTTTGCGTCCCATTTTCGGCAAGATGAATCGATCTGCCTTTTCTACGGAAAACATGTTCCGTGGATAGAAGGCGCCGGACGAGTCCTGATCGGAGTAGGTCGAGTGAAACAGATCGCGCCCCTGACGGAGTACGATCGCGGCAGTGGCAAAGGCATGCGGGGCATGCTTTGGGAGAGGCCAGTCCAACATTCGATACGCCCTTCGGCCAACGACGGCTTCCTGCTGCCTTATTACGAATTATTGAAGTGCGGGGAAAATGACGCGTCACTCGACTTGAGCCGCTTTACGGCCAAGGCACCGGATGAACATTGGAACGAGTTTTCCTACGCTAGTGAATTAGTCACCCATGACGGCGCGATTTCCGCATTGCTATCGATCGATACCGCTCTCAGGCGGATGGACGCCGAACTCGGAATTGCTACCGGTCCGCAAAGGCAGTGGCTTCACGACGAACTCGTAAGGTTATGGAAGGTGCGGGGTCCGTACCCCGGCTTGGGAGCGGTTTTGGGTGCATTCGGATTATCCCAAGGGGTTTTCATCGCTCACGCCCTGCAAGAAAAATCGGGAGAAAATACCGATCCCTGGCCTCTGGTCGAACGGGCGTTCGAGGACCCCGCGTCGACGCTCCCGACGGCCCTGCTGCGAGATCTGAAAGAACTGAGTCCTACCTGGAAACGTTTGCCGGAGGAACGCCGGGCTTTTCTCAAACTTCTTAGCCGATTTGAACTGACCGCGGATCACGCCAAGACGCTTTACGATGACGGGGCGCGAAATAGTGCGGGATGGGGCGAGTCGGATCGGGATATCATCAACAACCCTTATCGAATCTATGAGATCACCCGACACGACCCTGAAGGTATACGCTTACTCACCATCGACCGCGGCATATTCCCTGAGGATTCGGTTCGTTTGAAACATCCCCTTGACGCCCCATCGCAATTGGATTCGTCCGTGGACCTTCGACGAGTTCGAGCCTTCACGATTTCGGTATTGGAGCAGGCTGCGCAGTCTGGTCACACGTTGCTGGCGAAAAACAAAGTTGTCGAGGATGTCCGCGAGTATCCGGTTCGACCGGAGTGCCCGGTCACGGGCGACATGCTCGCGGCGCGAGTCGCTGATATGGCTCCCGAGGTGGTGCCCGTCGCACTCGAGAACGAGAATGGCTTGCAGCTCAAGCGTTACGAGGTTATTGGGGATACCGTCCGCAAGCAGGTGCTTGGGCGGATCGGCGGCAATCGACATCCGATTTCTCACGACTGGGAGGCTCTCTTGCAAGAAAAGTTCGGCACGGAACCGGACAACGAAGAAAAGCGTGCTAGATCCGAAAAGGCGGCTGCACTGAAGGAAATTGCCGAGGCACGTTTCAGTGTGCTTGCCGGGCCGGCGGGGGCCGGGAAGACGACGGTCCTGGGTATTTTGTGCTCTCAGTCGGAGATTCGACGTGATGGCCTGCTGCTACTCGCCCCGACGGGAAAAGCTCGCGTGAGAATGCAAGAACTCGCTGGAGGTCATGGTGCAAAGGCTCTGACAATAGCTCAGTTTCTGCATCAGTGGGGACGCTACGAAGGACGGACGGGTCGATACCATCTTAGCGAGAGGCCGAAGGCGACAGGATTCGGCACTGTGATCGTCGATGAGTCGTCGATGCTCACCGAGGACATGCTGGGGGCACTCATTGATGCCCTTCAAAGCGTCAAACGTTTTATCTTTGTCGGTGACCCCGCGCAATTGCCGCCTATTGGAGCGGGTCGGCCGTTTGTTGATATCGTTGCCAAGCTGCGCCCAGAGAATTGTGAATCGCTCTTCCCGCGTGTCGCTTCTGGGTATGCAGAGCTAACAATCGAACGGCGACATATCGGTACGGATCGTCCAGATCTTCGGTTGGCTCGATGGTTCAGCGCGTCACCTCCTTCAGCCGGGGAAGACGATATCTTCTCGTCGGGCGACGACGAACATGAGCCAATCAGATTTGTGGAATGGCAGAAGCCCGATGATTTCCAGCCTTCGCTGGTGAAAGTCCTCGCTGAAGAGTTAGACCTTGCTGATTCATCAGACGTTAGAGGGTTCAACAGGGCACTCGGGGCTACGCGTAGTGGCCCGTTCGATTACTTCAACGCGACTCGGAGCCAGCCCGGTTCGGTCGACGCGGTCGAGGCATGGCAAATACTCAGCCCTCTTCGAGGGATGCCGTTCGGCGTTGGCGACATCAATCGTCAGATTCACGAGCGCTTCCGCGCTGGTTTTATGAGCCTCGCCCGACAACGATGGCGGTCCATCCCTAAACCGTTCGGCTCGGAACGAGTCGTCTACGGGGACAAGGTCATTAATCTCAGAAATCATCGCCGCGACGGCCGCCGAGTTTACCCGCAGGATGGGGCGCTTGGTTATCTAGCAAACGGTGAGATCGGTGTTGCAGTGGGATTATGGCAAACTCGGAAAAATCCAAAAATCTTAAAAGTCGAGTTCTCGTCGCAGAAAGGTTACACGTACGATTTTTACGGGAGCGATTTCACGGAGGAAGGCGATGGCGCACTTGAACTGGCTTACGCTTTGACAGTCCACAAGGCTCAGGGCAGCCAATTCAAGCTGGTGATTCTGGTCTTGCCGGAAGGTCATCCCATCCTCTCTCGCGAGTTGATTTACACTGCGTTGACCCGCCATCAGAATCGCGTCGTGATAATGCATCAAGGGTCAAGGACGATACTCAAAGAATTTGCCGCGACGCACAGGTCCGAAACCGCTCGGCGGATGACCAATCTGTTACAGCCATGCCGGATGGTCGAGTTTCCGCAGACAAAGGGTAGCGTTTTCATGCAGCAAGGCCTCGTTCATCGGACGAGCACGGGAATCGCCGTGCGGTCCAAGTCGGAGATAATCGTATATGAGGCACTTCGTAATGCGGGTTTTGTGCCGGAGTATGAAAAGCCCCTTACGTTTGCCGGTTCGACTCGGTATCCGGATTTCACGATCGACGATGAGATTTCCGGGCGAGTGATTTATTGGGAGCACTTAGGGATGCTCGAACGCGACGATTACCGTCGAAGCTGGGAGGCGAAACTTAATTGGTATCGTGCAAATGGCGTTCTCCCCGCGGAGGACGGTGGCGGCCCGCAGGGCTCGCTCATCACCACAACGGAATCAAGCACCGACGGTTTTGACTCCGCCGTGGTCAGTGAACTGATTCGTAGCTATCTCAATGGGTGAGCTGGCTGACAGTCGTCCTCGACCTAGTGCTAGAAGAATCTATTCACCACCATTGGGAGAAAGATCTCGTCCTCGTTCTCGACAAGATCCTCTCCGACACGACAGTCGACATTCACATGGTAGAAAGTGTCGGCGAACATCACCTGCCTTATCTCGTTCGCGAACGGCCTCGTTAGAATACGAAAGCCCTCTTCGGGAATTCTACCGTGCAAATGGTGCATAACTTCACTGCCGAAATCGAAGGACGCCACATATTCATCACCTTCGTCCAGTTTCATCCCTAGAGAGAAGTTGTATTGATCCGGGTCAAGATGCGCGATGAAGGGGACAGGAACCGCCGGAAATATAAGATTCGAAAACTCGCCGAAACCTAGCCTCTTAAGATGCAGTCCAAGATCCTTTTTCAGGCCGAAGTCGCAATCTAATACTGTCTTCGGGCCAAGCAGTTTGACTAGATTGTCCCAGTAACTCGCTATGAGCCTCGTATCGAACTGGAGCAGCGGTGCAGGCTTGCTTACATGGTAAAGAACAAATTGCCTGCCATTGCAAAGAGCGAAGTACGGAGCCCGAATCTCGCTATGCATGGCGTAGGAGTACGCTTGCTCTACGTGCTTTGTGTTCAGGATATCCTCGGTGGGAGCCTTCGCTTCTAGGATCCATGCGTTCTTGTCGTGAACTTCAAGCAGATAATCGGGAACAAGATATATCTTCTTGGTCGCACTGCCGATAGAAACGAACGGGTGGAGGAGCTTTTTGCTTCTTACTATCCTGTAAGGTCGTTCGATCCCGTAGCCCAATCCCTTTAGGATGGGTACGATGATTTCCTCCCTCACCGAATCCTCCAGAAACCCCGGATCATTCAGGGCGTCCCAGGCAAAACCGTTCAGTATGTTAAATCTTCTTAATGGGTCCATCGTGCGCGGAATGATCTCGCTAAGTCAGCATATCAGATTGTCCCAATTACTCTGTAATGGGACACAAGTAGCTTTATTGGGACATATTACATGTCCCAATTCGCCTTTACATGTCCCAATTAGTTAAATATAATGTCCCAATTAGATAAATGGGACATAATCAACCCATTTGTAAACACCGCGGAACGGCTATGAAGAAAGGAGAAAAGAAAGCCCAACTCGAATCTCTCATCATGCGTTTATTGACTGACGCTGATGAGGTTAGTATTCGCTCGGTCGCAGATGCCGCCGGAGTTCCTACCAATGAAACTGAACGCAAAGCAATTCGCAGAGCCTTGGCGTCCCTGACGAGACAAAACCTGATCGTTCCGAAAGGTTCCGCTCGCGCACGCGTATACGTTCTATGCGAGCAAAAGCCCGAAACGGAAGTGTCTCGTGAGACAGATGAACGCATCGGAGAGTCGGTCCCGACACTGGACAATGTTCTCAAGGGGATCGACCTCTCCCCGGAGTCGCGAGACCTGTGGAACTACGTAACCCAAGCTCTCGCCGAGCGTACGCCAGTCGGGTACATTCAGGAGTTCTTGTGTTCGTATGAGCCGAACGAGACTTTTTATCTAGCGGCCGAACAACGCGAAGAGCTGAACGCTCTCGGGCAGGTTGAGGCCGCCGTTCGGCCAGCCGGCACCTATGCCCGGAACATACTGGATCGTTTGCTGATCGATCTGTCCTGGAACTCTAGCCGGCTCGAGGGGAACACGTACTCCCTGCTCGAGACCAAGCGTCTTATCGAAATGGGCGAAACGGCGACAGGGAAGGAAGTATCCGAAGCCCAGATGATCTTGAACCACAAAGCGGCGATCGAATACATAGTCGAATCGGCCGAGGATGACGGGATCACATCCCATGAGATCTGTAGCATTCACGCACTACTCTCGCAAAATCTGCTTGGGGACCCAGCCGCGTCCGGGCGGCTGCGGTCGATCATAGTAGCGATCGGCGGCTCGACATATGTTCCTCTCGAAAATCCACAGCTGATACGTGAGTGTTTCGACATCTTTATCGAAAAGGTCAACCGGATCGAGGATCCGTTCGAGCAGTCGCTATTTTCGATCGTCCACCTGTCGTATCTGCAGGCATTCGAGGACGTGAACAAGAGGACCGCGCGTCTCGTCGCGAACATCCCCCTGATCAAGAAAAACCTGAGGCCGCTTTCGTTCATCGATGTCGATGAAGACGCCTATGTTTATGCCCTTCTCGGCATTTACGAAAATAACGATGTCAGTCTGATTCGCGATCTATACATCTGGGCCTACAATCGCTCGTCGCAACGATACACGGCGATCCAGCTTGCCATGGGCGAACCAAATTTTCTGAAGTTGCGGTACCGGGCGCAGATTCAGGAAATTGTGAGATCGATGATTTTAGATCGCGTTACGGGCGACGACCTCGTGCCTTGGATCCACGCTTCAATTGATGCGAGCACAATTGCGGAAAGCGAACGCAAAGAGGTCTTCATTCTGATCGAGCAGGAGATCGTGAGTTTACATGATGGAAATGTTGCACGGTTTAAGGTCCGTCCCAGCGAATTTCAGGCGTGGAAGAAATTGCAGTGAGTATAGACGAAATGGAGGGGAAGGAAAGAGCATAGCCGAGCAGATTATTTCGTTTACTCCCAATGAGCCAGCGAGATCGTGAGAATTGGCCATTGATAATTCGTAGTATCCTCGCACTTTGACAAAGCTTATCGATCTAATCTGGAACCGACGTGGCTTGAATAATGCGGCTGCGGGAGTTGGTTGAGGCCGGCCGGATTGAACGTCACGGAAGAGCACGGGGGACATGGTACGTCTTGAAGAGCCCAGTATATAAGCCGTTCCAAGCTGTCATAAAAATTGGCTTAGACCAGGCCTTCCGGTCTTTCGTGTTTTAATCGATTACGTAAATGTGGCGTAGCAGTTCCGCGTCCGCTTTAAAGTTTTAGGAGATTGCAGAATGGCGTTACCACTTAATAAGAGTTATCCGGACGGACGGACGTACTCCCGACCGAAGTCCGTCGAAGAGGCCATCGACAGCCTGCTACTCGAAAGTGTCGAGGCTTTGTGCGGGCGGGCTGAGGTCCCAAACCGCGATCACGCGGATTATATTGCATCTGAAAGCCTCGTGCATCTGGTCAGGGAGGCTCGGCGTCAGGGTGACGATACGAGGGTGAATGCTCTGCTACCGCTGTTGTTTGCTCGCTGCTATTCGAATTTACTTTCGAAAATCTCGATGGAAATTTCGGATGCCGAGACATTGCGAGAAGAGATTCTCTGCGAATTCGCCGATGTGTTCGCTACCGACGGCAGAGGAGAGAACCCGCACCAGTTGGATTTCTTTGAAGTTCGTTTCAATCAGGCCTTTCGAGCATTCCGGATAGATTATCTTCGCCGGGAAATGAGACGGCGCGAGATATATCCGCCGGTCCCAGTTATCGAAGACAAAGGCGATGAGGCGATCTCGAACGATGGTCTGGCTGAGTTTTTCCAAACGCCGCCAAACCAGCGTAGCGATCTGGATCTTCGAGAACTCTATGGGGCTATCGACAAACTGCCGCCAGATGAACGAAAGGCGGTAGCCCTATGCCACATAGTCGGATACGAAATGGAATCCGTTGATCCAGAAAAACGCACCGCCGCGACTATTTGCGGAGTGACCGGAAAGACGATTCAGAATCGTCTCGGGCGGGCGGCGCAAAAGCTTTTACCATTTAAGGAGAATGTACGATGAGCGGTCCAAATATTGAACCAACCTCTCTCAGTGATGCGAAATATTGCCTGGCACTTGCAGACCCGATGCCGACTGCGGATCTACTTGACGAGATGGTCCGTCGATTCCCCCAACACGCCGAAGAATTAACGGAGTTCGCTATCGATCTTGCTCTCGACTCGGGCGACCCGATCGGAGACCGAATGGAGCAAGGGCAAAGCGAACAGAGTTTGGCGGTTTCTAAAGCGATCAGCCGTTTTCACAATCGCCTATATTCGGAGACGAAGGTTGCAGAAACGGGTGAGGCGGCATCTGATATTTTCGCCGCGATGGGTCGGGAGGATCTCCGGGTATTTGCCGCCGCCATCAACGCCAATTTACTCTTCGTTATGAAGATTAGGGACAGGCAGATCCGAGAGAATACGATACCTGACGGATTCACTCGCCTCGTCTGCGGGGCACTCAATGTTCCGGTGGATATGGTGGCTGCCCACTATGCTCGCGCACCGGAGGTGCGAGCGCGGTCGTACTTCAAGGCCGAGTCGAAACCGGAGGCGGGGGCCGCCCAGAGTTTTGAGGAGGCTGTTCAAACCTCCGGATTAACTTCGCAGCAGCAGGAGTTTTTGCTAGGCCTTTAAGAGGATTGTAAATCGATGGACGCTTTTGAACCTGTTCGCGAAAGCGCGGGCTCTCTCCACAACTTAGTCGTCGGCCGTGGGGTTGATGCTTCGAACCCGTTGGCTCTCATAAACGCTGCGGCCGCCGAACTCGATTTGGAAGTTTTTTGGTTGCCCGCGACGGATCCCGCGCTTAAAGGCTCGCGGGCCGTCTATGACGAGCAGACCGGAGCTGTATGCTGCGTCAACGAGGGCGACGATGACGAACGAGCGGAGTTGGCCGCCCACGAGATCGGACACGCAGTCCTTCACTCGGCTGCAGCTGAGTGCTCGGCTGCTGATATTGATTCATCTCAGTCGACCGAGCTCGCCCCGGTCGGCCTGCAACGAGTTGAGGATTATGGAAGTCATGAGCGTAGGGAGCTGCAGGCAAATGTCTTCGCCCGCGAGTTTCTTCTTCCAAGAGCGACGGCACGAAAACAATACCTGGAGGAAAAGCTCACAGCATCGTTGATCTCCGAGCGACGAAGCATATCTAAGAACCTCGTCAGGCAGCAATTGCTCGATTCGCTGTTGCTTCCGGCCGCCGCCGTTGACAGTGAAGTTGAGAGGCACCGTCCTGCAGCGGACGCTTCGCAGGATCGTGCAGCCGGGCATACCGGTTCAGCCTTCCAGCTTCAGGCCGGTCCCGGAACCGGCAAAACAAGTACGGTCGTCAAGAAGGCAGTAAGATTAGCTGAAGGTGGTATCGATCCATCTTCGATCCTGATCCTAACCTTCTCCAACCGTGCAGCCGGAGAACTGTCTGAGCGTATTTCGGTGGCCCTTCCAAATCATGCTGGCAAAATTTGGATCGGGACATTTCATGCATTCGGGTTGGATCTCGTTCGAAGGTATCACGACCGTCTCGAGCTATCGGCGGATCCTGCTCTTTTCGACCGCAGCGATTCGATTGAGATCCTGGAAGAGACCCTGCCCGTTCTGCCGCTTGTTCATTATCGAAATCTTTGGGATCCGACACTTGTGCTTAGGGAAATAGTGACTGCGATCTCCCGTGCGAAGGACGAACTCGTTCTGCCTAACGCGTATATAAATCTCGCCGAACGGATGAAGGAACGGGCGACAGACGAGTCTGCGCAATTGGCTGCGGAAAAGGCATTGGAAGTTGCTTCAGTGTACGAGCTATACGAAGCGGAGCTTGCCAAGCGAAAGGCAGTAGATTTCGGCGATCTGATTCTCAAGCCAACGTTTCTCCTTGAAGAAGATGAACGGATCAGGGCGGCTATTCAACTTCGACATCGGCACGTTCTCGTCGATGAATACCAGGACGTAAATAAGGCGAGTGCCCGTTTGCTGCGCGCAATTGCGGGCGACGGCCGCCGACTTTGGGTAGTTGGTGACGCCAGACAATCTATTTATCGCTTCCGAGGAGCCTCGTCCACAAACATGACGGATTTCGCGCAAGAGTATCCAGACGCTGTAGTCGATCAGCTTGAGATCAACTTTCGGTCCTCGCTCGAAATCGTAGACAATTTGAAGGCGGTGGCGGCGCATATGGGTGCGTCGACTGGGATGTTGCCGCTTACTTTCAGCTCCGCCAAGGGAGCGGCCGGATGCACTCCCCAGATCAGGGGTTTCGATACTCTGGATGAAGAAGCTGAGGGGATTGCGGCCAGCGTAGAGGAGCTGTTGAATTCCGGGGTGAGCTACCGAGACCAGGCGGTTCTTTGCCGTTCTAACTCCCGGCTCAACGAGATCGCCAATGCCCTTGAACAGCGTGGGATCCCCGTGCTGCATCTGGGAAGTTTCTTCGAACGGGACGAGATCCGTGACCTTCTATCACTACTCACCGTTGCCGTTGACTCATACGGAGACGGCCTCACTCGAGTTGGTGCCATGCGATGTTACGCGGTACCGCTTCAGGACGTCGCCTTGGCGGTCCGCTTGATGCGTGAAATAGACGGAAAACCTCTTGAGAAACTGGCGACAATAGCTTCTTCACCCGGTCTTTCCGAACAGGGTGCTATCGGACTGAAGAAAATTGCTGAGGACTTACATGGGTTGACCAGTTCGGTATCGCCGTGGGAGTTTCTTAGCACTTACCTTCTTGATCGATCGGGTGTGATCGCCGTGCTTGGCGAACAGGATGCGGCGTCCGCGTGGATGCGCCGTGTGGCAATTTGGCAACTCCTTAATTTCGTTCGCGACCGTCGCCCGGCAGTGTCGGGGTTGCCGATCCGAAGAACGCTCGACCGAATTAGGCAGTTGGTCCTCCTGGCCGAGGAACGGGACCTTCGTCAGGTTCCGGCGTCTGCTCTGCACATTGACGCGGTACGACTGATGACTGTGCATGGAAGCAAAGGACTCCAGTTCCACGCGGTACATGTGCCAGGTTTAACTGTTACAAATTTCCCATCTTCCTATCGTGGGCAACGTTGCCCCGCTCCGGACGGGATGGTTGAAGAAGGCCTTTCGTCGGGCGAAGAATCGCGGCATGCGCATGAGATGGAGGAGGAATGTCTTTATTTCGTGGCTATGTCGCGAGCCGAGAAACACCTACGGTTGTATTTGACGCGGAAGCAACCGAATGGTAATCGCCGAACTCCATCTCAATTCTTGGATTGGCTTTCTTCTAGCGATCAGATCGAGAATCCGGCGATGCTCCCCCTGCCGGCAACCGCCCTGAGTCCCGGGCCAGTAGAAGTCTTCTATCCGGAAAGTTGGTGCGTCACTGATCGATCTCTTGGAACATACGAGAAATGCCCGCGCCGATTCTTCTACACCTACATCCTTGGCCTGGGTGGAGCGCGAAAACCGACGGCGTTTACGCGGACGCACGCCTGCGTTTATAAATTAATCAAATGGTTGACCGCTGAACGGATCAAAGGACAGATAGCTGAAACTGCCATTGTGCAAGAATTTGAGCGCATTTGGGAAGCTCACGGCCCGACGGAGCACCCATACGCTGCGGAATACCACGGCATCGCGCTCCGGCTCGTAACCGCGCTTATTCGTTTGGATCTAGGGAACGGCTATCGAGGCGTCGAAACTCTAACTTTAAATCTCGGCGGCGAAGCGGTTGGCGTAGAACCGGACGAGTTCATCGAGCGAGCCGATGGCATATCTGTACTCCGACGAATACGCACCGGCCGAAAGCGAAGTGACGAGTACGACCGATTGGAGTACACACTCTACCATCTTGCCGGGAAGGCACGGTTCGGCTCCAACTACAGGGTCGAAGCCTTACACCTTTCTGACGAACTGTTGGAATCCGTTGAAATCACTGAAAGGAAAGTAACAACACGTCGAAGCAGATCGGAGACTATGCTGGGTCAGCTCGCGTCCGGCAATTTCCCTGCAAAAACTGATCCGGTTAGATGTCCGAGGTGTCCCCACTTTTTCATCTGCTCCGCCACCCCGAAAGGTCCTTTGTCGCTCGCCTAAAAATCCTTTTCCGGTTCGCGTTCGCTCCGGCGATTACATTATCAGGAGGCGGAGTCGAGCCTGCTTTTGGCAAGTCCCTTCCTGAATATTTTTATGTAAAGTCGGGCGCAGAACGCCCGCAACGAGGAGAGCAACATGCCAAAATCAAATTTATTTGTCCAGATTCAAGGTGACAGCCGCGTCATCGAAGTCGAGGTTGTCGAAAACCCAACGCAAATGCAGCTACATGCTGCGCTAGCGGCCGCTGGTCTCGTGATCGGAGCCGACCAGTTCGTCTTCGCGGACGAATCGGAGAATGAAATTGCGAGTAAGAGCGAACTCACGGTTCCAGATATAGTGAAGGGCACTCGCATTCACGTGTCCCGCTGCCGCCGAATCAAGACGGCCGTTAACTATCTCGACAAGACGATCGATCGCAACTTTGCACCGGGTACCCGCGTCCGCACGGTCAAGAGGTGGGCTTTGCGGGAGTTCGGGTTGGAGAGAAAAGACGCTGCGGAACACATACTGCAAATTTGCGGCTCGAAGGAACAGCCCGCAGGTGATACCCCCCTGCACGCTCTTACCCGTGACAAGAATTGCTCGGTCTGCTTCGATCTTGTCCCGGAAATTCGCGTCGAGGGCTAATCCCGTATGAACGAGACGAAGCCCCCCGATCAACTATTGCTGGAGCGGGATCTCGCCGCGCCGGAATTCCGGTGCGGCGAGTTCGAGGGCCGATGGCGCCAAATTGCGACCTCCTGGCCGTTCACCGTCATAGCCGTTTCAGCGGCCCACGTAAACAGCGGACCCCTCGAGTACGGATTTCGGTTCGAATGCACCGGCTACCGCACTGCAGCCGTCACCGGGCGACTGTGGGATTTGGAAACGGACGCTCCCCTGGCGACTGCAGCTTGGCCCACAGGAAGGTCGATCGTTCCTTCGGTTTTTCGGCCGGAATGGAAGGAGGGGAGTTGTTTGTACATCCCGTGCGACCGACTGTCGATAGAAGGTCACGGCGACTGGATCCATAAACACCCCGCAAGATTGTGGGACGCGACGCGGGGGATCATTTGTTACTTGGAGCAGATTCATGAGCTTCTCAGTTCGAACGATTATACGGGCGCTATTGGTGCCTGATCATCGCATCAGTTGCTCGCGCAAAATGTGGGATCAAATTCTGGTGCAGCTGGAGCTGCGCACCGAGGGGCGACACGAATCCGGGGCATTTTTGCTCGGCCGAATTATGAATGATAGACGCGAGGTCTTGCAGGCGCTTTATTACGAAGAACTCGACCCTGAAGCCTACAGAACCGGGGTGTGCGTTTTGCGCGGCGACGCATTCGCTCTGCTGTGGCAAATCTGCAGGGAGAGCGGCCTCACGGTGGTGGGTGACGTTCATACTCATCCAGGAGCCGCATTTCAAAGTTATCAGGACCGCACGAACCCGATGGTCGCCAGGTTCGGTCATATCGCAATCATTGTTCCCCTGTACGCGAGGCAACCGATCGATCAAAGGGAGTTTGGCATCTACGAGTACCGGGGTGAGTACGTATGGAACGATCGTGGTGGTGAGTCCGGAAACAATTTTTTTTACAGGGCTTTTTGGAGTTGAGTATGTACGAACCTACACACGAGAACCTACATCGCACGGCGAAGTATTTTATGGACAGCGGGCGTGCGAATTCCGCGGACGAGGCTCTCGGCATACTCAATAGGTTTGGGTTGTACATCGCTGTCGGCCCTGAAGTCTCTTCTTCCCGAGATCATCAGGCGGCCCTCTTTTCATTAGTGAATGTCGCCCGGAGGACGTTTCTGGGAGGGGTTCATGTTGTCGCAGCGCCCGCGGCCCCTGTGCTGACCCCCCTTGGCACGGCGAACGACGTTAGACGCGAAATAGTTGCGCTCGGGGGCGAAAACGTCAGCCGGATTTCGAATCCTTGGCCAGTCGCCGTTATCGGAAACGCATCTACAGAAGACATGGGCGTAGTGAGTTGGCGCGTGACTTGGGAAGGATGGCGAGGTGGTGTAGTGCCGGTCAAAGACGGCAGGCGTTTGAGTGAAAGCTGGTCGGTCGGCGTGACACCAATCCTCGCGGCGGCTGTGTGCGCAGCGGAAGTCTTCATGTACCATTCGGGCGATCACCCGCTATCCGGGCACCGCGCTGCGGGCATGTCTCTGCGGGATCCCGGCCGCGACTGGCTCGACGCGGACGACTCTGAAGCGGAGCTCAGATACTTACCGTCTAAATTGTGGCTCCTCGGCCTCGGCAATCTGGGTCAGGCATATCTTTGGGTGCTAGCCAGCTTACCTTATCGGGACGCAGGTGAGGTCGAGTTGATGCTGCAAGATCATGATCGACTCGCCGAGTCGAACGAAAGCACTTCGGTTCTTACGGTCCGGTCGGCGATCGGCGCCATGAAAACAAGGACGATGGCCGATTGGCTCGAAACGCGAGGGTTTCGTGTCACGGTAGAAGAACGTCTCTTCGGCTCGTGGTCGCGTCGGGCGCCCCACGAAGCAGGGGTTGTTTTGTGTGGCCTAGACAATGCTTTAGCCCGCGCATCCCTAGAGAGTGCAAACTTCGGTCTCGTCGTTGACGCGGGTCTTGGTGCCGGTCCCAACGCTTTCAGGAATTTTTCCATTCATACTTTCCCTGGCGAGGTGAAAGCCAAAGAGTTGTGGGGAGTTTCACCGGGAACAACGGGGATCGATGTCACGGACTTAGTCGCGTACGACACCGCGAAATATCCTCATCTTGACGAATGCGGTCGGGCGCAACTCGCGTCTCGGACTGTCGGGGTTCCCTTCGTTGGAGTCACTGCAGCAGTTCTCGTCGTCAGCGAAATCTTGCGTCGTCTTAACGGCGGCTCTGCATTTTCGGTTGTTTCAGGTTCTCTTTCAGATCTCGACGATCTACAAACTTCGACCGCTGAGAAGAAGATCTACGAATTCGGGCATTTATCGGCCGCGATGCTCGGGGAAAGTTCCCGGAACGATTGGGCGACTACACTCTCCAATCCCGGCGATGTTGCTACGACGAGCGAAACAGCCACCATTTGAAGATTCGGCTGCATTCTTTACCACTAGCGGGATTATAACGGGTAAATTTCATGGCGTTTCGAGCATGTCCGAAACGCATTCACATGGATAATGGCAGAGTTTGTTAGATCCTGAGAAACAGTTGAGGGCGAGTGATCCAACGGCTACTGAAGGACGGAGAATTCGAATCAGGACCTTGTGAATTCTTTTTCGCCTCAACGGATCGAATACAATGTAGTAGAAAATGTAGTAGGTTTGTGCAGTTTCCTGCTGTTACCCAGTGAACGCGAAATCTAGTAAGTGTTGCAAATACAAGCAGATAACACTGTGTGCTACTGAGTGGAAAGCTAATCGGAACGATTTGTAATCATCAGGTCGGGTCTAATCAAGCCGCTTTACCGCTTCAAGCATCAGTTCATCATCGGTTTCTGCATAAATATTTGTAATGCTCATGTCAGAATGAGCAAATAGGTTTTGAACGATCAGCGGATTAGTGTTGCGACGAATTAGTTCGCTTGCGAAGTAGCTGCGTAGATCATGAAAATGGTAATTCTCCTCACGAGTTCCACCTTCCTTGTTAATTTTGGCGCGAACAAGGACCGCATGCCAGCGTTTACGGAAATCAGTAACTGGAAATGGAAGTTGCTTATCTGCGATCATGTCACGCAACACCTCCGCAGCCGTTGAATTGATCGGGACGGAACGCGGAGGCCGGCCTTTGGATCTAATGACCCAAACGCGCTCATTCTCGAAGTCGATCACTTCCTCGTCAAGAGCGAGGAGCTGACCTCGTCTCAGCGGCATATTGACAGCCAGCGTTACTAGCCTGTAGAGCAGCGGATCAGACTCAAGTTCTTTCCAAAGAGCCTCTTTTTGAGACGAAGTGAGCAAACGCTTTCTAGGAGGTGGTTCGGGCAGCGCTTTGACGTACTGCATTGGGTTCCGATCAAGGATTCCTTCTTCACAGGCGAGGCTGAAGATCTTCGAAGCAGTCGACATTATACGATTTATCGAGGAAGCGGAGAGCCCTAACTTTTTGTTCCTTTTGTTTGACCGAATTTGAAGCCTGGCTCGACAGTCGCGGCAATCTTGCGGCGTGATTGTATGAAGCGGTTGATTTTTGAAGTGGCCAAGTAGCAGTCGGATATATTGATTCTTCGCGACCTTGTTTACATTGTTTTGCTCGACGTATTTTCGATATGTTGATTCAACAAAACCCTCGAAGGTCGTTGTCGTATCCGTGACGCCATATGCCTTGTCGAACATTTGTTTGACAATTTGCCGTTCTGCAATTTCAGCCTCTTCACGGGTTCGAGCTTCCGGAACGCCTTGGTGGATTATCGGATGGCCTTTGATGCGCTTATATACCCACCAGCGAGCTTTTACATAAGCCGGGTGCTTCGATGATATTCTTTCTCCCTTGTACCGTTTATAGACTGCCATACTTTCATCAGCCTTGCGCAAGCCAGGCATCTACTTCCGCCCGATTGAACGCTGGGCGACCCACGCCGTGATACGGGAGTCCGTGATGCCGCATCCACCGGTTTATCGTGGCGTGAGATTTCTTGAGGTACTTCGCAACCTCAGACTTTGTCATAATGTCCGGTGGCTTCGAGGAGTTGATTGCTCGCTCAATAGCACCCGCGATCGACGTGTCAATTAGCCGGATCAATTCAGCTTTCTCGATGGTAATAACCTCAACCATGGTTCATGTCCTCCGATCTCTTAAACTGGCAAGAGGCGTGCCTGTAAAAACGACTTGATTAGTGGACGATTTACCCAAAATTGAACAAAAATGCACCACTCTGGCACGGATTTGAACCATGTGGCGAATCTTTGCACTTCTCGAGAAAAGTACTGATTAGTTATTGGAAGTTTTGAGCGGAGAAAGGTATGAAAAAGGAAAGTGCAACCATCTTGCAACCATCGTAAGAAAACGGGACTTTCAGAAATCGCTGAAAGCCCCGTCTTTATTGGTCGGGACGGCGAGATTTGAACTCACGACCTCTCGCACCCCAAGCGATTTAGGTAGGTTTGTATAAATTGTCAAAACTGCTCAAAACCTCTTAGAATCAACAGCTTACGGCTACACGGATTCATCGTTAATTAGCCATGATCAGTAACGCTGCAACCAACCTGCAACCAAGTCACCTGATAGAATTCAAAGCATCCGTAGCGTGCTCAACTCAAAAAGGAACACCTTTCGCTTCGATTCTTTCAAAGAATAATATCATATCTTAGCGACTGTCATCCGCTATTTTTTTTCATAAAACGTATCAGCCATTGCGGTCCTCCAAGACTCTTCAGGGTCGGCCTTCGACACAGTTCTTTGAGGATGTTTGGAACCATTCTGAGCCGTCAACCCGCTGCTCTTATTGATAACATTTGGGCATTAACCTATTCTGAATTGTTATGGCTTGTTGTGAAGATGATTGTGCGATAGACGCTTTGAGGGAGAAGCAGAGTTCGACGCTAAAGATCGTGCTTGGGATAAACGTCGCGATGTTTACCGCGGGGATCGGTGCGGGTATTTATGCGGGTTCGAGCGCGTTGTTGTCGGATTCGCTGGACAATCTTGGCGATGCGATGACATACGGACTGAGCCTTTATGTTGTTTATAAATCGTCTCAGGCTAAGGCTCAGGTCGCTTTGTTCAAAGGCGGTTTGATTCTTCTAGCGGCTCTCGTTGTGCTCGGACAGGTGATCTACAAGCTGATGGTTCCGACGGTTCCTATTTTTGAAATAATGGGCTTGGTTAGTTTGCTTGCCCTCGTCGGGAATTCGATATGCCTTTATCTGCTTACGCGGCACAAGACGGATGACGTGAATATGAGTTCGGTGTGGGAATGTTCGCGTAACGATATTGCGTCGAATATCTCGGTCTTTGTCGCGGCGGGTGCGGTTTGGTTCTTTCAGTCGGGCTGGCCGGACATCATTATCGCCCTCGCATTGGTTTGCCTTTTCCTACGTTCGGCTTTCCGCGTATTCTCGAATGCAAACCGCGAACTGCGAACGGTGTAG
>JBATDM010000035.1:0-36006 GCA_049663465.1 Pyrinomonadaceae bacterium
CGCCCGAGCCCAGGCGGCCGACGCCAAGAAGGCCCCGGTCGTCTTCTCGGAGAAAGATCGTGAGGCCGCGATCGCTTTTCTTAACGAAACCAAGTCGGAATTCGCAAGCGAAATATCAAGCCTTTCCGATGCGCAGCTCAACTTTAAGGCCGCTCCGGACAAATGGTCTGTTGCCGAGGTCGCCGAGCACATCATTCTTGCCGAGAACACGATCTATACGATCATCTCTGAGAATGTTGTAAAATCCCCGGCTCCAGTGGGAGCGGATAATTTCCGCATCAAGGACACCGCTATTTGGATGGTCCTGACCAACCGCAGCACAAAATTTACCGCTCCCGAGCAGCTTCGGCCCGCTAGCCGGTTCAAAACAAAGGCCGATATTTTGTCCAATTTCGCTTCAACGCGTGCCAGAACGATCGATTATATGTCGACCACAAAGGACGACCTGCGAAATCGATTTGGCGAATTGCCGGTTCTCGGCACGATCGATGGCTATCAATGGTTCGTTTTCGTCAACGCTCACAGCGCCCGCCATCTCGCCCAGATCGCTGAGATCAAAGCCGATCCGAAGTTCCCCCAAAAGTAGAGTTCAATCTCTCACCCCAGCAACAAGTGGTGACGCCGCTAAGGGTCACCGCTGTTTTCAGCCTGTGATATAACGATGAAGAGCATGCCCCACGATCAAACTTATCGGAAGGCCATTATTGGATTGCTCATAATGGCCACGGTCACTGACCTTCAGTTGATCGCTGCGATTAGTCCTGAAATTGCAATTGGCCTTCACGCTTCGACGGTCCATGTCTCGTACAGTTTTGTTGTCTATTCGATAGCTGCCGCGCTAGCGGCGCTGCTTCTGATCCGATTTCCGACCTATTGGTCCGGAACGAAAATCCTTCCCGTCGTCTGTTTCGCCTACGCCGCCTTGATAGTCGTTTCTGTTAGTTCCCAAACCCTCGTGCTGTTTCTCGTGGCGAGAGGCCTCTGCGGTATTGCCGGCGGCGTTATCTCCGCTCTCTCAATCACCGAGCTGGCAGACACCTCAAGCTACGAACGACGCGGCAAGAGTATGAACTTTCTAACATTTGGATACTTTGCCGCCCCGATGTTGGGCGTTCCGGTCGGCGTATTTTTGGCGGGGCAATTTGACTGGCGGATCGCTCTTTCCTTTCTCGCTATCGTGTTCCCCGCCATCGGGATGATGATGCGGGCAATTCCAAGCCGGGACGAACAATCTCCAATGACTCTTAGGTCCGCTCATTTGAAGCAAGTGTCTGCTCGGTCTCGCAGGTTGGGAATCATCAGCGCTTTCTTTGTCTCAGGTGGAGCGGTCGGTTTTATCACTTTTCTCGGCTCGTGGCTCGCTGAACTGAGACAGGGCGACGGCCTCGATGCGGGGTTTGTCTATTCCCTCGTCAATCTCGCCGGCCTCGTTGGCGGGCTCGCAGGCGGGTTTATCGCGGACAGGTTCGGTAAGAGGAAGGCGGCTCTGCACGCGAGTTTGCATATGGGTCTCTGTCTGTTTGCCGTTATCGCGACTTCGGGGCCGACTGCGGTCCTGCTGATCTTACTAGGCTCCGCCACCTCAGCTGCACTGCGAGTCGCACCGCTTCAGGCTCTTTTGACAGAGATGGTCACCCGCGAAAATGTTGCAGGGTACATTGCCACGAGAAATATCTCATCCCAACTTGGGATCGCGTTTTCCGTGGTTGTATGCGGCCGGCTCTACACTGCCTTTGGTTTTGAAGCGGTTTTGGTGGCATGTGGTGCCCTTACTCTTGCTGCCTGGATCACAATTGGTGGTATTGTTGAGCCGGAAGCTTCAGAACGGATTGACGGAAAGAGAGCCATCGTCGGGGACGTTCTTTTTGACCAATGAGACCAACAAAATGAGCGCGACTTTAGATGCCTCAACGGCGACGAAAAAATATCTTCTCCACAAGCTGCTAATATTCTGGGCTCTACTGACCTTTGTCGGCCTGCTACTGCTGGCCGCATATTATGTCGGCCGGACGTCGAGCGGACAAAGCTTCGGTCTATTCGGCGCGTTCATTTCTCAGGTTCTTCGGTTTCAGATCTGGGCTGCGATGTCCGTGCTCGTTGTCGCAGCAGATCGCATCCTTCGCTCAAAGAGCCAACGATGGACGTTCATATTTCCATTGCACGTCCTCATCAGCTTCGCATGGGCCGCAACTGCTCTCGCGATTGTTGGGACGCTTGCTTGGCTGTTCGAGGGACGAACTACATCGCTCGGGGCCGTTTTCGCATCGATTTGGGTGGCAAATTCTGTTATGGGCGTTTTTGTCTACAAGATCATCCTGACGACAAATTACGCCCTTGACTACTACCGCAAATTTCACGCGGAGCGAGATCGCAATGCGAGACTCGAGATCGAGCTCGCCCAGGCAGAACTAAGCGCTCTCAAAATGCAGCTACAGCCGCACTTCCTTTTCAATACGTTAAATTCGATCTCGCACCTCGCTCTCGAGGACTCGCGAAAAGCGGTACAAATGATCGCACGTCTCGGCGATTTTCTCCGGCTGACGATCGACAACAATGGGCAGCAGCTCGTGACTTTCGAACGTGAGATCGAATTCCTCAAGAATTATCTTGAGATCGAAAATATCAGGTTCCGGGATCGGATGAAGGTTCATTTTGACATCGCCGCCAATACGCTCGACGTCCGTGTGCCGAACCTCATCCTCCAGCCCTTCGTGGAGAATGCCATCAAGCACGGCCTTGCCAAAAGTCTGGCGGCCGGCCGCATCGACATCACCGCGACTCGCACCGGCTCACGATTATTGATCGAGATCGCCAATGACGGCGAGATGGTAGAGATCAATGGGAACGGCTCGGCGACGAACGGACTCGGTATCCAAAATACGCGTGACCGGCTCGGGCGGTTGTACGGCGACGAGTTTTCGCTCAAGATCGAGTCAAATCGGGCGGGCGGGGCGACCGTGGCGATCGAGATCCCGGTTGAGGCTAAGAATGGAGGCTTGAGCGAATGACGGAGATTATTCGGGCTCTGATCGTTGACGACGAACCGCCGGCACGCGCGGTTATCCGAAAAATGCTCGCCGACGATCGTGACATTGCCATTGTCGGCGAATGCTCGAACGGCCGGGAAGCATTAGCCCAGATCACTGAATTTCGGCCCAATCTTCTCTTCCTCGACATCGAAATGCCTGAGATGGATGGCTTCGCTCTACTCGACGCCCTCGACGGGCCTAGAATACCGGTTGTGATATTTGTGACCGCCTACGATCGGTATGCTGTAAAAGCCTTTGACGTATCTGCCGTTGATTATTTGCTAAAACCCTATGATCACGATCGACTGGCCGTCGCCCTCGATCGTGCGAAGGCAAATTTGCGTGAGAAGACGGACGAGGACCGCAGCGACCAATTGATCAATCTCTTGCGAAATCTAACTGCCCGCGAAAATTTGCTCGATCGATTCGTGATCAAGAATAATGGTCGCGTTGTTCTCGTTCCCGTGGAAGACATTGACTGGATCGAAGCCTGCGGAAACTACGTGGTCCTCCACACCGTCGGGGCCAAACACATCGTCCGCGAAACGATGAAACAGACCGAGATCCGTCTTGACCCAAAACTCTTCATCCGAATACACCGCTCGACGATCGTCAATCTTGCCCGGATCAAGGAGTTGCAGGTTCATTTCAACGAAGAACACCTCGTCATCCTCAAAAATGGAAAAGAACTTACTCTAAGCCGTCGCTACCGCGAAAAGTTGTCCGAAAAGCTCGGCACAAACATCTGATCGCCTCCGCTCCTCAACTCCCCGGCATTGGACTATTGTCGGTCCAGACGACTGCGACAGCCTTTATTAAAAACAGTGTTGCGGGCAAACCACGTCTACACTATCTTAGTTAGAGACACACATGAAACTACTGATCGCCAATGGGCATCTGATCGATCCCGCCGCAGAGGAAAACACGGGAATGAACGTTTTGATCGAGGACGGGCTCGTCGCAGCTTGGCTCAAACCGGCTGACGGCGTGCCCGAAGGTTGCGACGTTTTTGACGCAGCAGGAATGCTCGTCGCCCCGGGATTTATCGACATGCACGTGCATCTTCGCGAGCCGGGGCAGGAGCACAAGGAAACTATCGCTAGCGGATGTGCGGCTGCCGTGGCGGGCGGCTGGACGGGCGTTTGCCCGATGCCGAATACTAATCCGGTCAATGACAACGCCGCTATCACGCGATACATGATCGAGCAGGCGGAGCGCTCTGGCCTCGCAAACGTTTTCCCGATCGGTGCAATAACGAAATCATCCGACGGCAGCGAACTCGCCGAGATGGGCGAGATGAAGGCTGCGGGCGCCGTAGCCGTCTCGGACGACGGGCGTCCCGTGCCGAACGCAGGAATCATGCGGCGTGCTATGCAGTATGCCCGCGACTTTGACCTGCCGGTGATCGATCATTGCGAGGACAAATCTCTTTCGGCGGGTGGCGTAATGCACGAAGGAAAGATCTCGCTTCTTCTCGGCCTCAAGGGAATGCCCGCTCTCGCCGAGGACATCGATGTCGTCCGAGACATTATTCTGGCTAAAGCTACGGGCACGCACGTGCACATCGCACACGTCTCGACAAACGGCTCGATCGAGGCAGTTCGGCGTGCAAAAAATGAGGGTATCAACGTCACATGCGAGGTTACGCCGCACCATTTTACGATGACGGATAAAGCAGTCGAGGGCTACGATACAAACACCAAAATGGCCCCGCCGCTGCGAAGCCGGGAGCATCTCGAAGCCGTTATTGACGGCATCAAGGACGGCACCATCGACGCGATCGCGACCGACCACGCCCCGCACCACGCTGACGAAAAGTCTCTCGAATACGACCGCGCCCCGTTCGGCATCACCGGTTTGGAGACAGCGGTCGGCCTGGCATTTACCGAGTTGGTCCACAAGGGAGTCATCGACCTCAGCCGACTGGTCGAGCTGTGCTCCGCCAACCCGGCCCGCATCTTCAAATTGAAAGGCCGCGGGACGCTCGTACCGGGTTCCATCGCTGACGTAACCATAATCGATCCCGACCTACAGTGGACGTACAGCAATTCAGATTCGCGGTCGAAATCGCGCAATTCGCCCTTTGACGGATGGAAATTCAATGGTGCCGCAACCGCAACGATCGTTAGCGGCAAGATCGTTTATCAACGCTGAGCTTGTAAGAGCAAAAACGGGAGTATAGCCAAATGAAAAGACTTTTCTTGACCATCATTGTTCTCGTGACTCTTTCGGTTGTCACCGCCGCTCAGAACAAGAGCATCTACACCAGCACCACGGAGAAAGCCTGCAAGGAAAAGCAGGCTGAGCCGGATGAAGGCGGCGACTACATTGGTATTTGCCCGGGCGTCGCTGGATATAAACTTGAGCTTATTGAGGGCGATCTCAGACAGACGCTCAATGTAATAACCCCGCAAAAAAAGACGCTGCAGCTCAGATTTAACGAGTTTTACTATTCGTTCTCGGCGATCGGAGAAAAGGTCGAGTGGCGTATGCGAAAAGGTGTTCCGGTCGCTTTGATCGCGAGATATAATGTGTCTGACCCTGAAAACTCAGAGAAGCGAACCTCGTATTTAATGATCGCCAAGATTGGCAGGTCGCTCTCGTGTGTAACTGACGTGGTCCCGCCCGGCGCCAAGCAAAACGAAACCGCCCGCCGGCTGGCAGACATCGCCCCAACAAAGGCATGTAAAGTAGCTGAATAAACTGCAACGGTTGACGAAACTATGGAATGGATTTCTGACCCACAAATTTGGATCGCTTTCGCAACTCTAACGGTGCTCGAGCTCGTTCTCGGCATCGACAATGTAATTTTCATATCAATTCTCTCGGGCAAACTCCCGCCTGAACAGCAGCCGAAAGCTCGTTTCATTGGCCTGTCCCTTGCTCTCGTTATGAGAGTGATCCTACTGTTTTCGTTGACTTGGGTGATGAGCCTTGTCGAGCCGCTCTTCACTGTCTGGAACCAGGGCGTATCGGGCCGCGACTTGATTCTGCTGATCGGCGGCCTCTTCCTGATAGGTAAGAGCACCCACGAGATACACGGTTCGCTCGAGGGCGAAACGGGCGTCACGTCGAAGAAAGTTTATGCTGGATTTGGCAGCGTTATTGTTCAGATAACCCTTCTCGACATCGTATTCTCGCTCGACTCGGTTATCACCGCCGTCGGAATGGTCAACAACATTTGGATAATGATCGCTGCGGTAGTCATTTCGATCATTGCGATGATGCTGTTTGCGGGGCCGATCGGAGCGTTCGTCGAGCGGCATCCGACGATCAAGATGCTCGCTCTTTCATTCTTGCTCCTGATCGGCGTCACGCTGATAGCAGAAGGATTACATCACCACATTCCAAAGGGCTATATCTACTTTGCGATGGCATTCTCGGTGCTTGTCGAATTCCTGAATATGCGTCTCAGAAAGCGTGGCAAACCGGTAGATCTGCACAAATCGATCACGCCCGAGGCCGACGATAACATTGCTGTGGCCGGCTGATACTGGCAGTATTTTGATTATGCGAAACCTAACAAGTTTTTTGATCGTCTCATTCGTCGTCGTCGGGATCGTGGCCCCGTTCGCTTTCGGGCAGGCTCCTGCATACGACATTGTCATCATCAACGCGCGGATCATTGACGGCTCTGGCAACCCATGGTTTCGAGGCTCTATTGCCATAAAAGACGGGCGTATAGCAAAGATCGGCCGTTTTGATGCTGGTGGAGCGAAGACCGTCATCGACACCAAAAACCAGATCGTGGCTCCCGGCTTTATTGACGTTCACGCACACACTGAGGACATCTACAACAATCCGAAGGCGGAGAATTTCGTCAGAATGGGCGTCACATCTCTAGTGACCGGTAACTGCGGAGGGTCTGACCTCGACATCGGTGCTTTTCTCGGTCGCATCGACAAAACACCACTTGCGGTCAATATCTCGTCCTTGATCGGCCACAACACGGTTCGGTCTAAAGTCCTCGGACTCGACAACCGGGCACCGACACCTGAGGAACAGGCCCAAATGAATGCACTCGTGGAGAAAGCGATGACGGACGGAGCGGTCGGTCTCGCGACCGGACTGATCTATCTCCCAGGAACTTTTGCCAAGACCGACGAGGTCGTCGAACTCGCAAAGGTGGCGTCGAGACACGGCGGTGTTTACGCGAGCCATATTCGCGACGAAGGAACAAAGGTCGTCGAGGCGATCGAGGAAGCGATAAATATCGGCGAGCAGGCGAATATGCCAGTCGAGATCTCGCATTTCAAGATCTCAAGCAAAGCTCTTTGGGGAAAAACGCCAATGACAATCGGTCTCGTCGAGGCTGCTCGAAAACGCGGTATCACCGTGACGGTTGACCAGTATGCATATCCAGCCTCGTCGACATCGCTCGATGCACGGATGCCTAGCTGGGCGATCGCCGGCGGCCGCGAAGAGGGCAAGAAACGCCTTGCTGATACGCCTACACGGAAAAAGGTCGCAGACGACATCAAAGAAGACTTGAAAAAGAAGAAGTTCAAAGACCTGAGTTTTGCATATGTCGCCAGCTATCGCACTGATCCGAATTTTAACGGAAAGAACATCAAAGAAATAACCAAGATCGCCCGGGGCAAGGACAGTCTCGACGAACAGATCGAGCAGATGTTTGAGATGTACGGAAAGGGCGGGGCCCAGATGGTCTATCGCGTGATGGATGAGGCCGACGTGCAGAACATCATGCGTCAGCCTTTCACCATGATCGCCTCCGACAGCGGAGTCCGCTCGTTCGGCTCCGGCGTGCCGCACCCGCGAGGCTACGGCAACAATGCACGCGTGCTTGGCCATTATGTCCGCGAGTTAAAGATCGTCACCCTCGAAGACGCCATTCGCAAAATGACCTCACTTCCCGCTCAGACGTTTGGCCTACAGGACCGTGGACTCATCCGGGAAGGCTTCGCCGCTGACCTCGTGATATTCGACGAAAACACGGTAGGCGATAAAGCGACTTTCGAGCAGCCGCATCAATACGCCGTCGGCTTCTCATCGATAATCGTCAACGGCCAACTCGTTTTCGACGGCGAAAAAATGACCGGAGCGATGTCGGGGCAGGCATTGTTCGGCCCCGGAAAACGTTAGAGAAATTCGGTTGGTGCTTTGACCTCAAATTCCGCGGTCGCGTTCGTCTCGGGGTGCGGAAAGACCAGCCGGTACGCGTGCAGGCACAATCGCTCAAATTCCCTCCCGCCGCGTCGAACATCTCCGACGATCGGGTGGCCGATCATTTCACAGTGAATTCGAAGCTGATTCGTACGTCCCGTTACCGGTTCCATTTCGATCAGCGTCGTGTCGACATAACGCTCGCGTACCCAAAAACGTGATTCCGAATGCTTGCCGTCTTCTTTGACGCTCCAATATTTTAATTCGTCGTATCGGCCGATCGGGGCCTCGATCGTCCCCTCATCCGGCTCAACCACGCCATCGACCAAGGCAAAATATCTCTTTTCAACCCGCTTCTTCATAAAATGACCTGACAATAGTCTGTGGGCACGGGCATTCTTGGCCACGACGATCAACCCTGACGTTTGTTTGTCCAAACGATGAATTAATCCGGGACGGACAACTGATAGTCTCGTATCGCGGTTCTTAGGTATTGAGGAATCTGCCAAAGTATTCTTCTCCCCGTCTCCGCGTCTCTGCGGTGAATCAGGATCGTTCAGGTAATAAGCGAGAGCATTCAGGAGCGTACCGTTGTTCTCGCGATGGGACGGGTGGACGAGCATTCCGGCCGGTTTGTTCACAACGATCAGGTGTTCGTCTTCAAACACGATATCGAGCGGAATATTTGCTGGCAACATTGCGGTTTCGCGTGTCGGGTCGAGGACGACCTCGATCAGGTCGTTCGGCCGTAGCCGCCGACCGATGTTCTCGGGTGTCCCGTTGACCTCGCAGAGATCTCGTTTTACGACATCACGAAGGTACATTTTGCTCAAATTCGGGAATCGATCGAGCAAAAAATCCTCTAGCCGGAGTTTGTTCCCGCTTTGCGGGACCTCAATGATGATGCGTTCGTCCACGGAGAGCATTGTATCGCACCCGCCCTCGCGACAATGCTACGAGATTGATTCATTCAGCGTTTCCCAATATGATTAGCCCTTGCTTTTCCAACATTTTTGTAACAAATGGCATTGGATCATCTTGAGGTTGTTTCCCGGTTCACCGCGATCATCGCCGAGTCTCGCGGTGCGCGGACCGACTGTCAGCAAATTGTCGATGAACTAACCCAACACCTCGATGTCGTTTACGGTTTTGTCTGTATCGAAGCCGCAGAAACAGAACGCCTGGATGTCCTCGCCGCATCTGGTCTTGACGTAAATGACTTTCGTCGTCTCGATGCCCGTGCCGGAGCGAGTGCCCTGATCCGTATTTTCGATCTAACCGAGCCAACTTATCTTCTCGTCAACGACGAACCGTCGCTTGATTTCCTTGTGCGGCCCGGAATTGTCGCTGAGATCGTATCGGTCCCGATCATGACTGGTCGGACGTGCGTCGGGGCGATCTCAATCGGGTTCGACAAGACAACCGGCAGCCGCTCGAGCGACACCGTGAAATTGCTCGAGATCGCTGCCGCTCTGATCTCGCAAACGCTCAGATCAGACACCCTCGCCAATGAAGAAAGCCGTCGCCTCGCCGCCGAGAACGTTCATCTCAAACAGGAACTCAAGGATAAATATGACTTCGGCAACCTGATCGGCAACTCAAACCAGATGAGGCAGGCATATGATCAGGTCACCCAGGTCGCTCGCTCAAGTGCGACGGTTTTGCTGCGAGGGGAAAGTGGCACCGGCAAGGAATTGATCGCAAACGCGATCCACTACAACAGCCTCCGCTCGAAGCGACCTTTCGTAAAAATAAACTGTGCTGCCTTCCCAGGCTCATTGATCGAAACTGAGCTGTTAGGCGACGCCCAAACGAACAAGAAGGGGCGGTTTGAGCTGGCCGACGGCGGCACGATCTTTCTTGATGAGATCGCTGATCTGCCGGTACAGACCCAGATGAAGCTTCTCCGCGTTTTGCAGGAGCGGGAGTTTGAAAGCGTCGGCGGACTCGATACGATCAAGTCAAACGTCCGACTGATCGCCGCGACCAACATCGATTTGGAGGACGAGATCGCCGATGGCAATTTTCGGGAAGACCTTTTTTATCGCCTCAACATGTTCACGATATTTCTACCGCCGCTTCGAGACCGAAAGTCCGACATCCTGCTTCTCGCCGATCACTTTCTCGAAAAGTATGCGGCCGAACACGGCAAACCGATCCGCCGCATCTCAACGCCCGCGATCGATATGCTGACGGCTTATCACTTCCCCGGCAATGTCCCTGAGCTTGAGAATGCGGTCGAGCGAGCGGTGCTCGCGTGCGATACGCAGGTGATTCACGGCCACCATCTGCCGCCCACGCTCCAGACGGCTGAGGTGACGGACACGGTGACGAGAATTACGTTGGCATCGGCGGTCGAGGCATTCGAGCGGGATATGATCCAGGACGCCCTAAAATCAAGCCGCGGCAATGTCGCAAGAGCCGCAAAGATGCTCGATTCGACCGAACGAATTCTTGGCTATAAGATAAAGAAGTACGCAATAGACGCTCTCCGATTCAAGAAATGGACAAGATCGACCCGCTGATCCGCGACCTTCCCGACCCGGCTGCCGCTGGGCGTTTTCTCGGCCAATTTGCCGAGAAACACCCGTCGGCGGCTGCAAAATTGGATAAAAAGCCAGCATTGCTTTCCGATGCGGCTACTGTCGCGGCGTTTAGCCCATTGCTCGCTACGACGATGCTCCAGCATCCCGAGCATCTTTTGTGGCTGGAGCGGAAACGCACTGACTCAGGCGTGCGCTCAACCGAGGAACTCGTCGAGTCGCTCGCCCAATTCTCTCTGACCAACTCAACGCTCGAACCACAGGTTCTCTTCGCACGCTTCCGACGCCGCGAACTCCTGCGCATCTATCTCCGCGACATTCGCCGCCTCGCCACGATCGCCGAGGTCACCGAAGAAATATCTAATCTCGCCGACGCTATCCTAAGCGCAGCTCTCAAACTCGCTCAGAACGAAATGGACCGGCGCTTTGGCTCTCCGCACGAGATCGACGAAAAGGGACGCGAGATGCCAACCTCATTTTGTATAGCGGCGCTGGGAAAGCTCGGCTCACGAGAGCTCAACTATTCATCCGATATCGACCTGCTTTTCATGTACTCGAACGAAGGCTCGACCAGCGGCTCGGGCACACGCGGGCAGGTGACGAACCGCGAATACTTCATCAAACTTGCTGAGTACATAATCAAACTTGTCGGCCGCCAGACCGGCGAAGGTGCAGCCTACCGCGTCGATCTGCGGCTCCGGCCCTACGGCTCGCTTGGGGCGTTGGCTATGTCGGCGGGTGACACGGCCAGGTATTGCCGAGCTGAAGCTCGGGCGTGGGAACGCCAGGTACTTATCCGTTCGCGCGGCTGCGCTGGCGACGTCGAACTGTACAAAACTTTCTTTGCGGGCATTGAAGATCTTGTTTTTCCAACCGGCCAAACTGTTGAATCTGCCCTCGCCAATGTCCGCCGCTCAAAAGAACGTATAGATCTCGAACAGCTCAACCGCCGTGGCTACAATGTAAAACTCGGACGTGGAGGCGTTCGCGAGATCGAGTTTATCGCCCAGGCGTTGCAGCTTGCCTATGGCGGCCCGGATGAATGGCTCCGTAGCCCGCACACGTTGATCAGTCTTTCGCGGCTTGCGGATCGGGGACATCTGACCAAGACCGAGCTGACGGATCTGGCATCAGCCTATGATTTTCTTAGGCGTACCGAACACATCCTTCAGATGGAAAACGGCCTACAAACCCACACGGTCTCGGACGAGCCGAAAAAGCTCGCTCTACTTGGACGCCGCATGACGTTTGCGAGCGGCGGGAATTTTGAAAACGAACTCGCCGCTCATCGAGCGAACGTCACCGAGGTTTTCAATAGAATATTTGGCGAAGTGCTCCCCCAAACTACTGCCGCCTCTGACATCCCCGAAACGCCCGATCCCAATCATGCCGCGATCGCAGCCGAGATACCGACCTCGACGGATCGTACGCGTTCGCACGTTCTCGCCTCGATCGAAAAGAGTGATTTCAATCTCGACGCCGCCAAACACACACGCGCTGTGTTCGAACGATTGACCGAGGTCTCGCCCCACTTTTCGATGCTGCTTGCGGCCAATCCAAAACTTGCCGCCGAGCTTTCAGACCCTGAGGCCGAATTCATCGAGCCGAATTACGCCGCCGGAATGATGGATGCCATAGAGCGTACCCGCGATTTTGGCCAGCGCCTGTCGGCGATGCGTAGAACGTGGTCGCGATTTCTACTGCAGATCGTCGTACGCGACGTTTTCGAAAAGATCTCGATCCGCGAGACAAAGCGTTTACAGACGAACCTTGCCGAGGCTACGATCGCCGCCGCTCTAAAGGCCGTCCGCGACGAACTTGCCCGTAGATTTCAGGTGCAAGATATCGAACTCGACCTTGCGATCATGGCCCTCGGCAAGCTTGGCGGCCGGGGGCTCGACTATGGCAGCGACCTCGATCTGGTGATCGTCTATTTCGATCCCCAACATTCCATCGGCGGGCTGACTGCGGCCGAGTTTTACAGCCGGGCCGTCGAGCTTTTTACCACCGCGCTCTCGTCGATGACCCGCGACGGCAATCTTTATCGCGTCGATCTTCGCCTGCGCCCATTTGGCACGAAAGGGATGAGTGCGATATCGATCGATGCGTTTCTCGAATACATGGGCGAGACCGCGGCGATCTGGGAAATGCTCGCCTTCGTAAAACTTCGAATGGCGGGCGGCGACGCCAGCATCGGCTATAACGTCGAAAACGAAACGCGTCGCGTCATCCACAAACGCGCAGCAACGACCGATACGATCGAACTCGCCGATCAAACCCGCCGCGTCCGTCTCGCCCTCGAACACCAGCGTTCGCGCGGCCGACGCGGTTCTGATATCGACATAAAGTACGGCTCCGGTGGTCTGCTCGACGTCTATTTTGCGATGCGATATCTACAGTTGCTTCTGAATGTCCCCGACGGCCCTGAGAATGCAACGCAGGTGGATCATGACCCGGGATCCAGCGGCAGTGGCGATCTCAGCTCCGACGACCGTTCGACCCAGCACATGCTCGACCGCCTCGCGAGCAGAATTGAGAACGGAGAATGGAAAGTGGAGAATAACGGAGCGACCAATCCGACGGCTGATGTTCTCAATTCTCAACTTTCTTCCCTCAATTCACTTCGCGAGGGTTATGAATTCCTCTCCGAACTTGACCACAATTTGCGTCTCACCGTGGGACGTACCACCCGCGTTCCGCTCGCAAATCAACACGCTCTCGAAACCATCGCCCGCCGAATGGATCTGGAGTCGCCCACCGAACTCCTCGAACATCTCACCGCGCACCGCCTCGCCATCCGCGAAGCTTTCGACTCTGTCGTTGCCGTGGTTTAGTCCAACAGTTCGGCTAAAAGCCGCGATCGGAATAGGGGCCGTGTCCGTTGGCTAAAGCCAACGGCAATTCCAAGAATGTCGGTTGTTCTTGTGCCGCACGCAGGCTGGCAGCCTGCATTCCGACAAAAAAATGCCGGCTGCTCATCACTGCAGCCGGCACTCTCGTCGTTTTGGAGGTCGGTGCCTAGAGTCGCTATAATAAAACCCGTGATCTTCGCACCGGTCCGCACCGGAACTCGTACACGAGAGTATTTGTTCCGATGAATAAAATAATAAGCGGCAAATGCTCGTTGCTTCTGTTCGCTAGCGTACACATCGCAAAAAAATCAGACCGCGGCCGCCGGTTCGCCGGCGTGAAGCAATGACTTGACGGATTCGGCCTTACCGATGACGATGAGCAGATCGCCGTCTTCGATGACAGTGTCAGCATTTGGCGAAAATGCGAGTTCACCGTCGCGTCTTCGAACGGCAACCACGATGATGTTGAGTTCCGCCGCGAGATTCGTGTCCTTGAGCGATTTGCCAGCATATGGCGAAGCGGAGTCGATAGCAACCTCTTCGAAAACCAGATCGAGTGTCTCCGCCACGATCGAATCCATAAAATCTGCGATCGCAGGTTTTAGCAAAGCTCTCGCCATCGATTGGCTGCCGATGATCGTCGGGGCAACAACACGGTTCGCCCCCGCACGAATAAGCTTTGGCTCGGCCTGTTCCTCGACCGCACGCGCGACGATGTGGATTTCTTCATTCAGCCCACGGGCGGTTAGCACGACGTAAACATTGTCCGCATCGTCCGGCAGACACGACGCGAGGCCCCGGGCACGTTCCACGCCGGCGCGAAGCAGATTCGTCTCGGAAGTCGCATCACCGAGAATGAAATTTGACCCGTCGCGCTCAAAATCAACGATCTTCTTTTCGTCCGTCTCCATTATCACGTACGAATGGCCTTGACGCTGAAGGTTGCGAATTATCCGGCGTCCGACTCTCCCCGCTCCGCATACGATGTAGTGATCTGTTAGTTTTTCCATTTCCTTTAGTTTGCGGCGTTCACCGTACAACTCGACGATCTCCGATTGAAGCACCGCCTGAGCAAGCGCGGTCAGAGCGTACAGAACGGTCCCCACGCCCGTTAGCATAAGTATGATAGAAAAAGACCGGCCCGCCTGCGTGAGGGGCGTGACATCGCCGTAGCCAACCGTCGTCACAGTCTGGACCGACACGTAAAAGCTGATGAGCCACGAATAGTCCTCAAAATATCGAAACCCGACCGCCCCGATAATGATCATCAGTCCGACTATTGCGGCGGCGCGCAGCAAACGTCGCTTGGCAATTTTGACCGCTGTGACCGCGTGTGTTTCCGGCATGGGCAATAAAATATTCGACACAAACGGCCGAAACTCGTTAAACTGTTACTTGGCGCTTCGCTCGGTGTCGATAATCTCACTTCGCCCTGGTATTTCCAACCGCTCAGATGCAGGATAAACCACAATCCAAAGGTTCACGATCAAAACTGCCGCCGAAAGGTTGGGTGCGGGCCAAACGAGCGCCTAAGGCCTACAAGGCTCCGCCGAGGTCGCGGTTTCGCCGCGTGTTGCGATATGTCTTCAACGGTTGGACGATCTCGATCGCACTACTTCTCATGCTTGGCGTCTTCCTGACGCTCACCTATTTCTGGTTCGACTTCTCTGACCGCATCGATCAAAAGCTCTTGAGCGGTGAGGTGTTTACCGCCTCCGCCGGCATCTATTCGGCCCCAAAAGCACTAAAGGTCGGCGAGAATATCACCCAAACCGAACTCATCGATTATCTCAAATCCGCCGGCTATATCGAGCGAAACAATCAAGCCGACGCCTCTCGAAGCCGCTATGCGGTTGACGGCGACATTCTCGGTATCGAGCCGGGAATGACAGGCATGATCGACGGCGTCAAAGAATTCCCTTCGCTGTCGGTCAAGTTCAGCAAGGACGGAAAATCCGTCGCGGCTATCGGTGACCGAACGGCCAACGCCGAGCCAAAAGAAGCCAAACTCGAACCCAAAATTCTCAGCTCGATCGCCGCCGAGGGCGATGGCCGCCGCAAGACAGTGACATTCAACGATCTGCCGCCCCATCTCGTCAAGGCGATCACTGTTACCGAGGACCGTGCGTTTTTTGAACATTACGGCATCAATCTTCGCGGTATCGCCCGTGCCTTTTGGCGTCGGTACGAGGGCGACGACGCGAGTCCACTGGCAAATCAGGGCGGTTCGTCGATCACGCAGCAACTCGTCAAAAATCTTCTACTCACACGCGATCAGACATGGGAACGCAAGATCACCGAGGCGTACATGTCCGTCATCCTCGAGACGCGTCTGACCAAGCAAGAGATCTTTACACTCTACGCAAATCAGATCTATCTTGGCCAGCAGTCGGGCGTTTCGATATATGGCGTCGGCGAGGCCTCGAATGCCTATTTTGGCAAAGACGTTTCCCAACTATCGTTACCCGAGGCAGCGTTCCTTGCTGGCATTATCCGTAGCCCCAATCGATATAATCCGTACAAAAACCCCGACCGCGTCAAAGAACGCCGCAATCAAGTACTTGAGTCAATGCTCCAAGCTGGCGAGATCTCTGACACCCAACTCGCCGAAAGTCGTAGCATCGCTATCGAGCTTCGTCAAATATCGAGCACTAAAGACCTGCAAGGAATGCCATATTTCTCGCAATACGCCATCGAGGAACTGCCAAAACTCGTCAATGACCCAGAAGCATTGCAGCACCTGCGCGTTTACACATCGATCGATCCTGACCTCCAGCGTGCCGCGTATCAGATCGTAAATAAACGCCTCGCCGCTCTCGACAAACATTTCCCCAAAAAGGAGAAAGGCTCGCTCAATGCGGCACTCGTAGCGATCCGGCCAAAGACTGGCGAGATCGTCGCCATGGTTGGCGGACGCGATTATCTTGCTAATCAATTCAATCGAGCGACCGACGCCCAGCGTCAGCCCGGCTCGGTCTTTAAGCCTTTCGTCTATGCGGCGGCGATCAACTCGGCGTACGATTCGAGTTCACGTCAATTTACTCCGGCGACCGTTTTTAAGGATGAGAAAAAGACCTTCACGTTTGGCAACGACAGCTATACGCCGGGAAATTTTGGCGACTTTTTCTCAAATGCCGAGACCACGCTCCGCGACGCTCTCGTCAAAAGCAAGAACGTCATCACCGTCGATATCGCGATGTCGCTCAATGTCGGGAAAGTGATGAATTTCGCCGCCAAGGCCGGTATGCCAAAGGTCGAGAAAGCATATCCGTCGATGGCCCTCGGCACCGCCGAGGCGACGCCGCTCAATGTCGCGACCGCCTACACGATGTTTGCCAACCTCGGCGACCGCGTTCTGCCGACGCCTATCACCCGCGTCACGACCGGCGACGGCAGCACAAAAGTATTATCGACGCCGGATCGCAAAAATGTCGTCCGCCCCGACGTCGCGTACGTTATGGACGACATGCTCAAGGACGTTATAAATCGCGGCACTGCAGCACAGGCTCAAAGCTGGGGATTTCGGAACGTCGCCGGGAAAACCGCGTTTGCCGGAAAGACCGGAACATCCCGCGACGGCTGGTTTGCCGGATTCACGCCCGAGATCGTTTGCGTCGTCTATGTCGGATTCGACAACGGTGACGATCTGGGGATGAAAGGTTCGGATTCGGCGATGCCGGTCTGGGCCGATTTCATGAAAGAAGCTCTCGCTCTCCATCCCGAATGGAACGGCGACTGGGCAATGCCAGCCGGTATTCGCAAAGCCGAGATCGACATCCGCAACGGTGCTCTCATCCGCGAACTCGATTCCCTCGGTGTTGTCGGCTCGCCGACGCCCTCGCCGTCGCCAACCGCGACTCGCCCGACCGACCCAGATCTCGCACAGTATTACGAAGAGCCGCCGCCCGAGCCGACCGAGATATTCGTCACCAACGTGCCGCCCGAGTTTCGCCGCGTCGAACTTTTCATTGCCGGCACCGTGCCGACGCGAGCAATATTGCCTATGAATGAAACACCTGAGGAAATTGAACCTGCTCTGCCCGACAAATCTCCAACGCCGATAACCGAAACATGGCAGGACGCCCAGCCCGACGGCTCGGCGCCTGACGGCGGCCCGGCCAGACGGGATATTCGCCCCGGTGAGCCTGCGGCCCGCGGCGTAACGCTGATGATCTGCCCCCTAACCGGCATGCGAGCCACCGCGAACTGCCCCGAAAAAGAATCAAAAACATTCCGCACCGGCAGCGAACCAAAGGAGTTTTGTACGTTCCATAAAAAATAGCTCGGCACTGCAATAATTGACTATGTCTCTGAGTGAGACTCCTAATCAACTGACATCCGCCCGCCTGATCTTTGCGGCGGCGTTCTTTAGCCAGTTCGTTGCTAACCTGTATGCATACCGCCTGGTAGAAGTTCCATCTGCCTTCGACGTTTTGTCACCGATCGCCTTTGTATGGCTGATCTGGTGGTGGCTCCGCGATGACAGCCGCCGCCGCGGCATCACGTGGGTGCTCGACCTCGGCATGTTCCTCTGGCTCGCCTGGTTCATCGTCCTCCCCTATCACCTCTTCAAAACCCGCGGCCACGCCGCCTTCATCCCGATTCTCGCGTTGATCCTGACATATCTCCTCGCCGCCGCGTCCGCCGCGATTGTTTCGACGATCATTGGTAGTTGAGTACGCACCAATCGCACACACCACCTAGCAATTGGAACACCCAATAAAAATCAGCCACGCTACGTCAACTAGAGTGGTGACTTTTTGTTTTCGCGTCCAACGCGGTCTATACTGGTTGAAAATCCATTTTGAACAGGAGTATTAACCGAATTATGTTGAGGAAAAGCTTTACGATTGTAGTGTTATGCGCGTTTTTGGCGGCGGCGGTGCCGGCCCAGAGTAAGTTTGACTATCCGAAGCCGAAGCGTGGCGATGTGGTTGACGATTTTCACGGGACGAAAGTCGCCGACCCCTATCGTTGGATGGAGCAGACCGAGTCGGACGATATGAAGGCCTGGATCGAAGCCGAGAACAAGCTGACGTTCGATTACCTGTCGAAGATACCTCAGCGTGAAGCGATCAAGAACCGGCTGACCGAGATCTGGAATTACGAACGCTATTCCGCCCCATCGAAAATAACGAATGGCTTTTACATCTATTCGAAGAACGACGGCCTCCAAAATCAGAGTGTCTTGTACCGTGCGAGATCGATCAACGATCCGGGCAAGATATTTTTTGATCCGAACAAGATCCGCGAGGACGGCACGGCGGCTCTGAGTGGTTCGCGATTTACCGAGGACGGCAAACTGTGGGCGTACGGCGTTTCGCAGGCGGGTTCGGACCGCACTTCGTGGCAGGTGATGGACACCGCGACCGGGAAATTGCTGCCGGACACGCTCGCACCCAACCGCAATGGTTTTCAAGCGTGGACGAAGGACAACTCAGGCTTTTATTACAGCAGCTACGCTCCGACAAAAGAGGGCGAGGAACTCAAGGCGACGACCAAGTTTCAAAAGCTTTACTTTCACAAAATGGGCACGCCGCAATCAGAAGATTACATCGTCTATGAGCGCCCCGACAACGGCGACTATTTTAGCGGCGCAGAGATCAGCGAGGATGGCAATTGGCTGCTCATTACCGTCGGCAAAGGCACCGAGCGGATGAACATGGTTTATTTCAAAAACCTGACCATGGAACGCGCCGGATTTATTCCGATCATCGAAAATCTCGAAAATAGCTGGAATTTCCTAGGCAATGACGGCTCAGTCTTTTATTTTCAAACCGACAAAGACGCATCTCGCGGCAGAATAGTAAAGATCGACGCCCTCGCTCAAAGCAAAGGCTGGACAGACGTCATCCCGGAGTCAAAAGACACCCTCAACGGCGTAAGCTTTATCAATGATCAGTTCGTGCTCAATTATCTGCAGGACGCGCACACCGTGATCAAGATCTATGGCAAGGACGGCAAATTTATTCGCGACGTCCAACTGCCGGGCATCGGTTCTGCGGGCGGATTTGGCGGCAAGCGGACTGACCACGAGACCTTTTACAGCTATTCGAGCTACAACGCACCGCCGACGATCTACAGCTACGATATGAAAACCGGGCGGAGCAAGATGTTTCGCACCTCAAGCGTAAAGATCAAGCCGTCAGATTTTGAGGTCAAGCAGGTCTTTTATTCGAGCAAGGATGGCACAAAAGTGCCGATGTTCCTTACGTATAAGAAAGGGATCAAGCTCGATGGCTCAAACCCGACGATCCTTTACGGTTACGGCGGTTTTAACATTCCTTCGACGCCGGGATTTTCCGTCAGCCGAATCGGGTGGCTCGAAATGGGCGGCATATACGCGGTCGCCTGTCTTCGCGGCGGCAGCGAATATGGAAAGGATTGGTGGAAAGGCGGTTCGCGGCTCAACAAGCAGAATACGTTTGACGATTTTGCGTGGGCTGGCAAATGGCTGATCGCGAATAAATATACCTCGACGCCAAAACTCGCCATTCAAGGCGGTTCGAATGGCGGCCTGCTCGTCGGTGCAACGCTCAATCAGCATCCGGATCTGTTCGGTGCCGCCCTGCCGGCGGTCGGCGTGATGGACATGCTGAGGTTTACGAAATTCACGATCGGCTGGGCGTGGACGAGCGACTATGGCTCGCCGGAAGACGCCGCGGATTTTAAGGTTATGTACGCTTATTCCCCTTATCATCAGGCCAAACCCGGCACCAAGTATCCGCCAACTCTTGTCACAACTGCAGACCACGACGACCGTGTATTCCCTGCACACAGTTTCAAATACACGGCCGCGATGCAATACGCTCAGGCGGGCGACGCTCCCGTACTGATCCGCATCCAAACTCGAGGCGGCCACGGTGCGGGACTGCCGACCGCACTTGCGATCGAGCAACAAGCAGATATTTATGCGTTTCTGGTGAAGAGCCTGGGGATAAAGTAGATCGCTGATACAAAAAGAAGGCCTCGCCAGAAATGGCGAGGCTTTTTTTTCGTTGTGAGATCGATCTATTTTAGATTCGACTGCGATTTAGATGAGACTTTGTCGTCCTTAAAGCTCAGATTGATCCGAGCGTATTTCTCAGCTTCCCATTTGTATGAGGCCATTTTGAGATTTTCCGAGACCGAGCCGCTCGTCTGCTGGCCGTCAGAACCGATGATCTTTACGACTTCAGGTAAAGTCATGCCAGTCTGAATCTGTTCGTATTTTGCCATCGAAAGATCGGCTTTCGGCGGCGTGCCGCCCGGACTCTTGAGGTTATAGTGACTTTTCATTGTCAGTTCACCGTTTTTGAAACTGGCGCTGATGCTGGCGTTGTCAGAACTTTCCCATTTGTAGCTCGCGTACTCGTTCTTCCCCGACGACGAACTGTTCGATTCGTTGCCTTTGTCACCGAGGATCTTGACCACTTCTTCGTATTTCGTCCCGACCTTTAGCTGGTCAAATTTTTCCATTGTCAGATCGGATGGGTTAGGCTTTGCCGTCTCAGTCTTAGCTGGTTCGGTTTTGGTCGATTCGGTCTTTGCAGGGGGCGTCGCAGTGTTGTCCACAGTGTCCTTTTTGCTGAGCGATGAGCAGCCGAGGGCGACCCCGAGTAAAACTATTAGTCCTATGATGTTCTTCATTCTTCTCCTCCTGATGTTTATCTTCCAGATGTGAAATTTTTTGTTGTACCTTTATTGAGTGTCCAAATCGCGAAAAGCATTTCAGATCTTTTATTTTGGCTTTCGTTTTGTCTTGCTTTTTGCCGGTTTGCTTCTAGCCTTGCTACCTTTTGACGACTTGCTGCTTTTCGACGAAACGACTATGTCGCCAAAACCCGGCTTTTTTGGCCTCTTGTTTAACTCAGCTACTGCAATACCTTTCTTTGGCGGCGTTGACGTTACCGGTTGGGCGTTAGGCTGAGACGAATTCGGGCCATCGGTTTTCACACCCGAAGGATCAAAGATGTCCATTATCTTTCCGGACTTCTTCGGCTGAGCGGTTCCGCCCGGCACGCTGGAGTTTGTCCGTGGCTCATCGTTCGGTTCAAAAACTACTCCGGCGGCGGGTTTCTTCGCGGGGGTGCCTTTCGACAAGTTTTTTTCGGTTTCGCCGATATAGCCTGGGTTTGTGACCGGTTTTGTTTTGACCGCATTGGCTGTAGGGGCCGATTTGGGTTTCGCCTTTGAGGCCTTTTGGGCGTAAAGGTCAGATTCCAGTGCTAAAAACAAAGCCAGGAATGTTACAACAAATACTGATAGTTTCATATCATTTCTCCCTTTCTTTACCTAACTTCTCGACCTCTTGCTGGAGTTCCTTCCACACGTTCGGCGGAATTCCAGTCGAACTGCCCGACGCTCTAAATTCGTCGATCGCCCATTCGCGGCCCGCGTCTGTAAATGGTGCAGCCCAATCCGTCGTCCAACGCACCAGCCTGTCCGAATGGAGCGTCACGCCGTCCGAGCCGGTATCATGTTCATTCCATTTCCATTCGCGGATCATTGGCATATTTTGGAGCGCGGACATTCTTGTCCGTTTTTCACTTGATCTTATTTGACGGAACTTGAAACGGGTTTCCTTTCGTCGGGACTTTTCCGGCTGAAGCCTTTCCGTCGGCGGTTATCCATGGAATGCCGTAGAAAAATCCGCGGTTTGGCGTTGGTGTCAGTCTGTAATCGAATTCGCTGCCGCCGGTGGGAATTTCGATGTCGATCATAAAGGCGTTGTAGTAAAGATTAGCGTTTCCGCCCTGCTCTTCGGGGTGCGGAACAGGTTTGCCATCGCTGCCGACCTTCCAACGAAGAGTGCGGAACTTTTTGCCGTTTGCCAAAATATCGCATTCCCAATTGCCCGGGTGCTCTTCGAGTTTTACGTTTCGAGCCTCAGCCTGACCGAAATGTATCGGAAGCGTTGCTTGCAATTGCACAAAGGCAACGTCATCACGATACGCCGGCCCCGTTTGATACTGCGGTGCGAGACGGTCAAGATAAATGGCATTGATGGTCCGTGGACGCGAAAATCGAACCTCGTCGCCATACGCATTTCCCGCGTTAAAATCAATTCTTTGGCCATTTACCGAGCAACGCAACCGAGCATCCGGCGTCGCATCAGCCGCTTGTTTCGGCGAGTAGTTAAGATAAACGTCAACCCGATTATAATTTCTAACTGATGACTTTGGACCGTTGAAATGAAAGTAGTCATTGACGAAAGCATTGCTCAGGAGCATAAACGCGACCGGGGCTTCGGCATGCCGCGAAATATAATAATGAGCGACATCAGGAAGCGGTTTGGCAGGAATTCCGCGTACTCTAGCCGCCCGATGAACGTCTATTTTGTAGATTTTGAGCAGTTTTTCGTTATCCGTATCGCCATTAAATAGATAGACTTTCACCTCAAATTCGCCCTCGCCTTTGATAAATTGAGTCTTGTCGAAGCAATCCGAAAATTGCATAAAATTATCAAAATTCAGATCCTTTCCGGCGCGTTTTTCCGGCGTATTTAAGTTAATATCATCAGTCTTTCGATAAGGTTTTGTTTCACAACGCGTTTTTGCCAGATCCTTGCCCGCTTTGCTCACCACAGCGTAAAAACCGCTTCGGTTCGAGAACGTTCCAAAGGCACGTAGACTTGCTTTCAGATACCAGCCAACGTCAATTTCGCCGCTCGTCACCGCACTCGCTTCCTTAGCTGGTGCCGCATCGAAGTAGGTAAATGCGTCGTCCATCGCCATCTCTCTCGAACTCGTCCAATCGCCCCTCGGATTCGTGATAGTTGAAGAACTAGTTGATTCCGTAGCCGGTTTGGCGATCTCAGGCTTGCTGATCTTGGGAATCTTAATTGTAAATTGTGCATCCACGATGCCAGAGGTGAACACGAGTATCATTAATATCAAGCTATAATTTTTCATGTATTAGTTCAATTTTGTTGGTTTTCGACAGGAGTAATTCACCCCGGAATTGGACCCCCCAAAAAATTCGCCTACAAAGCCAAGGGACCGGCGTTGAGCACCACGCCATCCGAAACCGAATCTTAGCGTCTTAATTATTTGCGTCCGACGTGCAACAGTTTTATCCTTAAGGCGCGCGATTGTCCTTTAGAAACTGTTAAGAAGTTGTTAGGTTTGCCGAACATGCCCGATCTTAGCGATACCTCATTTGTTTTTGGCGCGTTTCGGCTTGATCCTGTCGATCGTAGCCTTTGGAGAAATGACAAGCCTGTCAACTTGCCGCCCAAGGCCCTCGATGTATTGACCCTTCTGGTCCAGCGAGCCGGCCAGATCGTCTCGCGAGAAGATCTGCTCTCGACCGTCTGGCCCGACACCTTTGTCGAGGAAGGCAACATCAATGTCATAATCTCTTTGCTGAGAAAGACGCTTGGTGACAAAAAATTGATCCAAACCGTTCCCCGGCGGGGCTACCGATTCTCCGGGCATCTTGAACAAACTGCCGATCTCTTGGAAAAGCCGGTTGGCGAGATCGATTTGCCGGGCACGAGTCCGGTCACAGTCGCGACCAAGGCAAGAAAAACTTCGCGAAAGTCGGCCTTCGTTGCGGCGGCGTGTGTGGTTACGGTCATTTTGGGTACGATCGCCTACTTTTCTGTCGGCCGTGTGCAGACCGCGATCCCGCCGTATAGCCGTAACATCCAGACGCTTGCAGTCATGCCCTTAAAAAGCATAGCGGAAAATGATGTCGATAACGCCATTGCGATCGGTGTGACAGATTCGCTTATCTCGCGGCTTGCGAGCTTGAGAAAGTTCACGGTCCGTCCGCTGTCGGCAGTGGAGCGTTTTGCCCGCGGGAAGATGGATGTGGTCGAGGCCGGAACCGAACTAAAGTGCGATGCGGTTATCGTCGGTACGTACCAAAGTATCGAAGGCCGTCTCCGTGTAAATCTCCGTCTGCTCGATGTCCGTGACGGGGCTCAGCTTTGGACGGCTTCGTTTGATGAGCCGAACGGCGATATTTTTGCACTTCAGGACCAGATCGCCCTTGAGGTCGCCGGATCGCTGCTGCAACAATTGAGTCAATCTGACGAGCAAGCGCTTGGAAAACGCTACACAGAGAATCGTGAGGCATATCTCGCGTATTTGCGCGGGCGGACCGTCTTTAATAGGCGGGTGGACGGCGGTTTTCAACGATCTCTCGACGAATATCAGCGAGCCTTGACACTTGACCCCGCATTTCCACTTGCATATACAGGCCTCGCCGATCTTTATTCTCGCCAAGGCAATGGGGCAAGTGGCAAACAGGCAGACGAAGCGTACAAGACCGCACGGGCGTACATCGTAAAGGCACTCGATCTTGACTCTGAGCTGTCCGAGGCTCACTCGTCGCTTGCTCGGCTTAAGCGCACGTATGAATGGGACTGGCCGGGAGCCGAGAAGGAATTCAAACGGGCCATCGAACTCGATCCGAGCAACGCGGTGGCCATCGCTTGGTATGCACAGATGCTGTCATTTTTAGGACGTCACGACGAGGCGTTGACAATGATCGAACGGGCTGCCGCCGTGGACCCGATCTCGCCGGCCATAGTTGATGTCAAGCTGCCGATCCTCGAAGCCAGCGGACGATTGGATGAGGGGCTAAAGCTTGCGGAGGAACGTTATCGCAACAACAAAGAGAATATGACAGCCCGACGCGCTTATTCTGCGTTTCTCTACCATGCGGGCCAGTATGATCGTGCGATCGCGGTCGCGACCAACAACACATCTGAGAATAAGGGGAAGGATTTTGTCTGGTTTTCGCTGCTTGCTGCCGCGTATTCGAAGGCAGGTAATCCCGAGATGGCCGGGAGCTATATCACCCAACTCGAGGAAATGTCGACCGACAACACCAAGGCCCTTTACTCTCTCGCGGTTGTATACGCGGAGCTTGGCCGCGCCGATGACGCCTTTGACATGCTCGAAAAATGCTTTGAACAGCACGAGGAACGCCTCGTCTGGATGAACGTTGAGCCGCGTCTGGTATCTATCAGGAACGACGCTCGATTTCGGTCTATTGTTGACAGGCTACAGTTAGATCCGAACCAGTAAATAATATTTCTTCTAAAAAACTGGTAGAGATTCTTCGACGCCGGCGTTTTCCCGGACGGATTCGATGCCGTTTGTGAGCTTTGCGGGAAGCCAGCTTTTGCGTTCGTAGAGCAGGCGTTCGGCCGCGTCGCGAGTTTGAGGGCGTGCCATTAGGTAACCCTGGCCATAGTCGCAGCCGAGATTTTGGAGAAGCGCGAGCTGATTTTCGGTCTCGATGCCTTCGGCGATAACTTTCTTCCTGAGGTTTTTTGCGAGGGAGATGATCGTCTGCAGGATCTCGGAATTTTCGCCCTTTTCACCGACGAGATACACAAACGAGCGATCGATCTTTAGCGTATCGAAAGGAATACGGTGCAAATAGCTAAGACTCGAATAGCCAGTCCCAAAATCATCGATGCTAAGCTGCACGCCGAGCGCCTTGAGCCGGTTGAGGACAGTGATCGTGTGTTCGGCGTTTTCCATTGCCGCACTTTCGGTGATCTCGAGTTTTAAGGTTGAGGGCTCGATGCCCGATGCTTCGAGGGCATTTTCCACATCGTCCAGCAGATCGTCATTCGAGAGGTGTTTGCCGGAAATATTGACGCTCATTATCAGATCTTTATAGGCCGGGCTTACTTTTTGCCATGCTGCGAGCTGACGGCACGTGAGTTCGAGTATCCACGTCGTGATCGGTATCACCAGGCCCGATTCCTCGGCAATGGGGATGAATTTATTTGGCGGAATATTGCCAAATTCGCTGTGCTGCCACCGAAGAAGTGCCTCAAACCCGAGCAGGCTTCCGTCCTGAATATCGATAAGCGGCTGGTAGTTCATCGACAGCTCATCGCGGTCGATCGCGTTACGCAGATCGTTCTCGTATCGGACACGTTCGAGGAAACGGATCCGCAGTTCTTTTGTAAATACTGCAACGCCTGTGTTCTTTTCCTTCGCATAATGCATCGCGATGTCGGCGTCGCGAAGTATCTCTTCGGGCGTGTTGTACTCAGCGTCGCACGGAGCAATACCGATGTTCAGATTGATCGTTATGCGGTTGCCGCCAAGCGAAAAAGGCTGCGACATGCTGTCGAGAATTCGCCTCGCTACCTTCTGAGCCTTTCCAGCAGTTGCAAGATTGCGGAGAATGACCGCAAACTCGTCCCCGCCGATACGGGCAACCATGTCATCAGGATTTAGCATTCGGGCAAATCGCTTTGCCGTTACCTTTAAGACCTTGTCGCCGAGAGTATGGCCGAGGCTGTCATTAATATTCTTGAATTTTGATATGTCGAGAAACAGCACCTGAAATGTCATCGATGGATCGTGCTGATATTCGTTAATAAGTTTCCGCAGAAGATCACCAAAATGTTTTCGATTTGGTAGATCGGTAAGCGAATCAAACAGGGCCGCGTGCTGCAGGTCCTTCTCACTCTTACGCAACGCCTCATTCGCCATCTCTTCTTTTTCGAGCGTGGCGGCAAGCTGGCTTGCGTGTGTTTCGGCATCAAGACGGCGAACCCTTTCAGTCTCGGCCTTTTCACGCTCCGCCGCTTCTGCCTGAAGCATCGCATCCTTGACCTCGTTGATCGACTCTCGATAGCTCAAATATGCAATGCTCAGAGCTCCGAACGAAATTAACGCTGTCACCGGATCGCCAAAGTCGACCAACTTGAAGGCCAAGCCTGCCAGGCCCGCACCAACGATCTGTGTCATCGAGCTCGAAAAACAATCTTTCCGCCACGTCGTCCAGGGATTTGACCCGTTCTTGACCCAGGCAAACACGGATACCAATGCTGATGAAAAAACAAACTGTACTATCGCGAGGCTGCCGATCGTTGCCACCAAATGCTGGACGCTGCTCGGGTCGGCCGTGAAAAAGGATGTCCTCGGCACCATTAGATATACGAGATACGTCAGGCTGATCGACGTGACATTGATCGAAATGTTCGTCGGGATCATCCATCTGCCAAAAACATGCCCTTTCGACCGTAGGAACATGCAATTGGAGCCTGATTCTAGGGCCGCGACGACAATTGCGGCCGGACCGCCGAACAAAAGAAATGTGAGAAAAACAGCCGCGTCTGAAAAACTGATGACAAATCGAGATCGCGGTAGGGCCAAGCTCATCCGAGGAGCCAGCAGAGTAGCAAAGAGTAGGATCGCACAAAATCCGACGGTAAACGTCACCGCCGCCAATTCGGCGACGGCATAGCCAAAGCACACCGTGCCAAACAGGATCACGGTGCCTTTCGCAAAGTAGGATAGGCGTTCTCTATTCATAAGGGAGAATTAAAAACTGCCGGAAGGTCAAAGATAAGAGCGAGGCACGACACCTTGCACAAACGAGTTTAACACAATAGGAAAGCTAAAATCCACAAAAATCGTAAATTGATTCCACCCATTGGATACCAATTATACAGTCTCAAAATGTATAACAAGTATCCACTCTTCTAAATCACTGCAAATAGGCAGCTTAGCTATATTTTTTGCCAAACATGGAAACCTGGTATCCACTTTACATCGTACTCTTTCAACCATCTCGGACGGGCGAATGAACCCAGCAACCCCCTTGTTAACAGCCACTTACAGACGCCACCCGGGCTTTGGCACACTGTGGCACGCGTATTGTAATAGACATATGCAGACGAAGCCGATGGGTTTCGGAATTAGAAAAACTGGAGAAGAAAAAATGAAAAAGATATTCGCAACACTCACACTCGCAGCAACAATGATGTTTGGGGCAACATTCGCAAACGCCGACGGCATCATCATTCTTGATAAGGCCGATGGCCAGTGCAACACCAAAGACGGCATCATCATTCTTGACCGTACCGAAGGTATCCTCGTCAGCGATTTCGCATCGGGCGTAGTATTCGGAATTCAGGCCGCCTTCGAAGGCATCCTCGTCAGCGACAAGCTAACCCCTTGCACCGAGACGAAGAAAGACGGGATCATCATCCTCGACCGCACCGAAGGTATCCTCGTCAGCGACTAGATCATAGTCACAGTCTTCTCAACCGGGGGGAAACAAAAAACAGCCTTGTCGGGAAACCGGCTGGGCTGTTTTTTTTATTTAGTAGGTTGACCGCGGCGGCCGGGGAGCAAGTCGTCTAAGATTTGCAACGGCGGTTGGAAGCACCCCCAAAACGCGATCGATATCTGCGGCAGTGTTGAATCGCCCCAGGCTGAAGCGGATCGCTCCGCGGGCCAGTTCGTCGTCATTGGCGGCATCTGATGCCCTTATTTCGTGCGGGCTTCCGCAATAGAGTGCTCGGATGATGGGCGATGGTTCGAGTGAACCGGACGAACAAGCCGAGCCTGTTGAGACTGCAATGCCCTGCATGTCGAGGTTGATAAGGAGGCCTTCGCCCTCTACGCCTCGGAATGAGATGTTTGAGATGTTTGGGAGACGGTGTTCGCGGTTGCCGTTGTAGGTGATATCGGGAATGAGTTCGCCGATGCGGGTTTCGAGCGAATCGCGAAGAGCCTTGACCTTATTGGATGTACTTTCCAAATTGCGATCAGCGATCTCACAAGCCTTTCCGAGAGCGACGATCTGAGCGACCGGTTCGGTACCGCCACGAAGTTCCCGTTCCTGACGGCCGCCGATATTTTGCGGGTGCAGGCGAACTCCACGACGCACGTACAGTGCTCCGATGCCCTTTGGCGCGTGTATCTTATGGCCCGACAGCGAGAGCAGGTCGCAGCCGATCTCTTCGACATCGACCAGCATTTTGCCAACCGCCTGAACGGCGTCGGTGTGAAACCAGATCTTTCGCCCACTCTCACGCAGCTTCCTCACCATTCCACCGATCTCCGCGACCGGCTGGATCGTGCCGATCTCGTTATTAGCGGTCATTATCGAGATTAGGACCGTGTCGTCTGTGAGCGCGGCCTCAACATCCTCAACCTTCACAATGCCGTTCTCGTAAACCGGCAGATACGTCACGGAAAATTGAGGAGTGCGGACACTCTTGTCCGCATCTCTCGCTCCTCCGGCGAGACTGACTTCGTGCTTCGCACTCATGCGGACAGGAGTGTCCGCGTTCCTTTCGAGATCTTCGCAGACATTCTTTACGGCTGGGTGTTCGATGGCCGACGTAATGATGTGGGAAGAGCGGACAAGAGTGTCCGTTCTCCGTTGCAAGAGGCCGCGGATGGCGAGATTGTTTGATTCAGTACCGCCTGAGGTGAAGACGATCTCGTTTGGGCGTGCATTGATCAGACCGGCGACCTGATGCCGGGCTTTATCGACAGCAGCACGTGTTTCCTGACCGAAGTGATGGATGCTCGATGCGTTGCCGAATTTATCGGTCAGATACGGCATCATCGCCGCCAAAACTTCGGGATCGATCTGCGTGGTCGCGCTGTTGTCGAGATAAATTCGGCGGAACATACACCCATTCTACCCTGCCCACAATCTTGCTGAAAGCCCGGCCAATAAAGTAAAGTGTAACTTGGATTATTATGGTTGCATCTAACGAGGCAGCTTGATTGACAGCGATATAAGAAAATGGATTTTGCGACAAAAGAAATATTTAAACGATACGCCAGCATCATGGTCGGCAGGCCGATCTCGCCGGTGTTTTTGAACATACTGGTCACCAGCGTCTGCGACATGCGATGCACGCACTGCTTTTTTACCGAGGAACTCGACGACCGTCCGCGTAAGAAATTGCAGATGAAGGCCGACGAGATCGCTAAGATCTCAGAAACGCTTGGCGGAAATCTAGGGGTTCTAGTTCTCGCCGGCGGTGAACCGTTCACGCGAAAGGACCTGCCCCAGATCGTCCGTGCATTCTACGAGAACAACAAGCTCGACTCCGTCTATCTGATGTCCAACGGGCAGATTCATCCGCGAATTTTCCCCGATGTGGCACAGATAATGGACGAGTGTCCGAACCTCAACGTCAGCGTAGCTCTCGGCATTGACGGGATGAAGGATGCCCACGAAAAGATCCGCCGCAAAGAAGGCAGTTGGGACAAGGCAATTCACACGGCACGCACTCTGCAGCAGATGAAACGCGAACAGTATCCGCGGCTCGATATTCAGACCTGCACCTGCGTGATGCATTCGAATGAAGAGACGATATTCGACTGGTACGATTTCCTCAAAAACGACCTCAAGCCGGACAAGGTCAATATCAACTACATTCGCCCGCCGTCAGCCGACCCGAACGAGTTGAATTTTGATCATCGCAAGTATCAACAGCTCTCTCAGATGATCCTCGACGATACAAAGAGTGCGGCGCTGAAAAATAACTACGGCGGCGACGGCGGATTCTTTAAGGCGGCCGTCGATATCTATATGCACGATGTCATCGCGAAAACCAAGGAAGAGAACAAGGCCCAGCTCAAGTGTTACGCCGGTTCGGCCGGTGCAGTGATCTATGATCACGGAGCCCTTTCGTCCTGTGAGAACAAGGCAGACGTGCTCAATCTGCGTGATTACGACTGGAATTTCCAGGACGCCTGGCAGACCGATCTGATGAAGGCACGCCGCAAAGAGGCCGGTGCAGGCTGTTTCTGCACACACGAGTCGAACTGCTTCTATCCATCACTTCCCTTTAATCCGGGCCACTTGATCAAGATCAAGAAACTCGAAGGCCAGATGAAAAAGGCCGCGAAGGAGATGGGATTTGCGGCAGCGAAGGAAATTGCATTGAAAGCGTAATAATGAACATCACCGTCGAAAAGACTCTGGAAATGCCGAACGCAGTGCTTTTTGCGCGCAAACTTGATGCCGCCCTAAAGGCGGAGCAAAAAAAGCGTCAGCATTTTTATAAGATCATCGACGAGAACAAAAAGATGGAATTTATAAATGGAGAGATTCTATTCCAGTCGCCTGTAAAAATGCAGCACAACACAGCCATGTTGCGGTTGGTTAGGTTGCTTTCGACATACGTTTCAAACAGATCTTTAGGTTATGTCGGCGTCGAAAAGATCTTGGTCTCTCTTACCCGAAACGACTACGAGCCCGATATTTGTTTCTTCGGGATCGAAAAGTCGGTTGATTTCAAACCGAGGCAAATGCAGTTTCCGGCACCGGATTTTGTCGTCGAGATTTTGTCGGAATCCACGGAGCAGCACGACCGTGAAACAAAGTTTTTAGATTATGCCGCCCACGGCGTATCGGAATATTGGATAGTCGATCCGGAAAACGAAACGGTCGAACAGTTTCTTCTCACTGGCGAGGAATACGATTTGGCTTTGAAAGCAAAGGATGGCGTCATAGAGTCGGTCGCGGTCAACGGTTTTTCCATTCCCATTAAGGCGATATTTGACGAATCCGAAAATCTTACCGTATTGAGATCGTTCGTTTCCTAATTGAACGAAACAAGTGCAGCAGAACGCCCCAAAAATCCTGATCATCTCATCCGACACTGGCGGCGGGCATCGCTCTGCGGCGCAAACAATATCAGATGGGTTGGCAAAATTTTGGAAGGGCGAGTCGGCGGCGGTGCGGACGATCAAGGCTGTCGAAGAGTCACACCACATCACCGAAAAACTCGTCAACGTTTACAACTGGGTGCTCAAGAATAAGCAGCACTGGATGAAATATCTCTATTGGGTGATCAATAAGATCAGGCCCGAGACACGCGAGTTTTTCATGCGACGCTGCATCGGATTTTGCCGCGATTCGTTTGAAAAATGGTGTCCGCATATTGTCGTGAGCGTCCATCCTCTAACACAGCACATCTTTGCCCGCATCCTCAAGGAGCTTAATCTAACACATCAAGTTCCGCTTGTAACTGTTGTCACCGATCCATGTTATGGATTCTGGAAAGGCTGGGCGTGTGACGAAGTTTCGCTTTATCTTGTCGCCAATGACGATGCAAAACGACAGCTCATCGATTACGGTATTTCATCGGAGAAGATCAAGGTTTCCGGAATGCCAGTGGATCCGAAATTTCATGAGATAGACGAGGCAGACGCTCAGACCGCGAGGCGTGCGTACGGACTCGATCCCGATAAATTCACCGTTTTTGTGAACGCCGGTTGGATCGGTGGCGGCAATATTCCGCAGATCTTCCGAGAGTTTGCCCGCGGCGAACTCGATGTGCAAGCGATCTTTCTCGCGGGCAAGAACGAGAAATTGCGGCTTGAGGCCGAAGACATTGCTCGTACCGCCAAGTTCCCTATCAAGGTCATCGGTTATTCGGATGAGATCGAAAAGCTGATGCAATCGGCAAATGTAATGGTCTCAAAGCTCGGCGGGTTGACCACATTTGAGGCTCTCGCGTGCCGATTGCCGATAATCGCCGATGCAACAACGCCCCCTATGCCTCAGGAAGCCGGGACTGTAAGACTCCTGGAACAGCGTGGTGCCGGACTTTTGCTTAGAAAGAGTACGGACATTGTGCCAACGATCCGCAACTTGGTCGCCGATACCTCGCGTTATTCACTAATGAAGGCGGCTACCGAAGGGATGACGATGCCGAATTCGACCGAGTACATCATCAACGAGATCAATGCCCTCTGGACGCCTCAACGGGCCGCCGCTCAGGCCGCGAATGTCTAGAACGCAGTAAATTCCACAATCCAACTTGTCACAATCAACTGATTTCATTAACCTTTTCTTTTAGGTTCGCCGACATTTTCGTTTGGAGAAATTTGCTTGAGTCTTTTACTTGAAGGAAAACGTGCGTTCGTCTCGGGCGGTACCCGTGGGATCGGAGCAGCTATCTGCGAGGTCTTTGCACGTGAGGGTGCTGATGTCGCGTTCAATTATCATTCCAGTGACGACCTCGCCGAGGAAGTAAAGAAAAAGATCGAGGGCTACGGCCGTCGTGCATTGGCATTTAAGGTATCGGTCACGGACCGCTTCGGGATGAAGCACATCGCCCGCGAGATCAAGGACGCGTGGGGTGCGATAAACGTACTCGTCAACAACGCCGCCGTAAATAAGCCCGACAATTTTGCTACGACCACCGATAAATCTTGGGATTGGGTCGTCGAGACCAATGTTGGCAGTCTTTTTGCGGTTACCAAACCATTTTATAAGCAGATGATCCGGGAAAAATCCGGTTCGATCTTGAACATAACGTCGGTCGGAGCGATCCGCAGTTTGCCGACCTCGGTTCACTACGCGACGTCAAAGGCCGCGATGATCGGCTTTACAAAATGCCTCTCACGCGAATCGGCTAATTTTGGCGTTTCGGTCAACGCCATCGCCGCCGGCATATTTGACACAGACCTCGGCCACACGCTCCCTGAACGCCTCATCCAAATGCATGATTTTTGGGTACCCAAGGGCCGCAAAGGCTCCCCAAGCGAACTCGCCGAGATCGCCGCCTTCATGACCTCAGATCGCAATAGCTTCATGAGCGGCGAGGTTGTGATCGTGGACGGCGGGGCCATCACATAACTTTGAATGCAGTCTCCTTCGCTTGGAAACGCAAATTCGATTGGCGTTGCTCAGCCACATATCTCGTAATTCAATAAATCCTAGTTTTATGGTTCGCAGACGGACCTCATGCCTTGCGTTTCGACTTAGCATCCTTTCGGGATTCGAGTTACAATTCCGTCGTAACCCCATTGAATCGTCGACGACATTTTCAGTGTCGTCCAAAGGAGAAAACACGATGAGAACTTTTCCGGTCGGAAGACTTATTTTTGCACTCACGATCTCGATATCTTTGGTATCGAGCATTTTCGCTCAAGCCCGCACTTCAACCGATGAAGAGACTAGAAGCCGTCGCAATGCGATCGAGGCGGAGCTGCAATCGGTCGCCAACGTTTACCGCAAGGTGATGGTCCCGATGCGTGATGGCAAACGGATGCAAGCGGATATTTACCGTCCAAAGGACAATAACAAACAGTATCCGATCATCTTTTCTCGCACGCCCTATAATTTCAATTGGTGGGATGTCAGGCTCGGTGCTCCGCGTGATATGACGACCGTGCTCGACGCGGTGAAACGCGGTTATGCATATGTGATCATGAATGAACGCGGGCGGTTCTTTTCCGAAGGAAACTACGACATTCTAGGCCCGCCGACCACTGATGGCGAGGACGCGATCAAAATGATGACCTCGCAGCCTTGGTCGAACGGTAAGGTCGGAGCAATTGGTTGCTCCTCGACCGCGGAATGGCAGATGGCCGTTGCGGCAAGCGGAGCTCCGGGATTTACGACCATGATCGCTCAGGGCTTCGGGGCCGGTGTTGGACGTATCGGGCCGTATTATGAGCAAGGCAATTGGTATCGCGGCGGTGCGGTGCAGATGCTGTTTATTGCTTGGCTCTATGGCCAGCAAAATCAGATCCGGCCGATGTTCGATCCAAAAACAACTCAGGAAGAGATGATCCGGGCCTCGAAATCGTTCGACCTTTCACAACAAGCTCCGTCAGTTGACTGGTCAAAAGCTCTCAGACATTTGCCGGTAAAGGACATTTTTGTCGCCGTTGACGGCCCACGCGGAATTTTTGCCGACGAAATGCCCGTGCCCACCGGCGGTGCGATGATAAAACGTGCCCCGAACGATCCGGCATGGTACAAGGGCGGGCTGTATCACGACAACATGAAGGTCAACATTCCCGGCTTTTATTTTATGTCGTGGTATGACGTTTCGACCGGGCCAAACCTCGCGATGTACAACCACATTCGCAAAACGGCCTCGCCCGAAATGGCGGACAAACAATACGCCGTGATCGCCCCAGTGCTTCATTGCAGCTACACCCGTGCAACCGAAAACACTATCGTCGGTGAACGCAGCATGGGCGACGCCAGGCTCAATTACAGCAAGATGACCTACGACTGGTTCGATCATTTTTTGAAAGGCGAGAACAACGACGTCCTAAAAATGCCAAAGGTCCAGTACTTCACGATGGGGAGCAACAAGTGGCAGTCGTCAGAGTCGTGGCCACCCAAGGGCTCCGAGCCGATGAAGTTTTACCTGTCGAGCAATGGCAAGGCGAACAGTTTGAACGGCGATGGAAAACTGGTTTCGACCTCACCGGCAGCGGATGCTCCGGACAGCTTTACCTATGATCCGATGAATCCAGTCCCGTCGTACGGCGGCAATGTTTGCTGTACGGGGAATGCGGTTCAAGGCGGTTCGTGGGATCAGAGCAAGATGGAGGAACGCGAGGATATTCTCGTATACACGACCGATGTTCTCAAGGATGGTTTCGAACTGAGCGGCCCTATAGATGTAAGTCTTTATGTCTCGTCGGACGCTAGGGACACGGACTTCACAGTAAAACTGATCGATGTCGATGAGAACGGAAAGGCATGGAATCTCGATGAGACCATCCAGCGAATGCGGTATCGAAATGGCTATGACAAACCGCTCGTTTGGATGGAGTCGGGAAAGGTTTACAAAATGTCGTTTCAACCGATGACCACAAGTAACTACTTCGCCGCCGGCCATCGCCTGCGGATCGAGATCTCAAGCAGCAATTTTCCGCGATTCGATCGAAACATGAACACGGGCGGGAATAATTACGACGAGGTAAAAGG
>JBATDM010000036.1:0-43079 GCA_049663465.1 Pyrinomonadaceae bacterium
CGGCCGCCGTCTCGGTCTGCAAAACTTCGCCGCCGCTTGATATCTCGACGATCTCTCCGACATTACCGATCTCAAGCTTGGCGTCGACCGTAACCGGCGTTCCAACGTCAACCTTGACATTCGTGACAGTCGAGGTCTTAAAGCCCGTGGCGGTTATCGTTACGACGTAAACGCCATTTTGGATCGACGGAACACGAAAACCGCCGCTGTCATTTGTAACGGTGGACCATTCCTGTCCGGCCGCACCTTTTATCTTGACCATTGCACCCGGAACGAGTGCTCCGTTCTGGTCAGTCACGGTCCCGGCAATTGAGCCGGTCGTTTGCCCGTGAATCGCCATCTGCCCCAACATGAGGGCCGCAGCGACGATCAGAAAACTTGTAAACTTTCTCATCCTATTCCTCCTCTTTCATGTGAACAAAATCTGAAAACAAAGATATCCGTTCCCAAAGAACAGAACCGCGATCGGAACTTCCTCCCCACCTTTCGTTCCAATAATTTTGTTCGACAATATCGAGATCGATAACGCACGGCCCGCCGAAAGTTTACCAACTTACCATTCCTTGAGGAGGAAAGCGGACCGTGCGAATTCCGAACCTATCGATTCGGAACCATTTAACGTCTGTCGCGAAACAGGCGTTACTTTCTTGTCGAAAAAAGACCTAAAACGCTGCGGCGTTCGTGTGGGTTAAATGGTTTTTTAGGCCACCCGACATCCCGAGATCCATACAGAGCAAACTGCAGTTTTTGGATTTACAGCGATGATAGAAAGTAAACCTGTTTCGAGGCGGTTACAATTGGGTTTTGTCTGAAAGTGCTGACAGACTATCGCTAGACAGAAGATAAGAATTGTCTTACGACTAATCGCAGGGGAATATGAGCAAAAAAATGCGGTTTGGGCCAGTAATAATGGGCATTTACGGTGGAACGATCAGATCAGATCATGTTCGAGGGCGTAGCGTGTTATGTCTGCGATCGAAGAAAGTCCGGTTTTTTCCCCGATCCTTGACTTGTAGGTACTGACCGTTTTAACGCTAAGATTGAGGTCGTCAGCTATTTGGGTGATGCTCTGACCTGAAGCGAGAAGCCGGAAGGTCTCAAATTCGCGATCGGACAACATCTGGTGAAGTACCTGAGAGGCCCCGTGTTCGACATGATCGGCCAATAGTTCGGCGACATCAGGCGAAATATATCTCTCGCCCCGATAGGCCTTGCGGATGGCCCCAACTAGCTCTTCCGGAGCGCTCTCTTTTGTGATATATCCCGCCGCTCCGGCCATTACGACACGGACGGCATACTGATCTTTCGGATGCATACTGAGCACAATGGCGGCAACATTGGGATAAAGCTGTTTGATCTCTTTTAATGTTTCGAGTCCGTTCCTCCCCGGCATTGTTATATCCAGAACCGCCACATCGACTTTCGACGCTCGAAGTATCTCGAGAACCTCGTTCCCGTTTTGGGCCTCGCCGGTGATCCTAATGTCGGTTTCGGCCTCAAGCACCTGCCGCAGGCCGTGTCGGACAATGGTATGGTCATCTGCGATCAGAACTCTTATCATGGCAATTCTCCGTTAGATATCTTGCTGGCCGGCGCGATAAGTTCGACGCGTGTCCCGCCATCTCTTGAATTGGTGAGACTAATGTCACCATGGATCAACCTAGCCCGTTCCCGCATTCCCAGGAGCCCGAGCGATCTCGTTTTTTTTATAACCTCGCTATCGATGCCCGCGCCATTGTCCTCCACAGCGAGCTTGATCTGTCCGTCAGTGTGATCTATGCGGACGCGAATCTGAGACGCTTTGGCGTGACGCGCAATATTGGTCAAAGCCTCCTGAAAAATCCGGAATATCGCCGTACTGGCTTCGGGGTCGAGATCGATCGACGGGGAGTTTGACGTGAAAATACACTCGATCTCCGACTTTTTTTCAAATTCAGTTGTCTGCCATTCGATAGCCGCGACAAGCCCAAAATCGTCAAGTATCGATGGGCGAAGCTCGGTGGCGATGCGTCGAACCGTTCCGATCGTACCATCGACCTGCTTAGACAGGCCGTCGATCTCGGCAAGCACTAGTGGTTTAGAGGTCTCATCGCCGGGGGCCTCGATCTTTTTCTTTACGAGATGGATACCGAGTTTGAGGCTTGTTAGCGATTGGCCAAGTTCATCATGGATCTCACGGGCGATGCGTTTCTGTTCGGCATCTCGGACCGAACGATGCTGTTCTGCCAACTCACGCAGTTCCGCTTGCGATGCGATTATCTCATCACCGGCAAGCCTGAGCTTGTTTACGAGCCAACTCAAGAGCGAGCCCTCGACCGCGAACAACAAGAAGCGAATGACGTGATCGTAAACATCGAGATTTCCTACTCTCGGCTGAACAAAAAAATAGTCGAGCGTCGCGCCGGCCACAATTGACGCGAATATTCCGAGCCGAAGGCCGCCGAGCCAGGTGCTGAGGATGATGGCGGCGAGAAATAGCGGAGTGCTGATGGGGCGATTGATGACCGCAGCGAGCCCGATCCTGAGTAATGCCGCGGTGACAAGGAACGACGAGGTCACGCCATAACGCAACAGCGGCGAAGCATTTGCTAATGTAGAGCGGCCAAATTGCATTCGGCGTTTTCGTTGCCTGGACGGATCTGATCAAGGGCTATCCGTAAATGCCCTCGATCTAATCTCGTAGAGCATTTCTCTGAAGTTCGAACAACTTATTTATGCCCGTATCCGCAAGTATAAGCATTTCGTCCATCTGGTCACGGGAGAATGGCTCTCGCTCGGCCGTTCCCTGAAGCTCGATAAACTTGCCTGTACCGGTGCAAACTACATTCATATCAACGTCGGCTGTCGAATCCTCTGCGTATGCGAGATCTAGTACCGAAGTGCCTTCGACAATACCGACGCTGACCGCGGCGACCTCGCTGAGTATAGGCGAGGTTTTGATAACCCCTGTTTTTACGAGTTTACGGCAAGCGAGAGCAAGGGCCACATATGCACCGGTGATCGACGCACAGCGCGTGCCGCCGTCCGCCTGTATGACATCACAATCAAGGTAGATCTGCCGCTCGCCAAGCAGTTTATTGTCAACGATCGCCCTAAGGCTGCGTCCGATGAGACGTTGAATTTCCTGTGTTCGCCCCGATGGTCCTCGTTGGGTCTCGCGTTGGGTCCGTGTGTTGGTTGCACGGGGCAGCATCGCGTACTCGGCGGTCACCCAGCCGAGTCCCTTATTTCGCATAAAAAAGGGAACACGATCTTCGACCGATGCTGTGCAGATCACCTTCGTGCCGCCAACCTCAATGAGAGCCGAGCCCTCGGCGTACGGCGAGATATTCGGCGTGATCTTGGTGTTTCGGATCTGGTCGTATGTTCTTTTGTCTATTCTTTCGTAGTTCATCAATAACGGTATATTCCAACAGGATGAACAAGATAGACATGATATAGAGAAATGGAGTCAACCATCCTCTTTATCCTGTCCATCATGTCTAGTTTTCAAGTTTATCGACTCCGAAAACCTCGATCGCCTCGAGCTTTGACGGTTTTGTGCCCAGAAATCTCTCGGCAACGCGGCCAAATCGGTCGGCGGCGTCGGTGACGTAAAAATGGTCGAGATCGTCGCACAGCTTTCGCTTTCCGCTGACGGCGGCCTGGTTTTCGATGCCCTTTTCGCCCAATAACACTGCTACTTCTTCAGCAGTCGCTTCGCCGGAATCTATGAGTTTAACATTCTCTCCGATGGTTTGTTGAATCACGTCTTTTAGGATCGGGTAATGTGTGCAGCCAAGAACGAGGGCGTGCGGAGCAAAGATCTTCATATCGGCAAGATACCGTGCCGCGATCGAGTGTGTTTCCGGCTCCATTGTCCAACCTTCCTCGGCCAGCGGAACAAAGAGTGGACATCCGGCTTGAAATACACGAGTCGTTTTGGATACACGCTTGATCGCCTCAAGATACGCACGGCTCGCAACTGTCGCCTCGGTCGCAATAACGCCGACCTTTGGGTCGTCCAGATCGCGGGTCATTTCGACTGCCTTTCGCCCGCCGGGGCCGATCACGCCGACAACGTCAATGCCGATCCTTTCTCGAATAGCGGGCAGGGCAAGGGCCGATGCAGTATTACATGCAACAACGAGCATTTTGATCCCACGTGACGCCAAAAACTGTGAATTTTCGATCGCATATCGCTCGACCGTGGCCATCGACTTGGTGCCGTATGGCACTCGCGCCGTATCACCCAAATAAATGAAATGCTCATTGGGCAAACGGTTGTGCAGAGCGCGATATACCGTCAACCCGCCGACGCCCGAGTCAAAAATACCGATAGGAAGATCATCTACGCTGGAATTGCTCATTGCTGCGCCAAAACAATGAGCATATATTCGGCGAGCCGGAAATCCAAACGAGAGAGCGACCCTCGAGGATCGACTCCGTGCTGTCGGCCTTCTAATACTTGCGGAACACCGTCACGCCGCCATTTGCATATCTAGTTGTCAGTATTCGTCCGGCGGAGTCTGAGACGCCACGCGACGCGAGAGAACCGGTGAGCGAGATCGGGATCTTGCCGATATCCGCATGTGCCAGGTCGAACGTTACGGTAACAAACGGCCTCGGCATAGCCGACGCCTCAAACGCGTTTGTCGAATCGAGCAGTATCCCGATCCGCCCGCGCTGACTGTCGTTGACGGTGAGAATGGAGTTCGCCGGAGCACCGTCGGCCAGTGCGAGCCTTGTATTCGACAACGTCGAAGCATCGTACTCAATCGTAAAGCTCACCGCTGCCTCGTCGCCAAACGGTCTCATCTCGATCGGGACGGTCACCGTTTTTCCTGTGTCGGTCTCTACCGTACCAACCCGTAGCTCGCGGCCAAAGAGGTAGGCGTAAACGTCGCCAATTATCGCTGACAAAAGATTCGGAACATTCGGCGGAGCCGTCGGACCCGCCGCGGGAGTTTGGGGATCAAGCCCGGTCGCATATCGCCTCGCCTGAATTACGTCGCCCGAATTAACAATGCCATCGCCAAAGGTCGTTCGAGGTGCGCTGTCTGCTCTTTGATACTCGTTCGGATCGACGCCCGGTGAATCCAATCCCGTAGCGAATCGTCTCATCTGGATCACATCGCCCGAGATGACGATTCCATCTCCATTGGGTCTCGGCGTAACATCGTTCTCAAATCCGCTTCCAGGCGTCGGACTTGGTGTCGCCGTCGCAGTTGGGGTGAGCGTTGGGCTCGCCGTTGGAGTCGGAGTTGGGCTGGGCCCGATCGGAACTACGGCGGGCAATGAAAATTCCGAGGTGTCGCCGGCTTGTGCTATCGGATTTATCACTGTTGCTGTCGCTAGGACTGCATCACTTGCGCGGATCCCAAATGCGTCGACGGAGGTGAACATCAGGTCGATCGGGGCATCGCCATTTGCGTTGGTCGCAAGCTGGAATTTGGTGCCAAGCGGGTAGATGCGCACATTTGCCTGGCCTTTGGATCCCTGTGCAAAAAATTGGCCATAGAGCCTTACGTCAAATGTGCCGTTTGGGGTACTGTTAAAGTTGCCGGTTAGCCGGACATCGTTTTCACCTAAGAGCTGCACAACGAGATTTTCGGGATAGTTCTGCGTTCGATTTGCCCCGCCGTCGGGATCCTGCGGGTCATTCGGGTCGCGAATGTTGTTGTCGTTCAGGTCGATCAGGGATCGGGGCGGGCCTGTCACCCCCTTAATATCATTCGAGCGGAAGTAGAGAGCGGCGGGTATATCTATCGTCGAAAAGAGAAGGTCGTTATTGTTGCCCGATGAAGCATCAATTGCGTCGCTTTCACCGACGGCAATAAGGTTAGAGTCCACCTCGTTCCTCGATGCAAGCTCGATACTGACGCCAATGCCTTGGCTGCCAATCAGTCGTCCATATGATCGGTCGAGGTTCAGGCGGTTTCCAATTACGAAATTGTCTATCGTATCAGTTCCAGAGAGCGTTACCCCTCCATCCAATAGCTGGTCACCGGTAGTCGGGCAGACACATGAACTGTTGCCAACGTCCCGATCAAGCACAAAAATAGTTGAAGGAAACTGTGGACTGCTCCCGGAAGGAAACTCGGCCTTTCCTAATCGAGTGTCCAGATCGATCGAGCCTGAAAGGCCAGAGGAGTCGGATTTGAAAGAAAAAAATACCCCGACGACGTTGATTGTAACTGGAACGGTTCTCGGGAGGCTTCCATTGCACCGCATGATCGTGGCCTCGTTAGTTTCGTCGTCGACCGATACAATGTCCCCCGTGACGTAATCCTGAATGCAAAAGACCTGCTCGGGAACCCTTTGAAACTCCGTCGCTTGGGGAAATGTCCCCGGCGGTTTTCCGATTATGTTGTTGTTGGTACTATTCAGCAGGTTGATAGCGCTCCCGTCGTTTGACATTGCCTCGAGCCCCTCGGCGTTTAGCCCGATATAGTTGTAGTCGACGCGATTGCTAGAGGCAAGTGAACTCTGGATACGTACGCCATCGCGACCGTTGCCTGAGATCACGTTGCATCCGCCGGTGCAGGCGCCCGCCCGTGTGGTACCAGTAGCAGTGCCTATCGTGCCGAAGCTTCCACCGGCCAGTATCCCGTCTTGGGCATTGCCAAGATCCAGAGCACCGGTTACATCGGTGCCGATATAGTTTCCCTGAACCGTGTTCGAAGTGCCCGCAAGAATAATACCGGTCTGATTGCCGCCGGAGATCAGGTTTCGCTCGCCGACAGTGGTGCCGCCAATCGAATTCGAGGTCGCGGTACCCGTTCCGCCGGGTACTGTTTGAACGGTGACGCCTGCAACCGCGTTTCCGAGAGCCGACGTGCCGGTCGAGTTGGTTCCAATAAAGTTTGCCTTGACGACACAACCAGATGAATTGGTGATCAGGACGTTGTCCGCTGTGCTGACGATCACGTTTCGTGATGCTGGCGAGGTGCCGCCGACCCGTGTATTCGGCCCATTGATGATCGAGATGCTGTAGCCGGGTCCGGGAGACGGTGCTACCAGAAGCGACATGCCGCTTGGGTTTAGGTTGAAAAAGTTCCCCTCGATGACATTCGATGCGGCGTTCTGAGCGAATACATTGAGATTGATCGCGACCCCCTCACGCCGATTGCCTGATATCAGATTGCACGCGCCGGTGCATGGGCCTCCGGGCGTTGTGCCTGTTGTCCCGCCGATCGTATTGTTCGAAGCTCCATTCAACCAAATACCGAAGCTGTTCGGCTTGATCGAGGAGCCTGTGGCGTCAGTTCCGATGTAATTTCCTTGAACGACATTGCCGGATGCACCAGTTCCGCTGATCTGGATCCCCGCCTGTAGGTCAACTGGTTGGCCGAGATCAGTGTGGCCAGAGATCAGGTTGCGCTCGTCAAGGGCCGTGCCTCCAATCCGGTTGTTCGACGAGTCGTTTATGAAGACACCGTTTTGCAGGTTCCTCGCCACGTCCGTCCCGTTCGACAGGATCCCAATGTAGTTGCCTGAAATGATATTTCCGATCGATGCGGCACCGGTTATCTCGATGCCATCAGAAGTACTTCGGCCTATCACGTTTCGCAGTGAAACCGAATTTCCGCCGATCGTGTTGTTGGGCGAATTGTTGATCAAAATGCCGTTGCCCGTGGTACCAGAAAGAGTAGAGGACTCATTTCGAGGGTCGATGCCGAGAAAGCATCCGGTAATCGTATTGCCGCCCGCCATTTCGAGCACGACGCCATCCCGAAATCTCATCAGGGCAAGGGAGCGAACCGTCGAATTTCCGCCCGAGATTTGGAGGCCATTCGTCGCGACAGGCGCATTGTTCCTTCGAAGGATGATCAGGGGCGACCCCGCAAAACCCGGCTGGGTAGTGCCGTCGATCACGACTGGATCCGTAACTGTAGGCAGAGTCGTATCAAGATTTATTTCAACCGAACCAGTTCCGATGGCGAAGTTGATCGTGTCGGTCCCGGTGGCCGCATTTGCGTCCAATATCGCCTGCCGCAATGTTCCGGCCCCGGTATCGCTCGCATTTGTAACGGTAAACGTCGCGCCCGGAGTTTCCGGGGTCTGCAAGTGTCCGGTTAGGTTGGGCAAGCCAAACATAAATGCCATTATCGGTAGGATAGCTATGCCAAAGATACGATAGAATTTTCGAACGGGCCTATTCATAGTTACCTCCTGTTTTGACGACCTTTGGGCCGTCGGCGCCTTCGTCCAGATGGGACTCGATTAGGGAATTTAGACATATCAACAATTCAGAATTTCTCTCTGCGAAATGGACATTTTTCGATTCGAGCATGCGATAGATCAATCGCGGCAGCGTCCCGGCCAGTCTGGCTGCGTTACCGATTCCTGTCATTCTTGCCTCGCGACCGCAGCCGTCGCACCAAAACCGTGTGATCGAGCAGCTGCCGCGTATGACCATCGTCTCGCTTTTTTCAACACTTAACGTGATCGTACGGATCGTTTTCATGTTGCTCTGCGGCAGAAACTGCACTACAATTTGGGAGCAAATCATCATAGGAAACGGGACCCGAGAAAATCTTTCCAAAAGTGTGAAATTTTCGTGAAAACCCGTGAGAACGAAGTTATGATTCGCCCGCCGAAGCACTTTTACGAGTTCGACTCATTCCGCATCGACGCGGACGAGCGTCGGCTTATGCGAGATGGGCAACTCCTGCCGCTGACTCCCAAAGTCTTTGATCTGCTGCTCCTGCTTGTTGAGAATAGAGGCCATACACTTGCCAAAGACGAGATCATGGACTGCCTCTGGGCTGACAGCTTTACCGAAGAAAACAATCTCAGCCGTAACGTATCGATGCTCCGAAAGGTTCTCGGTGACGATGCCCACGTGCCGCGGTTCATCACGACCGTGCCCAAACGCGGATACAGGTTCGAGGCGGAGCTAAAAGAGGTGTTGGAGGATGACGACACGTTTACCGTCGAACGAAGGACAAACTTCGTACTGGCATTCCGCGAACAGGTCGAGGGCACTGAGGAGATTAGCCGGCCGTTGCTGAGCGGGTTACTAACTCCCAGAAAAATAATTGCGAGTGTTGCTGTTGCAGTTTTGCTTGCAGCAGCATTTGGGTTCGCACCCGGCGGATGGAGTTCGTTCAGATCAGACTCTAGCGACGAGGATCGGGCGGCCGTGGCCACTAATGCCGAGGCTTTTGACCTCTACGAGCGAGGTCGGACGTTGTGGAACGATCGCTCTGCCGCAGGTTTGCATGAGGCGACGCTACTACTCGAACAAGCGGTTGAAAAAGACCCGGATTTTGCTCTTGGCCACGCCGCGTTGGCAGACGCTTATGCATTCGACTCTACCAATCATAGCTTGGCCGAAGGCGAGGCGCAGCTGGCAATGCAACTCGATCCGTCGCTCGGACAACCCTACGCGACGATAGGTTTTGTTGGATTGTTTTGGGATTGGAAGCTCAGCGAGGCGGAGCGTCACTTTAAGAGGGCTATTTCGCTCAGCCCGGATTATGCACCTGCTCATCAGTGGTACGCATTACAGCTTGCGGCGGGCGGTCGATTGAACGAGGCTTTGGCCGAGGCCAGCCGTGCGTTGGAATTGGAACCGGACTCAATCGCCATCAATACCGATGTGTGCAGGGTATTCTACTTTTTGCAGCGGCATGATGAGGCTGAGGCCCAGTGTAAAAGCACGCTCGTAATGGATGCGAATTCGTACGATGGGCACCAGCTGCTTTCCGAGATCTACACGGCAAAGGGCATGTACCCTGAGGCGGTCGGCGAATTCTTCGTCAGTGAACGGTTGACCGTCAACAGCAGCACTCTGCCGGCACATTTGCAACCGGTTCAAGAGGCATTCGAGCGTGGCGGCATTCGTGCATTTTGGAAGAAGCTGATCGAGATACGGCAAGTCCCCGTCGAGGAGAAGGAGATGGTTGCGGTCAGGTATTACGCATTGCTTGGTGATCGAGACGCGACGCTGCGAGGTCTCAAGCGGGCTTACGAAAAGCGTGACTTTGGGATGATAATGTTGTCCGCTGACCCGGTGTTTCGGGAATATTATGATGATCCGGAGCTAAATTCTATGTTTCGGTCACTCATAGAAAATTGAAGTGGTGGAGGCGGCGGGAATCGAACCCGCATCCAAAGGTTGCGACCAGCGAAATCTACACGTTTAGTTTATTCACTTATTCTTCGCCATTGTTGAGCAGATGAATAAACAAGACCTCATCAATGGCTAACCTGACTAACTTTAAGCCGCGCCCGCAGGTGGTGGACGCGCCCTAGCCTGAACTGAGTTATGCCTTAGCCGGTCGCATCAGGCGGACTTCCGGTAAGACACTGCTGTAGCTAACGTTAGTTAGGCAGCAAGAGCTAATTCTTGATTAGCATTTGTGTTTTGCAAGTTTTGTTAACGGGCTCACCTACAAAAAGCCCGACGTGCATTCAAAGATCTATACAAGCCCCTGTCGAAGCCTGTCGCCCCCACTCGTGGGAAAGCAAGTGTACCGTATTGAGATGAATTATGGAAGGCTCACGTTGGCATGAAAAAGGGTGCTGCCGTTTCCGACAACACCCGAAAGGAGGATGAATGAATACTCTCGCGAGTTTTTATTTAGAAGCCAGTGTCTGTGAGCGTGATGATGTATCGGATGGCGACTGTATCGGCGGATCTGGTGGCTTGGGCTTTTGTCTTGGTGAGTTCGTTCTTTGAGGTCTGGCCTTTTACCAGGATCTCTGAAAGATAGTTAACGCCATCGACGGTGTCGAAAACGAGCTGCGTTTTCGCTGAAGCTTGGTTCGAGCTGGACACCATTGTGTCAAAGATCATCGATTCGCCTTCGCCGCGAATGATGAGAAGTGACGATGAATCGGCAGTCGTCGGCGTGCGCTCAATTGTGTAAACACCGGCAGGGAACTTCACGTCGCGAACGACGAATGAGCTCGGTACATTTATCTTGATGGATGTGCCGTCTGCGATCTGTGCGTTTGCGGCGGACACGCCGAGGACAAGAACTGTAGCTGCGATGATGAATTTTGCTTTAAGATTGAACATTATTATTTCTCCGTTTTCCTTATTAAATTTATTCGACGCGGACCGTATCCAAATAACTGTCGGCAATAAAATCTCGCTTTCGTTCCGCGTACATTTAATATGACGCATCTTGAAGTGCCCGGATGTCAGGAATCCGCGAGGATGTGTAAAGTTGTGTAAAAGGTTTTGGGCAGGCGATTCGCCCGGATTCGTGCTAATCTGTCAGTTCGTTTTTATGAAGCTTTATTGGCGTTTTGGCATTATTGCCGGGCTTTTCCTGGTCCTGTTCTCACTGTATCCGCAGGCGAAGATGCTCTATCTGCGCGGGAACGAGTGGAACGGGCACTATGCATATAACGATATTGATGAAGTTGCGTACGCCGCCTACCTTAAGGCGTTGATCGACGGCCGGCCGCGCAAGAACGATCCATATTCCGGTCGCGATGATTCGCCGGAGAACCCTCAGGCTGAGTCTCTTTTCTCGATACAATTTGCCGGGCCTTATACGGTAGCGATTCCCGCACGCATTTTGGGTATCGGAGCTCCGTGGGCGATGACGATCTCAGGCGCCGTAGCGGCTTTCTTGACGGCCCTTGCGATATTTTGGGTATTGGGAATGATCACGGGGGACTCGTTGTTTGCAATGGCCGGAAGCCTCATTGTCCTGGCCGGAGGTGCGCTCTTTGCCGGTGAGGGTGCGATAGGCGAGATATTGGGGACTGGTTATTCGTATCCATATTTTCCGGGATTCAGGCGATATATTCCGGCGATGGCTTTCCCTGCGTTCTTTGGGCTCGTGGGGCTGATATGGAAGTTGATTGACCGAAGCGAGTCGAGTGAAGACGCGCGATCGTCCTCGATCCTTCTGATCTCCGTTGCCTCGCTGGCCTTCGGGTACACGGTATTTTCGTACTTTTATGTATGGACGACCGCTGTGGCGTGGCTTGGGTGTTTAGGACTTTGCTGGCTTGCCGCCCGCCCGGAGGGTGTGTGGGGCGATATCCGGCGGTTCGTATTTCTTGGCATTGGCTGTCTCGTGATGTTGGCCCCGTATGGCTATCTGCTCTCAAAACGCTCCGATACGATGGATGAGGTGCAGCTTCTCGTCCGCACGCACTCGCCGGATCTGACGCGAACTCCTGAGATGATCGGCTTTTTGGTTATTCTGGTGATCGCGGCCGCCATTTGGCTGAAGATGTTGTCACTTCGTGATCGAGGAACATTGTTTGCGATCTCGATAGCTCTCACCCCGGCGTTTATCTTTAACCAACAAGTGATAACCGGTCAGTCTCTCCAGCCGATACACTATCAGGTGTTTATCGGTAATTATGTTGCCGGGTTGGCAGTGGTTATAACCCTTGGACTGCTTTGGCGAACGGCCGAGGGCCGGGAAAAGGTCGTATCGAAATTGGTAATCACGGGTATTGCTGTGATCGTGGCGGCCTGGGGTTTTGTCGAATGTCATTACACCGTTCGCGTGTTGGACGACGTTAATGTGCTCCGTGATAAGGCGTACCTTGTCGGCAAGCGTCTGACAGAGATCGGGCAGGGCAACGCTCAAAAGCACCATCGTGTCGTACTTCATTTAGGTATTGCCGAAGCCGATGATCTGCCAACTATCGCTCCGCAGGCAGTGCTTTGGGCCAGGCATCAACACGTATTTGTTGGTGTAAACTGGCAAGAGAACAAAGAACGGTACTATCAGCAACTTTATTATCAGGGTGTTGGCGAGAAGCAACTTGCTGCAGGGATGAAACGCGGACAGGATTTCGTCTCGATGATCGCCCTCTTTGGATGGGGCCGGCATACTGATCGCCTCAGTTCCGCTCATCAACCCCTTACTTACAGTGAGATCGATGCTGAGGCCCGGCGATATGCTGAGTACTCGAGAAACTTTGACGCCCGCCGTGAAGATATGGTGAAACTCGATTATCTTGTCACACCAGTCGATCTTGAGCCGTATCTCGACAGTCTTGATAAGTGGTACGAACGGACCGACCGAGAGCAATTTGGGGAGTACGCGCTTTATAAATTGGTCTTGAGGGATCAGTAATCGGAGATCGCATCCCTCCGACCAGAATCCTCGCAAAAAAAAGACCGTCCAAATGGACGGCCTCAAAAAGAACTTTCTATTTAATATTAAAACTAAGCGGCCAAAAGGTCGTTTGAGGTTTCGGCAAAAACTCGTCTGCCGTTCAGGGCGTCGTCGATGATCTCTCGGACGGCCGAGGCATCGGGGTTGACGTCCATGCGGGCACATGCCCTCAGGTGTCTGATGATCCCTTCTGCCGCAATTTCCACAGAGTCGCCGGTCAATTTTGAAAACCGTCGAGCCTGAATATGGTCGATTTGCAGAACTCTATCCTGCAATGTCATTGGTCTAGCTGCTGCCACGTTTATTCTCCTTCGTTTCAATTATTCACCCGATGGGCGTATCCGCATCGCACTTTGGCGAGACGCTCCGGTCAGACACGAAACAATTCCGATCCGGCATAAATAAGTTGAAGTCTTCCTCAACAAAGTTGCAGGAAAACGCGAGCTTTTGGCCTCGTTTCAACTGTAAGACGATGGTAACAGAAAAAAAAACGGATGTCACTACTTTTTTTTCGCTCAAAGGGGGAAAAGTGTAAAAAAAGTAAAAACCGGCAAACCGCTAGATTTGCCGGTTCGTGAGAATTCACTCACATCATACAGTGGTTTAGGCAACAGCGTCTTTCATAGCTTTGCCGATGGCAAACTTGACCGTTGTCTTGGCAGGGATCTTGATGACAGCACCCGTTGCTGGGTTACGACCATCACGCGCCTTGCGGTGCGTTTTTTTCAATTTACCGAAGCCGGGAACCGTGAATTCACCGTTTGTGACTACTTCGCTGGTTGCGAGAGCCGCAAGAGCGTCAAACAATGCTTTGACCTCTGTCTTCTTGCATCCGGTCGAATCGGCCAAGCTGCTGATAATTTCCGTCTGTGTCATACGAGCCATAATTTAATTAACCTCCAGTTTTTGGTTGCAAAATATTCTTCCTGAGCGATCTGTAACTAATTTAGAAAGCCTCGGCAATGGGGGAAACCGTCGAATCTTTAGAAAGTTCTGATTGGTCGGGGCGGCAAGATTCGAACTTGCGGCCTCACGGTCCCAAACCGTGCGCACTACCAGGCTGTGCTACGCCCCGTCTGTTTCACTAAAGAAACGATTCCAAGTGTCGAATTCTAAGCCTGAAATTCGATCAGGTCAAGTCAATCTGCCATATAATCCCGTAAAAATGGGATTATTTCGCGAAAAGCCGCTGCTCGATGGCTAATTTTTGCCTTTACAGCGGACGGCAACTCGCCAAACGTGTTTTCATATCCATCGGGGATGAACAGAGGGTCATAGCCAAAGCCTTCGAGACCTCTCGGTTCCGTCGTAATTCGGCCATTGCAGACTCCCCTGGATTCAATCAAAATATTGCCCTCGACATCAGATATAGCGATCGAAGAGACAAAGCGAGCCTGCCGATCACCTCCATCGATCTGGGCGAGTTCGCCGAGAAGCATGCGCATTTTCTGATCGAAGCTTTTGCCTTCGCCTCCATAGCGTGCCGATAGCACACCTGGCCTCCCGCCCAAGGCGGCAACCTCCAGTCCCGAGTCGTCGGCGAGAGCGACGAGTCCGGTCTGCCGAGCATATCCTGATGCCTTGAGCCTCGCGTTTTCCGCGAACGTCAACGCTGTTTCCTCTACTTCATCGACCTCAGGAAAGTCCGCGCGACTTGCGACAATGATCGGCGAGCCGATGAGCATATCCCTTAGCTCGCTGATCTTGCCCTCATTGTTCGTGGCGAGCAGTATTCTATTTTCCATCGTTCTGAGTCGTTGACTGTTCCGCAGCACTCCGCCGCCCCCTGCTTTGAATATGTACGATACCAAAGATTTTTTCGCCAAGCCAGATTGTAGAATCCCGACAAAAGCAGGCTTCCTTGTACTATGTTTCGCTCATCAAACCGGATACAATACGGGTTTAGCCGCATGCTGAGCTTTCAAGGGATTTATGCAGAGCGAGAACTACCTCGACGGCGAACTTCAAGCCGCTGAACGCCCGGAAAAAAAGGGCCGATCGAAAAAGACCAACCTGTTGATCTCGATTCACGCGATCACGTTTCTACTTGGCCTGGCGCTACTCATATTTGTAATTTACCGTATCGGGTATCAAAGCCTGATCGATTCGCTTTCGAGCGTCGGCTTGGGATTCCTATTGATTCTCATTCTAAATCTGACACGGCATCTCTTGAGATCGGCGAGTCTTTTCCTCGCGATCGCCCCGGATCATCGGACATTTAAGTTTCGAAGCGCCGTAGCCGCTCGATTTGGCGGTGAGGCCGTCAATTTTTTCTCATTTACCGGACCGTTTCTTGGTGATGCGACTCGAGCGGTGCTGCTAAAAAAGGATATTTCGTTAACACAGAGTGCCTCAGCCGTCATCATTGACAATATTTTGTATTACGTTACGGTCGTCCTTATGGTCCTCGCGGGCGTTGCAATTCTTCTGGTAAATTATGGCAGCAACGGGTCAACCATGACCCGCGTTCTGCTCGCGATAGTCATAGTTGCCCTAGGGCTCTTTGCCGCCCTCATGATCGCGATCCTCAAGCGTGTCAAACCAATTTCCCGGACCATCGTTTTTATGGAAAAACGCGATCTTGCACCGAGTTTTCTTCTGCGTAAGCGTGCCGGACTGTTGGATGTTGAGAGGAATGTTTTTCAGTTTTATCACGACCGGAAAGCTGATTTTTTCACCGTCTTTGGCATCAGTATCGGTGTTCATGCGGTGAGCGTTGTTGAGGTCTTCTTCGCTTTGAGGTTTCTTGGTTACGACGGCACGGTCTCGGTTGCTTTTATTATCGAGAGTCTGACAAAGGTGATCAACGCGGTCTTCGGGTTTATTCCAGGCACGATCGGGGTTTATGAGGGAGGCAACGGATTGATCCTAAAGACGCTCGGATACACTACGGCAGTTGGCGTCGCGCTAGCACTTGTGCGACGCGGGGCGATCCTGTTCTCAACATTTATCGGAATGGTGATCCTTTTGTGGCGTGGTGCCGCGCGAGGAGCAAAACACTTTGGCAGATAACCGAAGATAGTTAGCTAATGCCGTGCCGTCTGACCGCCCTGTTCGGTTATTTCCTTGATAACGTCGCCGGGAAACTTCCTGAAACCGGCATTTTTTAGTTCGAGAGACGGTTCATTATTCTTATCTATCTTTCCCATCAGTCGGAGAAGGGTCGGGACAAAACTCATACTATCGTAAGGAGCTGCGACCGCCATTCCGCGTGGAATGCCGGTAGATCGGCCGCCGGCGATCATAAGGGTGCTGTTTGTCGACACACGAAAGAATGAGCCGTGATTGCCGCCCGGATTAAACCCGCGAACGTCAAAATTCCAATGGTCGTCGGCCAGGATCAGCAAGTCGGCCTCGGTCAACTGTCGCTGGCGCTGCCGGAAGCGCCGAATAAGAAGGTCATCGTTAGAAAGATCGTCGGTATTCTCATCATAAACAGGATGCCGATCGAGCTGTTCATTCAATCCGATCAGAGCATTTGAATATTTTGTCCTGTGGGTAGCGGTCAGCCATGCAGACTCAGTATGAAACTTGGTAAACCAAGCCGTTCGGTCTGCTACGTCAAAATCGTTGTCCTCGAAATATTTGAGCGGAAATCCATCACCCGCCGGCTTGATCTCAAACGTCACCTTGCCATTTGAGTCCTGTGTGAGTCTCGCGGCCGGTATGTATTTATAGCTTCGAATTCCGTCCGCATCTGTTTGCGATAGGATCAACGCCTGCTTGTCTTTACCGCCATAAAGCCAGATGGGGTCGTCCGTCATTTTTGTTCCCGAGGGAAGAGAATTTTTCAGTGACTCGGCCGGGATACGAAGGGCAACAAAATCGATCGGCTGATTACTGATGTGCTTTTGCACACTATTTCTGACACGCTGCGAGGACAAGAGTTCAAGATAATTGACCCTTGCAAAACTCCTGTCCATATCCAGGTCCTTTTCCGAATTGAGGGCAAATCCCCAAGATGACGGCCCCGCGACATAGTTTTGAAGTTGATATATGGAGTTCGGGTCGCCCATCGCGTTTGGGGCAATGACGTCCTCGATCTTCATGTGCCGCGGATCAAAATTCTCGCGGCTGAGACTCGAAAGCATGGTAAGCGTCGCAGCGTAGGCTCGGTAGTCGGCCGCAGCTTCGATCGCGATGTCTAGAAGCGCGGCTCGACGCCGGTCGGCTTTGTCCAAACCATCCCGCTTCGCTTCATCTGAATATTTCTTTGGATGGGCGTTAACGATCTTTTCTTCTGGCCCTATCCAACGCTGAAGTGCATCGAGTTCCTCATGCATCTCACCAAGCGTCCGCCGCCATTCTATGCGATGACGATCGATCACGTCGAAAAATGCGGCTGAAGTGGCTGAGCGAATCTCCGGCGACAGGTCCTTCCGCTGCAACTGCATGAGCATAATATGCAGCACATTGAGGTCGCTGTTTCGCAGGTGGATAGATGACCGTTCATTGCCGTCAAAATCAAGGAGAGCAGTAGGGTAGTTGCTGCTTTGCCCCTGTAAATAGGTCGAGTTTTTTGAGTCTGTCTTGATCAGAGGAACAAACGGGTATATGCCCTTTATCGAATAATCGAGCATGAGCCGTCGCTTAGTAACAACATGATGGCCGCCTCCCGCTGGACTTGTCAGAAGTTTTACAAGATTGAAGCCCTGACTATAGACTCTCGAGTCGGAATTGAATCCGTGATCCGAGATCAGAACGAGCGCCGTCTCGTCCGCCCTAGATGATTCGCGGATCGCAACCCACATTCGGCCAATAAGTTTGTCAAGATCCCTTAACGCCGACAACCGCGACTGCGTATCGTTATTGTGATGCGAGATGTGGTCGAATGACACATCGTAATAGTCAAAGTAATCGATCTCCGGATTCTTTTCGAGTTTGCCTAGGATATCGCGTTCGACTTGGTTGATTGTTATCTTGCGATAATCAAGCCCCAGCGTCCACTCATCAATGAAATCGCCTGGATCGCCCGGATACAAGTTTACTAGCCCGCTTCCGATGACCTCCCAGTTGTTGCCGCGCTGATAGAGCTGCTGGCTGGTATATCGCTTTCGATAGCTGAAAGCATCGATCAGTAAGGGAATCTGGAGCTGGTCCAGCACCTCTACGGCCGGCATGTCCGCCTTTCGGTTAGAAAGGCCATATTTTAGGTAGTAAGGGAAAAAATTTAAATAATCGTAGGCGTGGAGCGTGTAGCGGTCATATTCGACATTGCCCTTGATCTGCAAATGCTGACCGGTATCGATCTGTCCCCACGACGGGCCCGAAAGGCTCATTCCGCGGGTATAGAAATTGGGAACGCGTGTTCCGTTCTTGTAAAAGGCCTCTTCGATCCATGGAAGGACGGATAGCCCGGTTTTAGGGTCACGTTGACTAACGAACCGATCCACATAGTAAGAAGGTAGGCCGTCGATTTTAACCAGCACAACCCGCTTTACACCCTGAGCCGATGTGCCGATTGCGCAAAGAGCGGCGAGAGCTATGGTCAGAGTGATACTGATGCCTTTCCGACTTAGAATCATCTTGAAATGCCGAGCTTGGATCAGTTTGACGCCATCCCCGCAATGTCTCTAGCATCGCGTTTGGATATTCGCTGGCCTTCTTTGAGTGCAAGTTTTAGATAATTTGCACAGATATTGCGCCAACGGTTGTCGCGTTCCTCATCCTTATAAATTGCAAGAAGTTGTTTTTTTGCTGACGAGTTATTAATTCGATAAAGCCCGGCGAGGGCAAGCTCGCGCATCTCTCGATCACGAGAGATATCGAATATCTTGGCCAGGGCCCTCGTTGTTTTTGATCCGGCCTCCGAGCCATGCTGAGATACGAAAACCAGCGAGCTCTCCAGGGCCGCCATATCGGTATCTATCGACGGATCTGACGATCTGAAGGCAACTTCGCGTAAAAATCTTTCGTGATAGTCCAACTGTCGCCTTATGTCCATCTGAGCGGTCAGCTCCAGAGTCGGTTTTTCACGATGAGTGTAACGGCCAAAAGTAATAAAATGGCCGAGGGCAAACCAGGCTCGATCGTGGCCATCGTGGACCAACCTCACCATCTCCTCGCGACGGTCGTTTTCTATCTTCTTGGCAAGCCCATCAGGACGAGCTGCCCAGGCAAGCAGATTTGCGTACTGTTTGCGGGCGAGTTTCATCTCAATATCTGCGTCATTCTGTAGCGGGTTTAGCGTGGCTGATTCGACCCGCGAGGCGAGGCTGTTACGAAAATCCGGATCTAATGATGCATCGAGAGCAAGAAGTAGTTTGAGTTGGGAATATGATCGAAGCCGGGATTCCTGATTGAGATCCATGCCGCGTCGCCCGCTTACAAAATCGTAGATAAACCGGCCAAGAAAGAAAGGGAAGCCGCTAAACTGCGACAAGGATAGGACATTTCCCGTTAGGTCATTTAGCACCCGCCGTGATATCTCGCGAAATTTAGGGTTCTCATTGTCACGGAAATCGATGAGTATTGCCGGTACTTTTGGATGGTCGAGCCCGTAAAGAGCCAATGGGATCAATGTTCTGGGTCTCGCTCCCGGTGTCTCAGCGGCAACCACGCGATCGTCCTGATCATACCAGCGAACCTCGGTGTATCCTTTCCAATTTGCCAGCTTTTTATCGCCCCAAGGGCTCTTGATATTCAAAAAACGCTTTTCAAATTTCTTACCCTTATTTGCCTGAATATCTGATGCCGCGGCCCATACGATCGCGTGACGTGGTGATCCATCAGGCATCTCCAATGGGTCAAAGTACAACCCTTGTGCCTCAGAATACTGACGCAACAATTCCCAATTATGCCCGCGGTAATCTCTGGTGATCGCCGTCTCCTTATCATATACGCGGCCGAGATTTTCGCTCTGCATATGCCAGCCGAACATCTTATCGTTCAAAAACAATCGGGCCTGAATGTCCTTGAGTTCCTGGCTCGAGAGTACTTTTTCGCCAACCGTGTCCTGATACAGAGATAAGATGGTCAATGCGCTTGCAATGGCTGTTTTTCGATAATCCTGTGCGTTTTGCCGATACTGGAGCGTTGATGCTCGAACGCCGGCACCGATACCGCTCAACGCTATCTTTTTGAAGACCATCCAAAAGATGCTGTTCCACTTGTTCTTATCAGAACCATTCAGCTCGATGATAGGCGGCGCCGGATCGGAGCCAACGTCCGACTTGTTACGCGTCCGCATGTAGAGAAACGGGACGAAACCGGCTATCTTTTGCTTGATCGAGGGTTCGGTGTAAGTGTGCATCCAGACGTAACGCAGCCGGTCGTTCTCGAGTTTTTCGTCGCCCAAGGTGTCGCGTAAAACGGTAACAAGCGGCAGGTCAGCGACCGGGCCGAGCGTTGCGCCAGCAGGACGCTGTCTGGCGAAGATGGTGATCAGTTCGGATCCGCCGGCGACGGAAACCTTTTCAACTCGAAACCCGGGGCCGTAATCCGATTCAAGGATGCCATCGGCCCGCGGCGGGGCCTCATTGATCGAAAGGCCGGCTGAGGACTGGGCAGGAACTGCGATCGCCGTCGCGGAGATCGCGACGAACAGTAAAAAAGCGTTCAATTGTTGAATAAACGCTCGAACAGCTCTCGTTTTCAACAATTTACAGTGCATTGGATAACAGGAAACGGCCTAGTGCCGGTATGAGACGCGAAAAATCTAATTGGTTGAATAGATGCGTCGATCCGCAAAAAAGTTTACAGCTTATTGTTCCCTCATTTTTGGGCGATAGAGTGCCACGATCTCGGTTCCAGCGATGCCGATCGATATCAGAAGCAGGAAGTGGACAAATCCACCTTTTCCAGCCAACACCAAAGCCAGCCAGATCACAAAAAGCAGAGCTGAAAGTATTCGCAAAACCATCCGTCGATCATACGCATAAATGCGTGAGTAGAGATTCTAACACGCCCCCAACGTTCTTTGGAATTCCTTTTGACTATGAAAAACTCATCGTTTAATCTGCCATTTCGGCCCGGTTATTCAACGAAACTCGCAGATCGTGTTTGGGAGAACCTGAAAGAATTGCCAGATAAAGTACTACCGCCAACCACCGCAGACATTTATCCTGCAAAGTTTGCCGACGACCTCGTCTTTGCACGCGACAAACGGGTCGTGGCCCTTATCCTCATGGTGCTGCTTGCTGCCGCGTTCGGATTTCGAGTATGCGGGCTTGGCACTGAAAGTCTTGGTGAAGACGAATTGAACAAACTTCAAACTGTCGAGGAGTACCGTGCCAACGGCCTGTCAGGCAAGAATGGCGAGCATCCGTTTCTGATGAAAGGTTTGCAGACCATCAGCATTATCGGGGCGGGGAAAATAAATAGATCATTTCTTTCTTCCGAAACAAAGATATCTGATGAGGCCGCACTCCGATTTCCGATCGCTCTATTTGGAACGTTCACAGTACTTTTACTATTCCTTCTCGTCTCGAGGATGTTTGGCCAAACGATAGGATTGGTTTCGGCTGCGTTTTGGGCGGTCGAGCCGATGGCCATTGCCTTTGACCGAATAGCCAAGGAGGACAGCCTTGTTTTGTTCTTTCTAGTGCTTACATTTTTCTTTTTGGTGCGGGGCCAGGCCGAGGCTGAGAGAGAGAACCCAGGTTGGCGGAAATATGTCTATTTGGCAGGCGCGAGTTTTGCCGCCCTGATGGCGTCGAAGTATTATCCGTTTCTATTGGCGATTCCGGTCGCATACTATAACGCATTTAAGTGGGTTCCCGGACGTCGATGGGACCTTACCAAATCGGGGTGGCTAAAGTTTATCGTGATCATGGGGGTTAGTTTCCTGATCTTTAATCCGACCATTTTGCTGCCCGATACGTGGCGGGAAATGCTCAAATTTTCGAGTGAAAACCGCATTGGCCATGACAGCTATGAATTCATGGGGGCACTCTATCGAAATCAGATGTCGGCATGGCTCGCTGGTGTCCCATGGACTTTTTTCTTTGTATTTCTTGGCGTTAAGACCTCGCTGTTGACCTTGATCTTGTTCGTTGCCGGCCTTCCTGCAATGCTGATGCGGAAGTTGGGTGACGGCCGGCTTTTGATCTTTTTTTGGGCCTTGGTTTGGCTGCTCTCATACACGTTTGTTGGCGGCAAATTTACACGCTATTTCACGATCGCCGCACCGCTAGTGTTTATTCCCGCAGCAGTCGGATTCTATTTCATTGTGAAATGGTTATCAGAAAGGATGCCCAGCGTGCGCGTGGCCGCCGGGCTGCAGATCGTTCTCTTTGTTGTGGTTATTGCATTTCCCGTCACGCGTTCGCTTTCCGTTTCGCCGCATTTTAGGCTCTACACGAACGGCATCGGTGGCGGTGTGGCCGGTGCGGGCACGTATTTTCCCCATGACGAATTTTACGATGCCACTACAAGTGACATAGTCGCCGAGATCGCCAAGACCGCAACGTCAAATGCGATCGTCGCGTGTGAAACTCCCGCTCTATTTGAGCACTATGCAAAGAAGGCAGGTCGTGGAGATCTGAGGATGATATCCATGTCGGACGCAGCAGAAATGCAGCAGGTAGGTGCGGAAGACTATGTCGTCGCAGCACGAGGAAGGAAATACTTTAGCAATCGAGCGTATCTCGAAGTTCTCGTGACCTCGAACTCTTCATCTACAATGATCTATGCCGGGCAGATCCATTCGGCCACAATATATCGCCTGGATGCCGCGACCGCCGAGAGACTAAGGGCAATTGCGGGACAATGAGTTAGTCGTAATTCAACGCATCGACCGCATCAAGCTGGGCCGCCCGCAGGCCGGGGTAAAGGGCTCCAACAACGCCGCTAAGTAAGCCGACGGCAATGATCGTCAGCACGACCTGCGGTTCGACCGTGACACTTAGGGACGTCCATTTTGTTAGAGCCGCCTTGAGAATAAAAGTGGCTGCGATCCCGAAAATCACGCCGCCGATGCTGATCAGTAGCGCTTCCTGCACGATCGTCATCGCAATGCCCGTCTTCGACATCCCAAGCGATTTTAAAACGCCGATCTGACGTGTCCGCTCGGTGACCGTCGTGTACATCGTGAGCAAGATGATGAGGCCGCTGATGACGGCGGCTACACCGACGACCACGTCGAGAAAAACATTGAGAGCAGGAATGCCCTGCATATAAAGCTCTTCGAGTTCGCTGGTTTTGATGATCTGATTCTCGGGAAACTTCGCGTGCAGTGCGTCGCCTACCGCCTCCACCGTATAGCCGTCCTTAATTTTTACTAAGAAAGCTGACGCTTTGTCGTCGGCGCCGATCTGGGCCTGCATAGTCGCAAGAGGTATCTTGATCCTCGCCCCGGCGCTCGGTTCGTATGTACCGACGATCTCAAAATCGCGGTCGTAAATGCTGAACGTATCGCCGATCTTCATCTTTCGGCGTTCGAGCCAAGCCGTGTCCGACATCATCTCAGCTTTGCCGTCCTCGAATTTGCGGCCCTGGATGATCTGCAGCCCCGCCATCGCCGCATACTTGTCATAGGGCACACCGTCGATCAGGCGGCTTCCGGTTAGTCCATCCTTTGCGGGGACGCTGTTTTGAGCAACGGGAACGGCGGCCGCAACGCCCTCGACCTGTTCAAGCTCGGCGGCCATCGAAACCGGAAGCCGCAGCGGATCGGACCCGCCAAGGCCAAGACTGCCCGGGGAGCGAAACATCAGCTCAGCACCGACATTAGATTCGCGCTGAGCTCGCTCACGCAAGCTGCCATTCGCCAGTCCGATCGTAAAGACTATGAGCAATACTCCAACGCCGATACCGACAACGCTGACCGCAGTCCGCGCCGGCCGATGGAGCATGTTTGAAAATACAAGATTGTTCATTAAAAAGTTATTCGACTGTGTCTTCAACCGCGTAGCGGTCCCGTGAATTTAGCCGTGGACGTTTGTCCACGGGCGGTTGTCAACAAAAGACCCTCGTCGCCTAGCGACGATTGAACGATCCGTACGTTGCTAATTCAATCGTCGCTACGCGACGGGAATCATTATTTCATACTTTCCGTGGACGTTTGTCCACGGCTAAATTCAATCGGCCGCAACGCGGCTTAATCGAACAAATATCGTTCGTCGTAATCGATACCATTCAAATTCAATAACGCAACATATTCATCTTCGAAACTACGAGATTCGTGATGCTCACGTTGATTCTTAATGTACGCGACAACATCTGGTACGTTCGATTTGCTCACCGAGAACACGCCGTAACCGTCTTGCCACTCAAAATCCTTTAGGTCATCAAACGTCTCGTGTATCCATCGCGAGGATTCGCCCTTTAGCCATTGAACGATCTGGCTGGGAGCGACCTTTGGCTTTGCCAGGATCAGCACGTGAATATGATTCTCGGTCCCGCCAATCTGAACGGCGATCAGTTCGTGTTTTCTCGCAACACCGCCGATGTATGCCCAAACGCGGGCCTCGATACTTCGGTCGATCACATCCTTCCTGCCTTTCGTCGAGAAAACGATATGGTAGAACAGATTTGAATACGTGTTTGCCATGTTGCTCCCGTGCCGACGATCTCGACCGCGTCGCGGTCATATGAATTTAGCCGTGGACGTTTGTCCACGGACCGTCAAATAAATTGGTCCTCGTCGCGTTAGCGACGAATGAATTATCAGGTATTTTATTCAATCGTCGCTACGCGACGAGAATCATTATTTTCATCCCTCCCGTGGACAAACGTCCACGGCTAAATTCATGTTGCCGCTACGCGGCCCAAAACCCGTTTGCGATGTAGGCGGCTCCTTTTTCTTTGGCGCTTTGTCGAAGATTTCGCGAAAGCCCGTCCCGCCCTTTCTTCTCCGGCTTAGTCACATATTGCGGATATACGCTCGCAAAACTCTTTCGTTGTGAATTGAATGTCCCCCGTTAGAGATCGCTGTCCATCGATCCTACTTTGTGCGACTCAGCGAGTCTAAAAGGGGTTCGATTTCCTTCCTTTTGACGTATCTAACGTCCAATACGTCTACATCCTCGTCTATCAAGGGATATGTCTTCAATCGAATTGGCAGGACTATTTGTTTCACGTTGAACTTAACAGCATCCGTGCAGGTTTGATGAGTGGGCTCTTCGAACGCGCACTGGAAACTAGCTTCCATGACGCTGTAGCCGTCGTACATGATTCGGGAAAACGGTTGCTTCGCATCGTAAGGTAAGACTTTTCTCTTACTTTCTTTCGAAACGATAGTCTCAATTCGTTTTCCGGTCTTCTTAAGGAACACCAGATACTCACTTCCCAATCCATAGCTGTTAAAGGGCGTGAAATAAATAATTTCATTTACCTTTGTGCCTTTGTAAGCTTTCAGAATGACGGCTTTGTATACGGAGACGTCATAGTTTTCCGCATCACCCGAGCGAATGCTTACAAACGCAACTATATCGGCCTGAGCAAACAATGCGTCAAGAGAAACAGTCGAAGGTTCAGACGTAGTTACCGTGACAATCTTCGTTTGCTGAGCGGTGACAGACGTGATTGATAACAAAAACAGGGCAATCAATTGTACAAATGTGTATCTCAATATTCTCAAACCGACCCGGCTGGTCTCGTAATAGGCGATCGCCTCTATGAACTCGATCCGCGCTTCGGGATGAAATTCAAACTTCATTTTCCAAAGCGTTCTTCGATCTCCGCGAAGACTTGCTCGCCGGGAATCGTTTTAACTTTACCCGACCGCACTTCTTCCACCCGACGTTCGACTTCGATCTTCCAGAGTTCGTCGATCTCCTTTTGAGACGGAGAGATACTTTCGAGCAACCTGTCAACCAATTCGAGTTTCAGGTCGATCGGAAGCATTTCGGCCCTCTCCATGATGTCCATTGTTTGTGTAGTCATAGCTTTACCTCTGACTTATTCTATATCGGTTTGATGAACCCAGTCGCTATCGCTCCCGGTTCTGACTCGCTCTGCCATTTCCATTCCTTTCGATCTGCACGAGATTGCTGTACCTGCCCTCGCCAGCTTGGGTGACGACAGTTGGCAATTTTGAATCAATGCGTCGAGTCTTCCTTTTTATCGGAGCCACTCTTAACTTTAGTTTCTTTTACAGTCGGAGTTTTCTTTTCTACGCCGCGGGCGGCTTTTACTTTTTCGATGAAGCGGTCTGCCATGTATGGAGCACCGAGATTGCCGTCCCAGATGATACGGCTGCCCGTGGCGACGACCGCGCCGAGGCGCTGGCTGTATAGTTTGAATGTGTACTTATAGGTGAAAAGCTGATGATCGATTTCAAGTATCAGGTCGGCGAGTTCGCGTTCGTCAACGAAAGAAAGCCCCCAGTCGGTCATTTCTTTCCGCGAATTTAGAGCATTTACCATCTGATCGGGCTTAAATGTAATCGTACGGCTCGTGACGTAGATAGTTTTCGAGGCCGCAAGTATTTCCGGAACCGTGCTGGGTTTTACAACTACCGAACCTGGGCCTTTGGCTGTCAATGGCGTCACGCCGCGTTGCGGCACAAGAACGGAGCTTTGCGGTATAGGAAATGGCTTTTGCGCCGTCGTTGCCGGAAAAGCAGCGGATATTGCGGTTTCCGCCGTGTTCCTGTTTGGAGCCGAACGTATCATCCCCAAAACGCTTGTCAGCGGGACAGCGATGTTTTGGCCGCCAACATCCGCCGTCGTCGTGACGATCCCAAGCGAACGTCCCATCGTATCCAAAACGAGCCCACCCGATGCATTTGCATCCGCGATCGAACTAAACTGCAATAATCTATACCCCTTGCCCGCCCCCGGAATCATATCCGCCATTTGAACGGAATTCAGCATCAGATCGTCCTTTACTGACGTCAGTCCGTTTGGGTTGGCAATAACGATTATCTTTGAGCCCACTTGAGATTCTTCGTTAGTGCCATTTGGTATAAAGCTGAGTCCAGCCGCATTAATGTGAAGAATTGTAAGATTCCGGCGCTCATCCGTAGAAACGATCTCGGCCTTGTCATACGTCTCGCCGTTACGCAACCGCACCCTGATCTCACGGGCGCCGCGGACTAAGTTATAAGGTGCTAGAACATAACCGTCAGACCTCACGATCAGACCTGAGCCAACGGCATTTTCTTGTCCGTCACCCGCAAGAAGAATTGTCACAACCGAATTGAGAGCTGTTTCCGAAACAAGTGGATCAATCGTTTGTGCAGTAAAAGTTTGAGCCGACCCAACCAAAACCGTGACCAATAATAAGGTTAAACAACTAATTTTCTTTGCCATATCTCCTCCACATCGGCAAAGGCCAGCCGACGCAATCTCAACCGAATTGATAGTAGTTAATTGGACGCACAACAAAAGTATAAGGTTGTTACTAAGGAATTGTGAAATTTCTAGGCAAACGCCTCAAGATATTTGATCCCGGAACCGGTGTTAAAAATCACGACGGATTCACCCTCGGCGACCGAGCCTTGAGCTATTAACTTGCGCAAAGCAGGAAGACACGCGGCACCCTCAGGGGCGGCAAAAATGCCGGTGGCGGCGCCGATCTCGGCGACGGCGGCGACCAGTTCGGCGTCGGTGACGGAGATGGCGGTTCCGCCGGACTCACGTAGAGCGTCAAGGATGAGAAAATCACCGATGGCCTTTGGCACGCGAAGGCCGGAAGCAACAGTTGATGCGTCTGCGAATTCGTCAGCGAACCGCTCGCCTGCGTGAAATGCCCGAACTATCGGGGCACAAGTCTCAGACTGAACGCTGACCATTCGCGGCCGCCCGCTGCCGATCCAGCCCATTTGTTCCATCTCGTCGAATGCTTTCCACATACCGATAAGCCCTGTGCCGCCGCCGGTCGGGTACATGATGACGTCGGGCAGTTTCCAGTTAAATTGCTCGGCCAGTTCATAGCCCATGGTCTTTTTGCCCTCGACGCGATATGGCTCTTTGAGGGTTGAGACGTCAAACCAGCCTTCGGCTTCCTTACGCTCGCCGACGATCTTGCCGCAATCGGTGATGAGGCCATCCACCAGCGTCACATTCGCACCGGTCTGGCGGCATTCGACGATGTTGGCGTGCGGCGTGTCGGCGGGCATAAAGATGTTCGCTTCCATCCCGGCCATCGCCGCATACGCGGCCATCGCTCCCGCTGCGTTTCCAGCCGACGGAACAGCGAGCTTTGTAACGCCAAGTTCCTTCGCCATCGAGATCGCGGCCGTCATCCCGCGTGCTTTAAACGACTGTGTGGGGTTTTGCCCTTCGTCTTTAATATAGAGATCGAGTTTGACCGGTAAAGATGCGGCAAGCTTTTCCGTCTTGAACAGCGGCGTCCAGCCTTCGCCGAGACTGACCATATTTGCCGCATCAACGACCGGCAAAACCTCACGGTAACGCCAGAGCGAAGATTCACGGGTTGCAAGCGACTCTTTGGTCAGCGTTTCCGCAGCCTTTTCGAGATCGTACCGAACCAGAAGCGGCTTGCCGCAGGTTATACAAAGATTTTGAAGAACATTGGCCTCGTGCCTGAGTCCGCAGAGACCACATTCGAGATGGGTAACATTCATAATTCAATTTTAGCCGCAAAAAGGCGCAAAAGACACAAACAAGAATTTCTAAGAATCTATTTTGCGATTTTTGAGCCCTTTTTGCGGCTATTTCTCGTACTACAACATCGGCTTGAGGGCTTTATAAACGTTATCCGTCATGATCTTTTCACCTTCGGCGTTGGGGTGGATGCCGTCGGCCTGGTTCAGGTCTTTATTCATTGCAATATTTTCGAGAAGAAAGGGGAGGAATTCGACTTTGTGTTGTGTCGCGAGGTCCGGGAATGCGAGCGTGAATTCTTGCTGATAATCGCTGCCCATGGTTGGCGGTGCGAGCATTCCGCACAATAGTATCTTGAGGTTTTTGGCTTTTGCCTTTCGAATTATCTGATCGAGATTCCGCTTCATATTTGCAACCGGAATGCCGCGAAGCAGATCGTTGGCACCGAGTTCGAGGATCAGTATTTTGGCGTTGTCTTGTTCGAGTACCCAATCCGCCCGCTCGAGACCGCCGAGACTCGTGTCGCCCGAAACTCCTGCATTGATGACTTCATAATCAAAACCGTCCGCATTGAGTTTTTGCTGGAGCAGATATGGATAAGATTCCTTTTCGGCTAATCCAAAGCCCGCCGTCAGGCTGTCGCCAAGCGCAATTATCTTTGGCCGGTCATTGCGTACGTTCGGCGTCGCGAGTGGTTTGTTAGAAACATTCTGCGGCGGACGCGCAGCCGCACATCCGTACATCCCGGCGAGCAAGCAAGTGAAACTTACCAACAGTAAAATTCGAATAACAATACGCATAGTGATGCAAATAGTACGAAGACCTCACGTTTATGATGCAAAAATATCGTATTGCGAATAGGAAACTCGAATCGGCGAATTCGCTCTATCTATTCTGGCCCTGCCCAATTTCCGATCAACCATTTACAATTAAACACTCACGATCAACTATTTATGATCCAACTTAAGAGCGTAACAAAAACCGTCCGATCAGGTGCGGATGACCTGACGATATTGAAAGATGTGTCGTTTGAGATCGCGGACGGCCAGTTCGTGGCCGTCACAGGTGCGTCGGGCAGCGGGAAATCGACACTGTTGGGCCTGATCGCCGGGCTTGACGCACCTTCATCCGGCAAGATAATCGTTGACGGCGATGAGGTCACGGCGATGACCGAAGACGCTCTGGCACAGCTGCGGAGCGAAAAGATCGGCTTTGTATTCCAATCATTTCATCTGATACCGAGCCTTACAGCCTTCGAGAATATATTGATCCCGATGGAGATACTCGGCCTCGATAATGTTCGAGATAGAGCCGATCGGCTGCTCGACGCGGTCGATCTTAAGAATCGCGGCCATCACTATCCTGCCGAACTTTCGGGCGGTGAACAGCAGCGCATCGCGATTGCACGGGCCTTTGCTAATAGCCCAAAGATATTGCTCGCCGACGAGCCGACGGGCAATCTCGACTCAAAGAACGGTCAGCATATCTTTGACCTTATGACGGATCTGCATGCTCAGAACGACATCACGCTTGTATTGGTAACCCATGACGCTTCGCTGGCCGGGCAGGCCCAACGGCAAATCGTTCTCGCGGACGGTCGGGTGGTGTCGGACGAATTGAATCAGCTGCAAGGTTAGTTTTAACAGGATTAAGAGGATAGACATGGCAAGAAAGTCCTAAAATATCAAGGTTTTTCATCCTATTTATCCGGTCCACCCTGTTTGAATTACTCTTTATCGACTCACGAACTATGAAGTTTATCCTCAACCTAACCCGACGCGAGATCCGCTCTTCATGGCGGCGATTGCTGTTTTTCTTTCTGTGCATCGCGCTCGGAGTCGGGTCGGTGGTCGCCCTTCGATCACTTATTCAAAATCTTACAAAGGTTGTTGGTAACGACGCCCGGGCATTGATGACCGCGGATGTTGAAGTGACCTCGACCAACGATTTTTCGCCGACAGAAGTGTCAAAGATCGAAGATGTAGTAGCCCGCTTTCCGAGTGTTGAGGCCCGCAATGAGACGATCTCTACCGCGTCGATGGCACGGCCGGTGGATCCCGCGAATCTTAGCGTCGAGTTTGTTGACCTGCGTGGTATCGAGCCGCCATTTCCACTTGTTGGAAATTTTTACCTGTCTGATGGACGGCCGTTTGATTTTGAGCTGCTTGAAAATAGAGGTGCGGTTGTCGCCCGAATACTGCTCGAGGAAATGAGGCTCAAGGTCGGTGACCCGATCCGCATTGGCGAGGACGAATTCCAGATACGTGCGACGTTTGACGAGGAGCCAGGCGGTTCCAGCGGTTTTAGGCTCGGCTCGCGAGTCTTTGTAGAGAAAAAGGCTTTTGACGCCGCGGGTATTACTCGAAACACGAGCCGCATCCGTCGCCGGATTCTCTATCGCACGTCAGAAAATCCGACTGACCTTGTCAAAGAACTGCGCGATTCACTAAAAGGCACGACGGTACAGGTTCGGTCGTATCGAGAGCAGCAGGAGAACCTGGGTGAGCAGTTTGAAAGGACGGAAAATTATCTCTCGCTTACGGGTCTACTGATCCTTGTTCTCGGAGGGGTCGGCGTGTGGAATGTCGCCAGGGCCTTTGTCGAACAGAAGCGCAAGACGGTGGCGGTCCTCAAATGCCTTGGTGCAAGCGGAACACGCATCATTACTGTCTATCTTTTGCAGATACTCACGCTCGGCTTTGTCGGTAGCTTATTCGGGGTGTTCCTCGCACAGGGCGGTTTGTTGCTGGCCCGGCTTCAATTCGCCGATGCGTTGCCGGCGAAGATGAGCTATTCGGTAAATCTTCCGACCGCATGGCAAGGCGTGATCCTCGGCGTCCTGATCTCAATGCTTTTCTCTGCCCTCCCGCTACTTCAAATAAGGGCGATCAAACCAAAACTGCTGCTTCGGGATGAAAACAACACCAATCTTTCCCGACTCGATTGGACAAAATTTGTCTTTGGAGCCGGTTGTCTTTTGGCACTGCTAGGCCTGGCTGTTTGGCAAGCCGGTTCGCTCCGAGTTGGCTTGTATTTCCTGGGTGGTTTGGCCGCGACGGGTTTCGTTCTGTTTGTCTCGGCGACGGTCCTCACCTTTTTTCTAAAGAAGGTCAAACATCTCAGTTCGTTCTCGGTCCGTCAGGCAGTCAATTCGCTGTACCGGCCCGGCAATCAAACTAGAATTATCCTACTAGCGGTCGGCCTGGGAGCCTTTGTCGTGCTGACCGTCCAGATCATGCAGGCAAATCTTGTCCGCGAATTCGACTTTACGCGCAACAATCGGCTTCCGAGCATGATCTTTGTTGACATTCAAAAGAGCCAGATCGTTGATGTCTCGAAAATGATCGAAACGAGTACTGGCGAGCGCCCGGAAGAGGTGCCGACGGTGCGTGCCCGTATCGCTGCCGTCAATGGTGAGCCGATCGACTATAACCAAACCGAGGTTCGTCAGAATCAAGGCCAGATCGGCCGGGAGTTTGCCATCACCTATCGGCAAAAGCTGGAGGAAAATGAAACGGTTCTCGCGGGCAATTGGTGGAACACTGTCGCCGAGTCAAAAGAGCCCGAGGTTTCGGTTGATGAACGTATGGCCCGAACCTTGAACGTCAGCCCCGGCGACTCGATGACCTTTGACATTTCCGGCCGCAAGATCACGGCCCGAGTCGCCAACACTCGTACGATAGACGTGCGAAACGCCCGCACCGCATTTGTATTTGTATTTAAGCCGGGAACGCTGGAAAAAGCCCCGCAGAGCTTTGCGGCAACTGTTCTAAATCATATTCCCGCCACTGACCGTCAAAGGCTTCAGCGCAATGTGCTCGACAAATTTCCAAATGTTCAGATCTTCGACGTCGCCGACATCATCGCCGCCGTAAATAAGCTTGTAAACAACTTCGTCATCGCTATTTCATTCGTTGGAAGTTTCGTGCTGTTGAGCGGGATCCTGATACTGATAGGTTCGGTCGCGCTTACGAAATCACAGCGTATCTATGAAAATGCTGTCCTCAAAACCCTCGGTGCAAAACGCCGAACTCTGGCAACGATACTGATCGCCGAATACGGCCTTCTTGGCTTGCTCGCAGGCCTCATTGCGACTGGCTTTTCAGTGACATTGTCGTATGTGGTGACAAAATATCTTATGAATATTGACTGGCAATTCGACCCAGTGGTTACCTTGGCCGGCGTCGTGGTCACCACCTTGCTGGTTATGCTGGTGGGCTCGGCTGCAAGTTTTGATGTTCTGTTTAGAAAGCCGTTGACGACGTTGCGGTCGCAGTAACCGTGGACGAATGCGTCATCGTTCAAACGGATACTTCTCTAACACCGCTCTAAGATTCACTTGTCCAAAGAGCGTTTCGAGATATGCTCCGAAGCGGTGCAGGATCGGGACAAGGTCTTTGTTGAGTTGGGTGACGAGGATCTCCTCGACGAAGCGTTCGACTGTCTCTGTATCCTTGTAGAACAAATGTTGGACATTGCCCTTCATAAATTCGCGAAGGGCCGTCTGCATTGTGTCGATCTCGCGTTGTTCCGGGCTATTCTCTGCGGCCTGCACAAGATTTACCACTTTCCACAATTCCTTTCGGAGTGAAAGCGATTGTTCGAGTTTCAAGCCAAAGTTAGGGAATAGTTTGAGGATGTCGGTCTTTGGATCGATCAGGCGGGCAAATCCGGAGAGCATTTGCTGAAAGCCTTCGTTGAGCAATGAATGGGCCGTCTCCATTCTGGCATAGATCGACGGCGAAGGCCGCATTTGTGCAACGCCGGCAAGTTCCTGCGAATATACCTTCTTCAATTCGATCGACGCAGTGTATGACGCCGCGTCGAGCGAAGAAAATATCTCAGCCTCTTCGTTTTCAAAGCGTTCGAGCCGGTTGTTGATGTAGCTGGTCAATTCAAATATCTGCTCGTTGACCCTCGCAAAAATGAGCAATGCCGGTTTGAGTGGTTCGTCTGACTCTAGCATTCGGCCTACGACGCTGAGCCATTTAAGTATCCTGCCAAAGCGTGGCAGGACAAGGGCGAGCTCGGCGTGGTCTGGGCTAAGAAAGCCGTCGTTGGCCGCCAGCTCGCTTAAGGGAGCGGGCAGATATCTGTCGCCTTCGCTCTCGGCGTGCCGGATAAGTTTTGTATAGACGGGATGGCTTGCCAACCGGTGCGATAGCATATTGCACCAAGCTCGCCATTCGCCCGAGCCCAGCGATCGCGAGGTTATCAAGCCTTCGCTAAGTAATGCTGCGTCGCGAAGTGCAGACGACATTGCCGCGAGCTCGCCAAATCTGATCTCCCACGTGACCTCAGCGTGGGTGGACGCGACTCCGCCGTTCGAACTCAAGAGTCTAGCGTTCAGCATTGAGCAGCGCTCAAGAGCCGCATTTACGAGCCTGAATTCTCTGGATGTATCGGGCCTGGCTTTTGCATCCCGTCCCTCGGCGAACGACTGATGGCCGGTCGCAAGAAAGCTCTCGAGGCCTGACAACCAAATGCCAAGCTCGATAATAATCTCCTTGTCGGTGACCACAGATGACATCTTCTTCGATTTGCGCACCTTGGCTGCCGGGCCCTCAGCCACGCGGATATCCACTCGATCCTCTAGAAACAATGCTGCCAAAACAGGGATTTCCTTTCAACGAACAGTCAAACGGCCGGGAAAGGTGCAGGAAAGCCGTCTCTCTATTTATACCCTTATTTCGTGGTATTTGCAATAAAAAAATTCCCATGGCTTGCCGGTCGAATCGGTCTTGGACGGGCGATAAGACCATCGATAGAATGTGGAAAAGTGTTCCGTTTTTGTCTTTACTAAGACGGAAACACTCAAAGATCGTTCTGCGTTTATGACCACTAGTCGAAGGATATTGCTTGCCGTTACCGTATTGCTGCTTGGGGCGATGTGCTTCGCTGTGTCTGGGCAAAAGCGCTTTTATATCGCCCCGGATGATCATACTGACTATTTTTGGATCGCTGATGATGTCACCTATCGGCAGGCTTTCATCAGCATGATCGACTATTACCTCGACAAGATGGATGCAACACAGGCGAATCCGTCGGACACACAAATGCGGTGGAGCTGCGACGGGAGCCTGTGGATGTGGGAGTACGAAAAGAACAAAACGCCGCAGCAATTCGAACGGTTTATCTCGCGTATCCGCGACGGCCATATGAGCGTGCCGCTCAATGCACTCGTGCTTTCCCAGGGCGGTTCGCCCACTGAGGCCGTTATTCGGGGGATGTACTATGCAGGCCTGATCGAGCGTCGGCACAATGTTCGGTTTCCGATGGCGATCGCGATGGAGAATCAGACCCTTTCCTACGGCTTGCCGTCGATCTGGGCGGGTGCCGGTGCGAAATACAGTTGGAAGGGCGTCTGCAACTGTGCGACGGACATCACGCAACTCAGCAACCGTGACCGAGAGATCTATTACTGCGGCGGGCGTGACGGCAGTAAGCTCCTAATGAAATGGAACTCGATATTTACGACGAATCAGAGCTATGGCGGTTATGCCGAGGCGTTTGATGCGATGCAGTCGATCAATTTCGCTGAGACGAATAAGACTTTTCAGATGAAATATCCGTTTCCCGTGATCGGTGCATTTGGCCGCGGTTGGGACGATATCGAGTACAAGAGTGATGAATTTGTAACTATCGCCGAACAAAATTCCAATCCAAATCGCCGTATTATTGTTTCCAACCAGGAAGATTTCTTCCGCGATTTTGAAACCGCCCATGGTGCGGGCCTCGAAACCCACGCCGCCGCCTACGGCAACGACTGGGACCTATACAATGCCTCGCTCGCCGAGGTATCGGCTCGGATAAAGCGTGCGACCGAGAAACTGCGTTCGGCTGAGGCTCTTGCAACGCTCGTCTCGATGAATTCGCTATCATTCATGCAGTCTCGCATCGCCGCTCGGGACAAGGCGATGTTGAATCTCGGGCTCTATTTCGAACACGACTGGACCGCAGACGGAGGTATCTCCCGAACACGGCGGGCGAACTGGAGCCGCCAAGTCGAGAACGAAGTCACTGCGTACGTGGACAAACTTTACGATGACGCCCGAGGTGAACTTGGGAATCAGATATCCCGTACAGGGAACGAATCGAGATTCTTTGTCTTTAACCCTCTCAGTTGGTCGCGAACCGAATTTGCGGATATTCCGATAAGAACGATCAACAAGATCGCGGTCATCGACCTCACTGCCGGTGACGAGGTGCCATCGCAGATCATGCGGTTTGGCAATCGCCGCATCCTCCGCATATTGGCGTCCAATGTGCCGTCCGCCGGATACAAGGTTTATGAGATCCGGTCGGGAGCTGGGGCGTTGATACCGAGCGCCGCCACGGTCAACGGAGCGACCATCGAGAATTCCGTCTATAAGGTGACGGTCGCTCCCGACGGGGCGATCACAAGCCTGATCGACAAGACGCAAGGTAACCGAGAGACCGTCCGCAATATCGACGGAAAGGTGCTCAACGATCTTGGCGGCAACCGCACGGGCACGCTCACCGTCGAGAATGCCGGGCCCGTCAGTGTGACCCTGCGTGCGATCTCATCGAGCCCGCTGGCGCACACGACCCGCGTTACACTCTACCGTGACAGTGACCGCATCGATGTTTCGAATGAGATCACACAGAATTTCTCGAACCTCAGGACCTGGAGCTACTCCTTCAACATTAATTCGCCCGATATCTGGCACGAAGAGGTCGGTGCGGTCATTCGCGGAAAACTGCTCGCGAATGGCGGCCACTATTCCCCAAAGAACGCCCGGTACGACTGGCTGTCGATGAACCATTTCTCGGATATCACCGAGGGGTCAGGCGGTTTTGGCGTGACGCTGTCGAATTGGGATAACCAGTTCATGCGTCTCGGCCAAAGTGAACGCGACTCGCTCGATACGGCCTCGCCGCAGATAAACGTGCTTGCCGGCGGACAGGTTGACGGCCCAACGCTCGGCATCCGCGATCAAGGCGGCGACTCTTATTTCCTACAGCGATTCGCCCTCTGGACACACGGCGCGTTTGACCAGACAGCGTCGATGAAGGTCGCACTGCAACACCAGAATCCGTTTGTCACGGGAATGGTAAGCGGCCTCGGTTCCGTTTCGCGTCCGTACCCTGCGACTAACTTTTCATTCCTCAATATTTCAAATCCGAACGTTCTGCTTTGGGCACTAAAACCTGCCGAAGACGGTATCGACCGCGGCATCGTAGCACGAGTCTGGAACCACGGAAACGCCGGAAGCTATAACCTATCGCTCTCGCAGCCAATCATATCAGCCGAGCGGGTCACCCACATCGAAACGCCCATTGGCCCCGCAACCGTCAATTCAGGCCAACTGAATGCCCCAATAAACCAACAGCAGATACAGACCCATCTCCTGAGAACAGCGCAGCCGCGTAAATGAAAAGCTCTACCGACAGAGGGTTTTACGCCAGCCGACGGGGCCGTTCATGCATTGGAACATTCGTCCGACGGCGTCGACATTGTACGTGTTGTTGGCGGCGTCTGTGCGGGTTAGTTCGAGTCGGTACAGTTCGCCGAGAACTGTGTCGTTTTCCTCGAGCAGGTGCGAGACAAAGACAACCGTGAGATCCTTCCCGTCGGTCTGGCCGACACGGTACACGCTAAAATCAGGTTCGTCGCCAACGCTGATGTTGAGTTCGCCGAGTACCTCGAGAGCGCATTGCTCGGGGGCACCGGTGCAATCTTGTGATGCGTCAACCGTGATCGGATCCCAACGGTTTGCATCTGTAACTACTTTCGAGAATTTCTGCGCGCTCGCTGCGGATGTGAAACCTAAGGAAACCAGCGTCAGAATGATGAGGGCGAATAAAGATCTTTTCATAACTCTCCTGTGAAATGTGTCGGAAACGCGCCCCGCATCTAGCGTTCGGCTCGTATTCCGGGATGTGTTTTTTGGTACTTGTGGACCAGCCGCGCTCTGGTGGGACGAATACGACTGATAAACACAGTTTAACATTTCCAGGCAATGAGGGCAAATTTGAGGCTTGGCACGTTAGGACTCAAACCGGAAATGGTATTCGAATTTCGACCCGCCATCGACGGTTACCGTGATTTTCTGTGGCTTTTCCGTGATGCGGCTGGTTGGGATCGCCACGATTACTTCTGTTACACCATAATTGTATTTCAGGGAATTCTCTATCACTAGATCTTGTGAGCTGTCCAAAACGACCTTGAACGATGATTTTCCTTCACCGGTGGGCACCACAAGATTTATCTGGGAGCTATCTTTCCCTGGGTGAAACTTGAGAGCGACACGGGTTTTCGGGGTATTTGGCCGGAGCTCGACCCTCGGTTCGTAGTAGGCAGGCGGTGCTGGCGCCGTGTTTGCTATTTGAGAATTCGAGTAGACGTCCGGGTTCGTCGTTCCCGCTCGAAACATCGACAAAACCGAAATGCTTACAAACGCCAGCCCAATTCCGATTACGAGAACGAGAGATACTGCACTGAGCCCGACCAACTGCTTGTGGGCCAGTAACGAATTGACAAACCTTTGCCATCGCGATGCTGGCTGAGGTGGTGCATCTTGCACAGACGTCTCGTGTGAAATTACTTCTCGCAACGCGATTGCGATGGCCACTTTCTGCTGTTTGGACGGGATCGCGGCAACGCTTGATTCGAACCGCTCGCGCTGGTTTGGTCCGAGCCGCCCGGCCGCGTATTCATCGGTTAGATCGCTTTCGAGTTCGAGCATCGAGTAAAAAAGCTCGTCGTCCTCAAAAAATGACTGTTCCGCGGCGTCACGCTCGGCTTCAGGAGCTTCGTGCAACAGATAGCGGGTCATTTGATCGATCGTGGCCTTATCCGGCTCCATAGTCCATTACTCCCAATAACTAGTGACAAAAAATCTACTTTGGTTACAAAGTTTTTTTCAAATACATTCAGTCACGCATTTTTCGAGCTTTACTCTCAATCGGCAAACACGAACCTTTAGAGCGTTGGTCGTCATTCCAAATTGCATTGCCAGATGCTTCCGATTGTCCTTATTTTTCTGCATAACATCGGTGTTGTAATACATCAGGATCAGTTCGCGTTCGCTCTCGTCCTTAGCGGTAACCTCGATCAGGCATTTGCGAAGACAGGCAAGCCGCATATCGTCACCATCATCGCTATCGGGCAACATCGACGGTTCGGGCGTGTTGTCACTCCACTGTGTTTCCTTGTTTTTGCGTACGTACTCCAGCCAGACAAATCTCGCAACCTGACAGGCGTAGGCGTTCAGATTTTCGATCTCGACACCCTGTTCAAGTTTGGCCGCAACCCGGTCGATCGCGTCGTCGGCAAGCCCATCGGCTGCGGATTCACCGGCACCCTGCCATTGGAAGAACTTAGTAAGCTTTAGGACCAGCAACTGATATTTTTCACCGGCGGACGATTCATCGTCCGCATCTAGTCGTTTCATTAGCAAATGAAAAGCCTGTGCGGTTAGCTTAGCCATGTCGGTGGTCGTTTTGTGGCAAAAGTATAATCGCAGTTTCCTCGCTTCGCAAGTAAAAGCCGAGTGCATCACACCCGGCTTATGCTGAATTCAATTGTCCGCCGACATCAGGCCACCGCGACGACCGGTTGGGCCGTCGGACTGATCGCCCTCTCCTTTTCGAACGTCGCCGCAACCAAACCGCGACTATTGTCGAGAATGTGAGGAACGCGACGATACCAAGGAACAACACAACAGCCGTTATCGCGATAAACACTGGCAAATAGCTCGTCTCAAGATGTTTTTTCGATTCGGATTCCTGTATAAGCGTTTCGATGTCAGGATACAGCTTCGAAGACTTTAGAGTCTCGAATTTTGACAATGCCGACGTGTATTTCCCCTGGGAATATAGCTCTACGCCCTCGCGATATGTCTTATCGTCCTTGCCGCCTGCATTGCGGACGCCCGATTTGACCATCAGCTCTCGGATAGAGTTTGACGCGACGACAAAGCTGAATCCCTGAATTTCCTGTCCGTTCACCTGCTCGCCGCCGAATGTCAGGAGCCCGACGACATCGCCATTGTCGTTGACGACCGGGCCGCCCGAATTGCCGTGTGTTGCCGAAGCATCGACCTGAATGACCGGAGCCCCGTTGTCGCGCTTCTTCAGTGCCGAAACCTTACCGTCCGTTATCGACGGCTGATAGACGGCCTGTTTGTCGAGTGCCTGCGAATCGCCGGCCGCCGGGTATCCGATCACGGTGATGTGCTCCTGCAGATGAACCGTGGACGAGTCCGCCAGCTTGAGGATCGGCAGGTTTGAGCCTTCGATCTTGATGATCGCCACGTCCTTGCCTTCGCGTGACGAGCTGTATTCAGCTATTTCAAACGGACGCTGCTCGCCGCTCTGAAGCACGACATTATTAATATGCTGCATTTTCAGGGTGCGTAAAAATTGGGTTGCTATTGCCGACATATCTCCCGCGTCCAACCGTGACACCTGCATCCCGTAACCCTGGGCGACTTTTGCCGTGAATTGCTGAAACAGAGCGATCTTTCCTTTCTCGCTTCCGTCGTAGGTTGCAGATACGACATGTGCGTTGGTCGCGATATAGCCTGATTGGTCAACTATCACTCCTGAGCCCGATGCCACATAGATCAGTTGGAAGGTGCTCGTGAACTTGCTACTCGACCACGTCGCCGTCCCAACGTATCCGTCAAGCACCCGGACGACCGCCGGCTTTGCAAGGTAAGCCACCTTTTCGCCGACCGAAAGCTCCCCTGCCGCCTGCCCCGCGAAGCTATTGATATTTGCCGATGCCAAAAACAAAATTGCGATGATAACTTTCTTTAACATTTTCCTTCTCCTCCGAATAAATTACGCAAAAATTAGTGCGTTCATTATCGAGTGTCAGGGAATCGAAAAAGGTTACAAATAAATTTCACCGCGAATGTATTCTCGCGTGAATCTCAGCAGTTTCATTGAGTTATCATTTCTGCGAGCCTTGCGAGGTCCGTGGTGACGTCGGCGCCGATGTGGACTCGCAGGGCTCGGCGGCCGCGGTCGAGGAGTACCTGGAAATCTCCGCGTGACTGTGCTGCTTTTACCACGCCGAAGGTGAACGTTTGTTCCGGGACCGGAATATCGACCGCATCGTCCGATGTGATCTGTAGAAAGACTCCGTTGTTCGCACCGCCTTTGTATGCCTGGCCGGTTGAGTGGAGGAATCGCGGGCCGAAGCCGAGGCAGGTTGCGACGTTGTGCTTTGTCAACACATTCTCGCGGATCGCCTGGAGCAGCTTTTCGGACTCTGCGTTCATTTCGACGTACGCCAGGAGGCCGAAATAGTCGTTTTCTGTGATCTGCCGCAAATGCGTCTGTAGGATCGCCGCTGCCGTATTCTCGCCGGATGCGGTCAGCGTCGCCGCGTATGCGTCGCCGGAAAACAGCGCGATTCCGTCGCCCTCGAAGAACGGCTTTTCGGACGGCAGCTCGCCGGTTTTTTCGTACTCGTCCGTGATCTTGCGAGCTTCGATCTTGGCGGATTCGACGTCGGGTTGGTTGAAGGGGTTTATCTCCATCACCGCTCCGGCCACGGCGGTCGCAAATTCCCAACGGAAAAATTCCTGGCCGAGAGTGTCGGTCGAGTCGAGCTTGATACAGATAACGGGATGGCCCGCAGCTTTGAGCGACTCGGTCTGTTGATCAAAACGGACGTCACCCGCGATCGAGAGAAATGCAAAAACGCGGTCGCTGCCGTAGCTTGCGGCGGCCGGTTCGCGGTCGACCGGAATGATCGCGACGCCGTTTTTGCCGGTTGATTCAGCGACGAGTTGTTCCATCCATGCGCCGAGATCGTGAACTTCGGGTGACGCAAAGATCGTCAGTTTGTCGCGTCCGTTCCGGTGACAAACGCCAAGTATCGCCCCTAGCATCGCACCGGGATTTTTCGCCGCGTCTCTTTCGCGGCAGGCGTCTACCATCTCCGCCGAATGCCGCAAAAATTGCTCGACATCGATCCCCATTGCCGCCGCCGCCGCCATTCCAAATGCCGACAGCGCCGAAAATCTGCCGCCGATCTGCGGCTTGCCGTAAAAGATGTGGCGAAAACTGTCGTCCCTTGCCACCTGCTCCATCTTCGAGCCCGGATCGGTGATCGCGATGAATTGCCGTCCTGCGTTTTCGCGTCCGACTTTTGCTGCGAGGCGGTCGAAGAAGTATTGCTTGAAACAATTTGGTTCGAGCGTCGAACCGGACTTACTGGCGACGATAAACAGCGTCTTTTCCAGATCGAGTTTGTCCTCGACCGCCTTAACCTGTGCCGGAACGGTCGAATCGAGGATATGAAAATGATTTTTGCCAAAGGTCATCGCCAACACCTCAGGGCACAAAGACGAACCGCCCATTCCCATCAGCAGAAGGTCCGTGAAACCAGCGTTTTCGACATCCGCCGCGAGATCGCGGTATTTGTCTAGGCCGGCAAGTTCCTCTCCAACGATATCAAGCCAGCCGAGCCATTTCGCCTCATCAGCGTCCGTCCAGACGGAAGCGCGCTTCGACCACAGCCGCGAGATCATCTCCTTGTCCGACCATTGTTTTAGTTCCCCAGTTGCACCGGTTTGAATATTTTGCGGCAGCGAGTAGGTAAATGTGTTCATATCGGGTTTGGTTCCTTTACTACATTTTTGCGTCAATTGCCGTCGAACGCAAAGATGGCTCACCGGTCGCCGGAACGCAGGCAGCCTGCCTGCGTGTAAGAATTACCTCCGGCTTCAGTCGGGGGTTAGCGGGTCAACAATTTACGGAGGCGTTTGTGCCGCCGACTTGTCGCCCGCTGTCGCGGGCTCCGTATTTCTTAGGGACGCCGTCGTCAAGCGTTAAGTTTTCAAAGAGCGAGTGTCGTTTTTGCCTTTCCTTTGCGGTCTTTGCGTCTTTGCGTTGAAAATCTTCCTCTTTCTCTGCGGACTCTGCGAAAATCTCTGCGTTTCTCGGCGTTTAACGATTTGTTCAACGCAGAGATCGCAGAGGATCACCTGCTGGATGGTCAAGGCGGCGGGCGGGAGTGGTTGTCGCAAAGAAATGTTGGATTTATGGATATGGTAGTTGCGTCTGCGTTTGGTTCGGACACGGTGGTTTTGAACAGGTTTGCAAGGTCTGTCCCGAGACCGTACGAGATCGCTCGACGACGGCCAATAGTCGAACCAACAGACGCCAAGGCACATTCTCTTTGGTAGTAATGACGTCTTATTACATCCGCTGAAAATATTTCGCAGCCTAGATCGAATCTGTCCACGCGTTCCGTCTCAAACTTCCAGACCGAGTTTCTCACCATCCCTTCGGACCGGCCGTGTCCGTAGCGGCTCTCGATCAGCACTGCGCAAACGCTGTCAACGAAGGCGAGTCGTTCGTTTAGTTGGATCTGTTCGAGGCCGAATCGGAACTGTTGCTCGTTAGATATGTCGTTGCATCTTTCGTACATAACAATCACGCTAGCACGGGTTTTCAGAAATTGGAATACCAAACCGCCGGGATCGTCATATTATGCCGAGTTCGTAGTGCTTCGCCGAGATTGTTAGGTTCCGCCGACTTTGCCGATAAGAGATCTGAC
>JBATDM010000037.1:0-18549 GCA_049663465.1 Pyrinomonadaceae bacterium
GTTTGAAAACGACCGGAGTGGTGCGTGTGCGGCCGGATTCGAACGGAGTCGTCACGGCTCAGGTTTCTGGAAGGGTCGTATTTGCCCAGTCAATCGAGCTCGGCAATGCCGTTTCGCGGGGACAGCAAATTGGATTTGTCGAACAGGTTCTAGATGTGTCGGGACAGGTCGATCTCGAATCGCAGCGACTCGATGTTGAGGCACAGCGGCGTGAGGTCGAGGCCAAAAAGCTCGAACTCCGAAATACGGCCCTCGCTCTTCAGTCCCAGCAAGCTGAAAGCCGATCGCTCGCGCAGCAGGCCCGGACGCGACTCGCACAGGCAGAGCGCGAGTTGCGGCGATCTCAAAACCTGGTCGAAGTCGGCGCCGCACCGGCTAAACGCGTCGAAGAGGCTCGAACCGCCGTCGGCGTGGTCGAACAGGAAGTCACGGCAGCCGATAAACAGGTTGCTTTGTTGGGTGATCAGATTAAGGCGGCGCAAGCTGGACAGACAATTTTTGGAGCGGTCGGCGTCAGACAGCCACTGCGTAATTTCCCATTGATTTCACCTGTCACAGGATTTATCGATCAGATAAAGGCGACCAGCGGCCAACAGGTTGCAAGCGGGGCGGAATTGATAAACATCGTCAATTTGTCGACCGTTCTGCTTGAGGCAAATGTTTTTGAAAAAGACCTTCCCATTGTTCGCGAATCAACGCGGGCAAGCTTTACGTCGTCAGTCCTTTTGGGTGAAGTTTACACGATAGGAACGCCCGATGGTGACGGGCGTTTAGTATCTATCGGTCAAACCGTGAATGACCAGACGCGAACTGTACCAGTTATTTATGAGGTCAAGAACCCATTTAGTCGACTAAAGGACGGGAATTTTGTCGAGATAACAATCGACACCAGTGAGAACAAGCAGGTTCTTGCAGTTCCCAAATCAGCCGTGGTCCGGGAACAGGGCGAGAGTTTTGTTTTTGTTTTTGACGGTGGCGAAACGTTTGAAAAACGGCCCGTCGTTTTGGGTGCGGAAGGTGCCGAGTATTACGAGATCGTGTCTGGATTAAAAGAGGGCGAACGCGTCGTGACGGAAGGCGTCTACCAGCTTAGGACCACGCAGCCCGCCAGCTAGGTTTGTATTTTAACGATGAGGAAGGAGTAAAGAAAAGTTGTGATTGATCTGTTAAATAAAAAAACGTATTCGAAAGCGAAAGTTCTCGATTACTACGCGGGTCTGGAAAAACTTTTCCCGGCGGAGGAGGTGTTGTTTGAAAAACTCGCCCCCAAACTTTCCAATGCCAAGATCCTGGATATCGGCGTCGGTGGTGGTCGAACGACTAAGTATCTTTTGCCTCGTAGTCGGGAATATACGGGAATTGATTACATTCCAGAGTTTATCGACCTTGTTAAAGATAAGTACAAGGAAGGTACATTTTTATGCGGAGACGCTCGAAATTTGGGGGGATTTGACGATGAAACGTTCGACTTTGTCCTTTTTTCTTATAACGGGATCGATGCCGTGGTTCACGACGACCGAATAAAGATCCTCGCCGAGATCTATCGTGTGCTTAAGCCCGGAGCGACGGTTATGTTTTCGAGCCACAATCGCAGATACCGGCATTTTAAGAAACCATATTGGCTGACTGAACTCCGCTTTAGCCCGTCGCTGATCAAAAACATGTTGTCGCATGCATTTTTTTACCTGCGGCATCTTTTGATGAAAAAGCATGAGGTTGACAACGATAGCTATGCGATCGTCAACGACAGCGACCACCGGTTTTCGCTGCTTATTTATTATATTTGCATCCGTAAACAGATCGAGCAGCTCCATAAAATCGGCTTTAGAGATGTCGGAGCTTACAACTCAGATGGGGAATTGGTCAGCGAAGATACGGAATCATTCTGGGTCTATTACCTGGCGCGAAAATAATTGATCGGGGAATTTTAGTAATGAGAAAAATATATACATTGGCAACAATATTTGTGTTATCGATTGCCGGCTTATTTGCTGCGGCGTGTAACAGCGGAACGGCGAATATGAACGGTGACAACTCGCACACCGTGGCGTCGGGCGACATGCTCGGCGACGACGAAAGTATCCATGGCAAATCCGATTTTAGGATCGCGTTTCAGACCGAGCCCGCACAGGTGGAAGCAGGAAAACTGGCGAATCTTGTATTCACCGTAAGGGACAAGGCCGGAAATATCGTAAAAGACCTACAGATCGTACACGAAAAGCCGATGCACCTGTTGATCGTTTCGAACGATCTGGCGGAGTTCTACCATATTCACCCCGAACCGGCCTCCGATGGCAGCTTTCGGGTCGAGCATAACTTTCCAAACGGAGGCGATTACAAACTTTATGCTGATTTTACGCCGCAAAACTCAGATCAGGTGGTTGAAAAGCTGGATCTGAACGTTGCCGGAACCGCGAGGCCAAAAACCGCCCTGGTTGCCGAAACCAAACTTGAAAAGGCTGTCGATGGGCTGAAAGTTACCATGAAGCCAAGTGTCGCGATAAAAGCCGGGCAAGAGTTGACGCTCGATTTCGCGGCTTTTGACGCCGCCACCGGAAAACCCGTCATTGACCTTGAGAATTATCTCGGCGAATTGGCCCATTTTGTCATCATCAGTGAGGACCTGGTCGATTTTGTCCACGCTCATCCGATGGCCAAAGGCGAATCGATGGACGGGATGAAAATGGAAGGAGAAAAGGATCATGGAGCGGACGGACATTCGCACGGCGAGGAAACGAAGGGCGATAAAAAGGCTCTCGGCTACGAAGTGTCGGCCCACATGACATTCCCGCGTCCGGGAATATATAAACTGTGGGCCCAATTTCAACGAGCCGGCAGGATTATCATTGTACCGTTCATCGTCGATGTGCCCGCCGGCGACAATGGCCCGGTCAAAGCGGCCAATGTGCCCGCTGGAGCGACCAAGATTACGGTCTCGGAGAAAGGTTACGAGCCGGCGTCAGTTCCGGTCAAAAAGGGTCAGCCGGTAAAGCTGGCGTTTTATAGGTCGGACGCTAATAACTGCGGCGGTGAAGTTGTTTTCGCAAAATTAAACATTCGGAAAAAACTGCCCGTCGGCGAAACCGTAATGGTCGAATTTACACCAAAAGATTCCGGCGAGATCGCATTTGCTTGCGGCATGAATATGCTGAGCGGTAAAGTGGTCGTCACCGAAAATTAGATTTTAAATAGCAGAAAAGAGGAGATTACAAAATGAACAAACTTAAATTATCTGTAGCAGCAATCGCGATTATGCTCGTCGCCGGCGGCGCATTTTTCTTACAAACGGACGTTGTCGAGGCTCACACGCGGACCGTAAAGATCAAGGTTGACAAGAATGGCTTTTCACCGTCGTCCATCGACGCCGAAGCGGGCCATAAGTTGAATCTCGTATTTAACCGCGCCGACAAAAATAATTGCGGCAGCGTCGTAGTTTTTCCGAAACAAAAAATTCGTAAAAATCTGCCCGTCGGCAAAGACGTGATTGTCAGCATCATGCCGACCGAAGCCGGGTCGATAAACTTCACCTGTGGGATGGGAATGTACAAGGGAAGCATTGTCATTACCGACTAACAGGCTTGATCGCGGGTGTGGGCCGGATAGTGCCCACCCGTTGAATCCACTATCGCTGCGGAGAATTGCTTAAGTTTAGAAATACAAGGAGGAAAGAAAAATGAAAAGTGGATATGCAAAGTTCGCGGCCATGATCGTGACATCAACAATCGTGATGTTTGGGTTAATGTATCTGAATACCTACCAACCAGACCATGTCTTTTTTAGTGAGACACGAGCCTATATGGCGATCTATATGGGGGCAGTAATGGCGATTATTATGCTGCTGTTCATGCTCAAGATGTATTCGAATTGGCGCGTTAACGCTGGCATTTTGGTAGGGAGTGTTGTCATCTTTGCGTTGTCACTCTGGCTAGTTAGAAGCCAGGAAACTGTCGAAGATGTTTCCTGGATGAAAGCCATGATACCTCACCATTCGATCGCGATTCTAACGAGTTCGCGGGCCAATATTACCGATCCGAGAGTGCGTAAACTGGCCGACGGCATAATCGAAGCACAGCGTCGGGAGATCGACGAAATGGAAAGCTTGATCAAGGATCTTGAAAGCAAGCGATAAGATCAATCAATTTGTGGTCAATTCGCAGATTGGCTCGACCAAACCAAGGGGGAAAGATATGGAAAACGATTTTATTAACCGAAGGGCCTTTTTGCACGGCGTGGGTGCCCTGGGTATGTTGGCTGCATTGGAACGCCTGGCACCGGCGTATTCGGGGCCGCCGGTCGGCGAGGCCGGTGCGTTATTTCAGCAGGCCGGCGAGTTGAGCGGGAACGTGATCGACCTTACGATTGCCGAAACGCCGTTTCAGGTTGGCAAACGGGTGGGAAAGGCAATGACGGTAAATGGCACTCTGCCGGGGCCCATCATTCGCCTAAAAGAAGGCCAGGATGTGACGCTCAACGTTACAAATCGCCTCAAGAATACGAGTTCGATCCACTGGCACGGCCTTCTGGTGCCGCCGGCGATGGACGGCGTTCCCGGTGTCAGCTTCGCCGGTATTGAACCGGGAGAAACCTTTGTTTACAAATTCCCGATCAAGCAGAGCGGAACATACTGGTATCACAGCCATTCACCCGGTCAGGAGCAGGCGGGTGTTTATGCTCCGTTGATAATCGACCCGATGGGTCCCGATCCGGTCAAATTTGACCGCGAATACGTCGTGGTGCTCTCAGATTGGACCTTTATGTCCGGAATGGAAATGGTCGGCAAGGTAAAAAAAGAATCGGGCTACTTTAATATGCAGCGTCGAACGATGCAGGAGTTCATGTCCAATGCAAAAGAATACGGTCTAAAACCTACGTGGCAAAATTACACGATGTGGGCTCAGATACGGATGGACCCGACGGATTTTGCCGACGCAACAGGTTCCGTTTACACGTATTTGATGAACGGGCGGACTACAGAATCGAACTGGACCGGTATATTTACACCCGGCGAACGCATCCGTTTGAGATTTATCAATGTCGGGGCGATGACCTTTCATGATATTCGGATACCGGGTCTAAAGATGACCGTAGTACAGGCCGATGGCCAAAATGTACAGCCCGTCGAGGTCGACGAATTTAGATTTGGTCCGGCGGAAACCTACGATGTGATAGTAACGCCGACTGAAGATCGGGCCTACACAATTTTTTCTGAAGTTCTTGATCGGAGCGGATTTGTCCGCGGCACGCTTGCCCCGCGACCGGGAATGAGTGCTGAAATCCCCAGCCGCCGACCGCGACCGCTGCGCACGATGCAGGATATGGGAATGAGCATGGAAGGCATGGACCCGTCGATGATGAAGGTCGAGATGGGCGAGAATGCCAAAGCAGGGAGCATGCCAATGTCGATGGACAAGATGGATATGTCTAAGGGCAAAAAGATGCAAATGCCCGAATCGAAACCGTCGGCCCCCCAGATGGACAAAATGGAAATGCCGAAAACCGACCACATGAATATGCCAGGTATGGATATGGGCAAAATGTCCGCATCGCCAATTCCGGGCAGCATGCCAGTCAAACATGGCGCTGATAAACACGGCAGCGGGAATCAGATGTCCCCCGAAACTACTGTCAGCCAGCTTGATAAACCAGGAATTGGACTCGGCGGCGACGGACGAAAAGTTTTGGTCTATACAGATCTCAAAGCGCTCGAAAAATTTTATGACACGCGTCCGCCTCAGCGGGAACTAGAACTTCACGCAACCGGTAACATGGAACGCTTTATGTGGTCATTCGACGGCAAGAAGTTTTCGGCCGCCGAACCTGTTCGCTTTAAATACGGCGAACGCCTTCGCTGGACCTTTGTTAACGACACCATGATGGAGCACACATTCCACCTGCACGGAATGTGGATGCACCTTGAAAATGGTGCGGGTGATTACCTGCCGCGAAAGCACACCGTGCTGGTAAAACCTGCCGAGCGGGTCTCAGTGGCGATCACGCCGGACGAACGCGGGCCGTGGGCATTCCACTGCCATTTGATAATGCACATGGAAACCGGAATGTTCCGAGTTGTTGTCGTGTCGGACGAAATTGAGGAGGGCAAGTAAATGATCAACTTGTCCAAATTTCTTTTGCTCTGCGCAATTTTATCCTTGGCCGGTCAAATTGATATTGGGGCCCAAACCCCGACTCCGTCGCCGACCCCGATGGAAATGCCGCATCAGATGCCGACGCCAACCCCGGCTGAGATGCCGATGGATATGAAAATGCCGATGGATAAACCGATGCCGGAGCCCGCTGCAACGCCAAGATCGGCCTTTCCGGAACCGCCCATTCCACCGTTTCCGGCACCAAAAAGTTGGGGAGAGCCGGTCGAGGACGAAAAGCTTCACGTTTTTTTTCTGGCGGATATTCTCGAATTTAGCCCGAAAGGAAGTGACAGCATTTTTCGTTGGGATACAGAGGGCTGGTACGGCGGCGACTACAACCGCTTTTGGATCAAAAGCGAAGGTGAAACAAGTACGGTCGAAAAGGATTACAATGCCGACCTACAGTTGCTTTACGGCCGATTTATCAAAACATATTACGATTTTCAGGTCGGAGCGCGGATCCAAACTAATACCTTCCGTGGTCGGAATGCGACCCGGGTTCAGGGCGTTGTTGGTATCGAAGGACTGCGGCCTTACAAATATGAGGTCGAAGCACTGGCTTTCGTCGATCCAAAGGGAAATGTATCGGGTCGGTTTACCGCCTCGCGAGACTTTCTCTTAACTCAGCGTCTAGTTATTCAACCCCGATTTGAAACAAAGCTCGCTATTCAAGAGGTCGAAAGGTTTAAGACCGGTAAAGGTCTAAATAACATCGATATCGGATTAAGGCTGCGCTATGCCATACGCCGCGAGTTTGCCCCATATATCGGAATTACATATGAGCGAAGTTTTTTCGGGACCGCGGACCTGATTCGGCAGGACGGCGGCAACCCGAGCGAACTCCGCTTTGTTATGGGCGTACGTGTCTGGCATTGATCGGCAGTCTCGATCAGGAAATATAGGCGGTAGATAGAGAACATAAAATGCTCAACGGAATAATCAAATGGTCCCTAAATAATCGAATGATCGTCGTCGCTCTGGCGGCGCTCATCTTTGTTTGGGGAACCTATGTTGCTCTTAATCTACCGGTCGATGTATTTCCGGATCTAAATAAACCGACGGTCACCATCCTGATCGAGGCCGAGGGACTTGCACCCGAAGAGGTCGAGACTCAGGTTTCGTTTCCAATCGAGACTCTGATGAATGGCGTGCCGGGCGTGACACGCGTGCGCTCGCAAAGCGGTGTTGGCCTGGCGATTGTTTACGTCGAATTTGACTGGGGCACCGATGTCTACCGCAACCGGCAGCTCGTCACCGAAAAAATTTCTCAGGCCAACGAGCAGCTTCCAGCGGGTGTCACGCCATTTATTGCACCGATCTCGTCGATCATGGGCGAGATAATGCTGATCTCGGTTCGTTCGACTGACGGCAAGACGAGCCCGCTCGATGTCCGGACGATCGCCGATTGGACGATCCGCCCGCGTTTGCTGACCATACCCGGCGTTTCGCAGGTCATCAATATCGGCGGCGGCGTAAAGCAGTACCAGGTGTTGCTTTCGCCCGAAAAGCTCCGTCAGTTTGGCGTCACGGTCGAGGAAGTTTCAAAAGCGCTTGAGAATTCAAATCTCAATTCGACGGGCGGTTTTGTCGACACCAACAGCCAGGAATTTCTGGTTCGCAATCTCGGCAGGTTTTATTCTATTGACGAATTAAAGCAGACGGTCGTCGTCTATAGAAATAATACGGCGATACGCCTTGGCGATGTTGCGACAGTCGAATTTGGTTCACGCATCAAGCGTGGCGATGCCGGAACGATGGGAACGCCGGCCGTCATTATGTCGGTCCAAAAACAGCCCGGAGCATCGACACTCGATCTGACCGAAAAAGTCGATCAGGCCGTCCGCGAAGTACAGACCACCCTGAGCGGCGATGTTGAGATAAATACTAAATTGTTCCGACAAGCGAGCTTTATAGATGCATCTATTTCGAATGTCGTCGAAGCTCTGCGTGACGGTGCAATTCTGGTTGTCATCGTACTTTTCCTTTTCCTGTTAAATTTTAGAACGACGTTTATCACGCTGACCGCGATTCCGCTGTCGTTTGTTGTTACGTTTCTTGTTCTCTATGCATTTGGAATATCGATAAATACGATGACGCTCGGCGGCCTGGCGGTCGCGATCGGTGAATTGGTGGACGATGCGATCGTCGATATTGAGAATATTTTCAGACGTCTGCGCGAAAATCGGCACGCTGAAAATCCCCGTCCCACGCTTGAGGTCGTTTATCATGCATCGCTTGAGGTGCGGACATCGATCGTTTACGCAACGGTAATCGTCGCTCTTGTTTTTATTCCGCTGTTAGCACTTAACGGCGTCGAAGGCCGTCAGCTCGCTCCGCTCGGCCTGGCATATATCACGGCACTGGTCGCTTCGCTTTTTGTCAGTTTGACGGTCACGCCGGTTTTGGCGTCGTATCTGTTGCCAAAGATGAAAGCGATGCGCGAGGAAAAAGACAGTTTTGTGGTCCGGTTCCTGAAAAAATGGGATGAAAAGCTGCTGCATAAAACAATCGGGCACCCTTACAAGGTGATGGCCGGAGCGGCAATACTGTTTCTTTTGGCCGTGGCGACGCTGCCATTTGTGGGAACATCGTTTTTACCCGACTTTAACGAGGGCACGCTGACGATCAATGTTTTGGCACAGCCGGGTACGAGTCTTTCCGAGTCGAATCGCATCGGCCAGATCGCCGAAAAGCAGCTTTTGCAGGTCCCCGAGGTCATCTCTACCGGACGCCGCACCGGGCGGGCCGAACTCGACGAACATGCCGAAGGCGTTCATTACACCGAGATCGATGTCGATCTGAAAGAAGGCCGTGACCGCGAGGCGATTCTGAGCGATATCCGCGAAAAGCTGGCGATCATTCCGGGTATCACCTCCAATGTCGGCCAGCCGATTTCGCATCGACTGGATCATCTGCAATCCGGTGTTCGTGCTCAGATCGCGGTCAAACTTTTTGGCGATGATCTAGGAACCCTGCGGTCAAAGGCTGAAGAGATCCGCAACGTAATGCAGACCGTTGAGGGAGCGACCGATGTAAATATCGAAAAACAGGTTTTGATACCACAGGTTCGATTTAATATTGACCGGGCAAAAGCCGCTCAATTCGGCCTGTCACCGGGCGAGGTCGCCGAGACGCTTGAGACGGCATTGAACGGCAAAAAAGTTTCGGAGGCGATCGAGGGACAGCGACGTTATGACGTCGTCGTTCGATTTGACGACGCGTCGCGATCAAGTGTGGACGCTCTGCGAAGCGTAACTATCGACACGCCGCAAGGGACACAGATACCTGCGTCAGCGGTCGCGACGATTGAAGAGATACCGGGACCAAATCAGGTGCTTAGGGAGAATACTCAGCGGAGGATCGTCGTGTCGGCAAATACGTCCGGCCGCGATCTCGGCTCCGTCGTTGGCGAAATGCAGCAGCGGGTGGCGACCCAAGTCAGTTTGCCGCAGGGATATTTTGTCGAATTTGGTGGTCAGTTTCAGGCTTCGCAAGAAGCGACGCGAACGCTTTCGACTCTGACAGTATTCTCGTTGGTCGCGATCTTTTTTCTGCTGATGAAAGCCCTCGGCGACTGGCGAAGCGCCGCTCAAGTGATGATCAATATTCCGCTCGCGTTGATCGGTGCCATTATTGCTCTGCTATTGTCGGGCGGCGTTTTTTCGATCGCGACCTTGGTGGGTTTTATCTCGCTAGTCGGTATAACGTCCAGAAACGGGATCATGATGATCTCGCATTACCTGCACCTGATGCGTGAGGAGGGCGAGGAATTTACAGAACAGATGGTTATCCGCGGTTCGCTTGAAAGGCTGGTACCGGTTTTGATGACCGCTCTGACCGCCGGATTATCGCTTATCCCGTTTGTTTTGGCCGCCGATGCTCCTGGCAAAGAGATTCTGCATCCGCTGGCAGTAGTAGTTCTAGGCGGCATTTTAACCTCGACTCTGCTTGACCAGATCGTCACACCCGCAGTTTTCTTTAAGTTCGGGAAACCGAGCGCGGATAAAATCATCGCCGAACGGGAAGGCCGAGTCGAAAAGGGCTTCAACGAGGAGCACGATGCCGACGTGCCGCCTTTCGGTGAGCGAATGCCCGAATGGCAAACTGATTAACGATCTGTGAGATGGTTAAAGTTTTCGAAACGAGCGGCCTGGCGCGTGTAAAGACGGAGAAAATATGAAACTTACCGGAATTATTGTTGGGGTCGTCGGGGCAATAATGTTCGTTTGGCATCTGTTCAAGGTTTTTACGGGAATGGAGGAGCAGACAAGCTTCTTTACCCACCATATTTTGTCCCTCGTTGGCGGAATTTTAGCTTTTGTCGGAATTTGGCTATGGATAAAGGGGCATCGGAGACAAAAAGGCTGACGTTTGAAATGACCTGTTGCGAAGGTCTAAGTTGTCGGCGGCAAGGAGGTAGGAATTATGAAAATACAATCGTTCGTTTTGTTGATCGTTTTATCTGTGTTCGCTGGATTATTGTTGAAATTCGCTCCCGATTCAAATGCACAGAGCAAGCCGCAAACGCTGGCGACTCCAAAGCCGAAGCCTTCACCTTCGCCCGTCAAGGAGAAAGATGACGAGATCATCCGAGTCAATACCGAAATTGTTACTTTGACGGCGACGGTTACGGATAAAAACGGGCGTTACCGCGCCGATTTGAAGCGCGGTGATTTTACGGTTTATGAAAACGGCGTCGAGCAAAAGCTGGAGTATTTCAATACGGGCGACCGCATTCCAATGAGCCTGGGCATTGTTTTCGACACGAGTGGCAGTATGGAAGACAAGATCGAAGGTGTGCGGGATGCCGTCGAGCATTTCGTTAAATCGGTGGCGCCCGGCGATGAGATCTTTCTCGTCCAATTCAGCGACGATGCGGACATTGTGCAGGATTTTACCGACGATAAACAGAGAATTCTGAGGACAGTTCAAAATCTTAGACCGCGCGGCGGAACTGCGCTCTACGACGCCGTATTGCTTGGCCTTCAAAAAATTACCGGAGGCAAGCATCGCAAACGCGCTTTGCTGCTCTTGACCGACGGCAATGACACGGCGAGTTCGACCACCTTTCAGGAAATAACGACTCTCGCCCGCAAATCCGAAGTGATTGTTTACGGTTTGGGTATCGGACACGGCGAGAAAGGCTCGTCTCACGCCGGTATTTTTGACAGCCGGGTAAAAGACACGGTTGATATGCGGACCTTGCACTCGCTCGCGGACGCGACCGGCGGCAACGCTTATTATCTGGAAAACGCCCACGAAAGCGGGCGCGATTTGGTTGACGAAGCAGCCGAGGAAGTGGCCAGAGAACTCAAACAACAGTACACGCTCGGCTATTATCCGGCGGATCAGAAAAAAGACGGCGGATTCAGACAAATTGTGGTGGAGCTAGAGGATAAATCGCTCAAGGTTCGCACCAAGCGCGGATATTACGCGCCGAACAAAACATGACTGAGGGCGTTCCTGTAATAAAGTTAAAGGAGAGTAATAGATGGATATTAAGATCAAAACAACACCTTTTACATATTATCTAGCCAGAGGCCTTTTCTTTTTGGCGTTTCTCGCTCTGTTGGGAGCATGGTTGACGGTATTGACCGGCGGTTCGCTGCTCGGCTTGAGTCAGCAGCATTTATTCTACGACGCCATCGTGTTATCGCTGTTCGGCATCGGAATGTATCTTGACGGTTAATGACCCGAGCGAAACATTGAATTTCTTTAAGACCTAAAATGAGGAGAAAACTTATGATGAAAATAAATTTTAATAGATTGTTGATAGCGGCCCTGGTTGTCGTGGTCGGCGTGGGCGTCATCGGCTTTAGCGAAAATGCTTCGGCGCAGACAGACGAAGTAAAAGCGGTAACGGATGTGTTAACCCGTGAAGCGTCGGCGGTTGAAAAGGGCGATCTGGCGGCACTCGATATACTATGGGCCAATGACGAATCGGTAACTGTTTTCGAAAGCGGCCATGCCAATTACGGCTGGAACGATTACCGAAATACCCATCTTGCCCCGGAATTAAAGGAATTCAAGAACACGAAGTACGCCTTTACTGATTTGAAAGTAAAGGTTGACGGCAAAACGGCCTGGGCGACCTTCAAATACACACTCGCCGCCGATATGGGAACCCGCAGAGTCGAAAGCGGTGGCCTCGCTACGGCTGTGCTGGAAAAGCGCGACAGCAAATGGCGTATTGTCCACTGGCACTCCAGCGCGCCGCGTAGAGCTCCGGCAGCCCAGCCCTCGCCGTCTCCCAAGGGTTAATGTCAGCGCTATGGCGGCAAGACGCCTGACTATTCGTGAAAAATAGAAAATCTTTATGAAGACTGGAGGAATAGTAATAAGCGTTATCGGAATAGCCCTCTTTGCGTGGCATCTGATTAGGGTGAGTTCTAATCCGGACTACATAGGATATGCCTCACACCAAGTCATGTCCGTCAACGGCGTGATCGTGCTCGTCTTTGGTGTGACCTTTATTTTATGGGCAGATGGCGGAAAAAACGAAATGGAAGACCCACCGGGCGTCGAGATGAATAAAAGGCTAGAGGGCGGTGCCAAATTGGAGTTAAGGCGTCAATGAGTCATTGGTATAGATCCGGGTGACGACTTGTTTAGTCTGACATTCGACGCTAACCGGCTGAAATCGGGGATAGATCTTTGAGGCTATTTCTTGATAAAGAGTTTCTGGGGCCTTTCTTGTCGAGCGCGGATTGTTCAGTTGAAGTAGTGAGAGAACAATTTGCGAATTAAACTCATTTGCCTTAATGGATGAACACAACATTAAAAAGAGTCTCGCCGGTCATTTGATCGAATCAGTTGGCGATACCGACAAACAGCGCTTGACCTGACCCTTGCTGACAGGTTGTAGAATATATTCTGTCATTAATTTAAATGACAAGGTGGAACAACTTATGACAGAGAACAATCCTAAAACGGGCGAAACTTTTATCGATCCGGTTTGCGGAATGTCGGTGGTGCCCGAAACCGCAGCCGGAAAATATGATTTCGATGGCAAAACCTATTATTTCTGCTCGGCCGGATGTTTGAGTAAATTCAAACAGAATCCGTCGAATTTCCTCAAGAAAGAAAAGGAAGAAAAAATTACGGCGGAAAGCGAAGGTGTTGAATATACTTGCCCGATGCATCCGGAAATTGTGAAGATAGGGCCGGGCAGCTGTCCGATCTGCGGAATGGCGCTCGAACCAAAAGAGATAAGTCTCGACGATACACCGGATCCTGAGTTTCTTGATATGAAAAGGCGATTTTGGGTCGGCCTTGTCTTATCGGTTCCCGTTGTTTTCCTGGAAACAGGAAGAATGTTTTTGCCGCTTGAGAATTACCTCTCGACAAGTATCAATCTATGGGTTCAGTTTGCCCTGGCCACCCCCGTCGTACTATGGGGCGGATTTCCGTTTTTCCAACGCGGGTGGGCATCGATAAAAAACGTGAGCCCGAATATGTTCACGCTGATCGCCATCGGCACCGGTGCAGCTTGGCTATACAGCATTATCGCTTTATTTTTCCCTGAAGTGTTTCCGGAGTCATTCCGCGGAAAAACCGGGGAAGTCTATCTCTACTTCGAGGCCGCGGCCGTCATCACTACTTTGGTTCTCCTGGGGCAGGTGTTAGAGCTTCGAGCTCGAAGTCAGACATCGAGCGCTATTAAAGAGCTTCTCGGACTTGCACCAAAAACAGCGCGAACAATTGATGCGGACGGCACTGAGCGAGATGTTCCGCTTGAGTCGGTGGGAATAGGCGCGATGCTTCGCGTTCGGCCGGGCGAGAAAATTCCAGTCGACGGCGTTCTTGTCGACGGCCGAAGCTCAGTCGACGAATCGATGGTCACCGGCGAGCCGATCCCTGTCGAAAAAGAATCCGGAAGCAGCGTTGTAGGCGGAACGGTCAATGGAACAGGCAGCTTTGTAATGCGAGCCGAGCGTGTTGGCGGGGCCACGCTGCTTGCGCAGATTGTTCGAATGGTGAGCGAAGCCCAACGGAGCCGTGCACCAATTCAGCGCCTCGCAGATATCGTCGCGGCATATTTTGTTCCGGCAGTTATTCTCGTTGCAATAATTACTTTTACTGTTTGGATGATCTTTGGACCAGAACCCCGTTTTGCCTATGCATTGGCCAATGCGATCGCCGTGCTGATAATAGCGTGTCCGTGCGCTCTCGGGTTGGCAACTCCGATGTCCATAATGGTCGGCACCGGGCGTGGGGCGATCGCGGGTGTTCTCGTCAAGAATGCCGAGGCTCTTGAGATAATGGAAAAAGTCAATGTGCTAATCGTAGACAAGACCGGGACGCTTACGGAGGGCAAGCCAAAACTTGTCGCGGTAATCACGAATGGAATCGATGAACAGGAATTCTTAAAACTCGCGGCCAGTCTTGAACGCAATAGCGAACATCCGCTGGCCGAATCGATCGTTGCGGGTGCCCAAGAGCGAAACGTCGAGCTTCTACCCGTTCAGAATTTCGAGTCACTCACGGGTAAAGGTGTCATGGGAACAGTTGAGGGAAAGCACATTGCGTTGGGAAATCAGAAAATGCTGGAACACCTTTCAGTCAATGCTGACGCCGATCTGCAAACCCGCGCCGATCAACTTAGAAGCGAGGGGCAGACCGTCATGTTCGTTTCAATTGAAAATCGTCATGCTGGTCTGGTCGGCGTAACCGATCCGGTCAAGGAATCGTCTCCCGAAGCAATAAGGATGCTACACGAAGCGGGCATGAAGATCGTGATGCTGACTGGGGATAATGCGGTGACGGCGGGTGCGGTCGCAAAGCGGCTCGGAATTGACAGCGTACAGGCGGACGTACTGCCCGAACAGAAGGGCGAGATCGTTAAACAATACCAGAAGGCCGGAAAGATCGTCGCAATGGCCGGAGACGGCGTCAACGATGCTCCGGCGCTTGCGCAGGCTCATGTCGGCATCGCCATGGGAACCGGAACGGATGTGGCGATGGAAAGTGCCGGCGTAACACTTGTTAAGGGAGATCTTCGCGGGATCGTCAGGGCGAAGCACTTGAGCCGCGCCACGATGTCAAATATTAGGCAAAACTTGTTCTTTGCATTTATTTACAACGTCTTAGGAGTGCCAATCGCGGCGGGTATTCTATACCCATTCTTTGGACTTCTTTTGAGCCCAATAATCGCAAGTGCCGCGATGACGTTTAGTTCAGTATCAGTTATTGCCAATGCGTTGCGTCTCAGAAATTTGAAATTGTAGACCGGATGAAAAATGAAAAATACATCCCGGCATTGAGCTATGATTGGCTAACGAGCCTTTACGATCCGGTCGTTGCGTTGACAACCCGCGAAAAGACGTTCAAGAGAGCGTTAACCGAGCAAGCGCGGATCGCCGTAAATTATCGCGTTCTTGATCTTGCCTGCGGCACGGCGACCCTTTCTATTTTGCTGAAACGAAAACAACCGCAGGCTCAGGTTATCGGGATTGACGGGGATGCGAAGATCTTAGAAATAGCAAAAAAGAAGGCTCGTAAGGCTGGCCTTGAGATTCAGCTCGACGAAGGCATGTCGTTTGATTTGCCGTATGAAGATGAATCGTTCGACCGGGTTATCTCTAGTCTTTTCTTTCATCACTTAACGCGGGAAAATAAGTCGAAGACACTGCGCGAAGTAAAACGCGTGCTTAAACCGAACGGTGAGTTTCACATCGCAGACTGGGGGCTTCCTGCTAGTTGGTTAATGCGTGGGTCGTCATATTTGATCCAGCTTCTGGATGGTTTTGAAACGACCGGCGATAATTTCAATGGTCTATTGCCGCAGTTGATGGCGGACGCGGGCTTTGCTTCGATCGAGGAAACGAATCATTTCAACAGCCTGTTTGGAACAATTAGATTGCACAAATGCCGTAACTCGGCAAACATGGAGAATATATGAAAACAAAGATCATCTTTTTCGCAATGGCGGTGGTTTTGACGGCTTTGTCCGTTTTTGCCCATGACCTTTTCTTAAAACCTAACAGCTATTTCGTAAAGGTTAATGAAAAAATCACGATCAGCATCATGAACGGCACGATTCAAAAAAGCGAAGGAGCCGTGGCGTTCGCGCGCTTGACCGATGTGAGCGTTATTGCTCCTTCGGGAAAGCGTTCGCATCCGGTTGAGGCCGACTTTACTAAGAATGAAACTACAGCATTCCTGAATCTCGTGCCGACTGAGGCGGGCACTCACGTTGTCGGGCTTTCGACAATGTGGCGAGAGAACGCACTCGCTGCAAAAGAATTTAATGAGTACCTGCCGGCTGAAGGCATTCCCGACATTTTGGAGAACCGCAAGCGCGACGGCGAACTCGATAAAGACGCCCGTTACCGCTATTCAAAATACGTCAAAACGATCATTCAGGCGGGCGATAAGGCTACTGACAGCTATAAGACGGTGCTCGGCTATGCCGCCGAGATGGTGCCTCAGCAAAATCCATACAAATTAAAGCAGGGAGCGACGCTCGATATTCTCTGTCTAAAGGACGGCAAACCGTTAGCCGGCCAGCCGGTAACCACAGGAAGCGAATCCGGCGGTACATTTGCCGCCGAAACCACGTTGCGCACCGACGACAAAGGCATGATCAAGGTGAAATTAACAAACGCTGGGAAGTGGTACGCGAAGTTTATCAATATGGTTAAAGTCAGCGACCCAAAAGTTGACTACGAGTCCAAATGGGCGACGCTTACTTTTGAAATCAAGTAGTGAGGAGACCGAAATGAAAAAACAAACAATCTTTGCAGGTATTTTATCGCTGTCGCTGGTCGCGTCGATCTTTGCGCACGATCTGTTTCTCAAAACGGACAGCTATTTCCTGAAGCCTAACTCGAAATTTACCGTCAAGGTGATGAACGGAACGTTTCTGGCGAGCGAAGGAGCGGTTACATTCGCACGGCTGAACGACGTGAGCGTCGTTTCGGGTGGAAAACGCGAGCACCCGCAGGAAACCGATCTGACAAAAAACGAGACAACCGCATTTTTGAATCTCAAAACCGGTGCCGCGGGAACGTATGTCGTCGGGCTTTCGACAAAATCGCGTGAGATCGCTCTCAAGGCCGCGGATTTTAACGGATATCTAAAAGAGGACGGCCTTCCCGACACTTTAGAAGAACGCCGAGTGAACGGAGAACTCGAAAAGGACGCCAAGGAGCGTTATGCCAAACACGTCAAGGCTATTTTGCAGGTCGGCGGCAAACAGACGGACGATTATAAAACCGTACTCGGCTATCCGGTCGAACTCGTTCCGCAGCAAAATCCGTACAAAGTCAATAAAGGCGGCACGCTCGATATTCTGTGTTTACGCGACGGCAAACCGCTGGCGGGCCAGGTTGTACTCGCCGGGCGGGAAACAAACGGCAAGCTTACCGTTTCGCCCGAACTTCGAAGCGACAGCAGCGGTTTGATCAAGCTTCGACTCGACGCGGCGGGCAAATGGTATGTCAAATTTATTAACATGGAAAAGCTTGACGATCCGGATCTAAACTACGAATCAAAATGGACGACGCTGACGTTTGAGATAAGATAGACCGCCAAAGCTCGTCCGTGGGCTGCAACATTCGCCGATCACGGCGGACAATATCTTCAGGCAGATAAAAGGGAAGATGGAAAAGGAAATCTAGTTGTCCCCGCCCACCTGCCCGTGAAGTGTGCGTGCTGCGTTCTGTGCATTAGACTCCGTTATTCATTGATTCTGAGGTTAAAGAATGGCAAATAAAGAAAGACTGCCCGAGATAGTGCCACCGGATATCGACAATCCGCCCGCCGATATTGCGGCTGTGATTGAGAAAGGGGTCGAAGCGTTCGGAAAGGTTATGGCTCAGAATGCTTCGGCACAGATTGAAGTCGCAAAGATAAACTTGCCCATCGCTCAGAAGAACCAGACGATGCAAGAAGAGCTAAACAAGCGCCATTGGGATCATGTTGATGAAGAACGAAAAGCCCGAATCGGCACGGACAAACGCAGCTTCTATTTCGCCTTCTTCGTAGTTGCGTTTCTTTTCGTTATCGCATCCGTATTGATTTATCAAAACGATAAACAGAACGGGATGGCTGTTATCTCGTTAGTCTTAGGTTTGGTTGCAGGTTTTCTTGGCGGGCAAGGATGGGAAAAGACGCGACACCGAAAGCCGGAATAACTTGCAGAATCGAACCAAGAACACTGGGATTGTAAAGAATGACAGATACCGATAGAATTTCAAATATGATTGGGCAAAGCACAGCAACTGCCTTAGCAGAATCCTTGCCAACCAACAGCACTTCGACTTACGAGCCGTTGAGCAGTATTTGGCAAGGAAGCGACGGTGAATTGATCGAGGCAATGCTTGAGTTTTATGCAACCATTCCAGTCGAACCGATTTTGGACTCAACCTATAACGCCGGTCGTTTTTGGAAAGGTTCGAAG
>JBATDM010000038.1:0-59962 GCA_049663465.1 Pyrinomonadaceae bacterium
TCGAGGCCGTGGTTGAGTTTGTTGGCCATGTTCGTCTGGCCGTTGGCGTCGATGTCAAAAACGGCTGTGGCGTCCGGGTACGGGCCCATCTTTGGCGGATCGCCGGTGATGATGAGCAGATTGTGCAGTCCCAAAGCGGCCGCACCGAGCAGGTCGGACATCATTCCGAGCAGATTGCGGTCGCGGCAGCAATAATGCAGGACGGCCTCGATGCCGATCTCGCGTTCGACGAGCACGGCGGTCGCCTGTGCGGACATTCTGGTCTGTGCACGCGGGCCGTCGGGGATGTTTACGCCGTCAACACCGGCGTCTTTGAGCAGGCGAATGCTGTCGAGCGTCTTGTCGGCGTCGCAGCCCTTTGGCGGCAGGACCTCGACGGATGTGACAAATTCGCCGCGAGCGATCTTCGCCGCCCAACGCGAACGCTCTTCGGCTGGAACGACCTGTACGTCAACGGGTTTTAGCTCGGCAACTGTCACGGGCTCGGCGTGGAACGAACGGGCGCTTCGGCGAGGGCTGATCGAGCGGATCGCCTCCGCGATCAGTTTGATATGCGTCGGCGTCGTGCCACAGCATCCGCCGACAAATTTCGCGCCGCTCTGGACAAAGCGCCGCGAAAATTCGGCCATGTATTCCGGCGAGCCCATGTAAAACTGCCGTCCCTGCACATCACGCGGCAAACCGGCATTCGGCTGGGCGGAAAGCGGCTTGTTCGTGACGGCACGCATCTTTTCGAGGGCGTTGAGGATGTGGTTCGGGCCCATGCCGCAGTTAAGGCCGATGACGTCGACGCCGAGTTCGTCGAGCCGAGCCGTGAATTTCTCGGGCGGATTACCAAAGATGGTCTTGCCATCCATCTGGATCGTCATCTGAGCGACGATCGGCAGGTCGCAAAGCTCGCGAACAGCCAAGATCGCTTGCTCGATGAGGCTGACGACCGAGAATGTTTCGAGTACAAAGAGGTCAACGCCGCCTTCGAGCAGAGCCTCGACCTGTTCTTTGAACATCTCTTTCGCTTCGTCGAACGACGTCGGCCCGTATGGCTCGATCCGCAGCCCCAAAGGCCCGATCGCACCGGCAACAAACGCCTTGTCACCTGCGGCTCCGCGTGCTAGTCGCGCGGCGGCGATATTGATGTCGCGAAGTTTTGATTCGAGGCCGTAAGTCTGGAGTTGATGACGCGAGGCTCCAAAAGAATTTGTCTCGATGATGTCGGCCCCGGCAGCGACGTATTCTTCGTGGACCTCACGGACGAGATCAGGCGCCGTGATATTCAACTCGTCGTACGACCGGTTGATGTAGATGCCCTTGTCGTACAAACGCGTCCCAACCGCTCCGTCAAAGACGTAGACACCGTCGGAGGCAAGTAATTCTCTGAAGTCTTTCATTTCTTTGATCTTTGACCTTTGACCTTTGACCTTCGGCTCGAGCTGCCAAGATCAAAAAACTAAGATCAAAGATCACGGTTCTCTAACAAAAAAGTCTCGCCAAAACAGCGAGACTTGCGTGGAACTTGTCTATTAGCTGTTTAGCGGTTTATTTAACGTGGTCGCAAGTCGCATTAACTCACCACGAACTTATTCCCTGATGATGCTCGTTTGCCGCAGCCTGTGTCAAGTGATCACGCGGAATTTACGTCGATTACGTTTCGTCATCGTCGCTATCCTCGTCTTTTTCTGTGATGAAATGATACTTGCCAGCTTCGAGTGGTGAAAGCGTAGCTCCAAATTTCATGGCCGCGTAGGCAAGCACCGCATCCGTTTTCATTCTTAGCGCAACGCCCTTCGGTTGCAGAACTTCATCAGGCGTCACGCCGACGTGCTCTAGCCTGGACCCGTCGCGCATGATTACATCCCCAATAGTTACACTCATTCCAACCCGAATTATCGCCATGTACGCAAGGGCACCCACCATACTCCGAAATGGAACCGCAATACTGGTCATTACACTTCCGCTGCTGAAGTCGCCGTAAATCTTTGCTCGTTTCTCTATCTGCAAAACTCTAGCGGTAATTTCTGCGGCTGACGCCGAGTTGGAATCGATCAGTACTGCGACCTCGCCCCGATATTGCTTTGACGTGTCAAGAATCTTGGTAACTCGTCTTTCCGTTTTTTTCTTCGTAACCATGTCCGCGATCTTGATCTCACGATCGAAAAAATAACTCAAAAGATATTGTTCCATGACCACGAGGCCACCGCCGTTTCCGCGCAGGTCAAGGATCAGCTTTGGATATTTTGCCGCGAATTTCATCATTTTGTCGATGTCGTCACGTTCCACGGAAAACGTCTCGAGTCTGCACGCGGCCAGTTCTGTGTTTACCTCGTGACACTTATAGGGGAAATACTTTTCACCGTTTTTGTCCCTTCTCGCCTTTTGTTCGGCCCGATACTCTTTATCGGTCATGGTCTTCGCATCTATTGTTATTGCTTTTTCGGTCCCATCGGGCTTTTTCAGTTTGAGGTCGAGCGTTTCTGCGGGATCGAGTCGATAGATAAGATAATTTATCTTCCAGAGATCGTTTCGGTTCGGCGTGTATCTGCCGATCGACAGTAGCTGATCGCCGACTTCAACCCCCTTTGCCGAGGCATCACTACCGTTTTTTACCGAAGTTACAAAACAGTCCTGACCGATCATTTGCCATCCGACACCATATTGAAAATAATCACTCCGCGGGGGCAGCAACATTCTGGTATGGGAATCGTTAAACTCCATCAATACCTGTACCAGGACGCGATACATCTGCCAGTTGTATTGGAGCGTTTTCACACGGGCTTTTGCGGTTTCGAGACGAGACTTGAGATCGATGCCATGAAATTTTGAGTCGTAATAGTGCTCCTTGAGAATATCGTCCATCTCGTCGAGCATACGAAGAGCGTAATCGCGGGCCCGTTTCGACTCGGATGAAAGCTTGACCTTGGGTTCGTTTGTTTGTGCCGGAACGGATACTAAGTTTGCGGCTAGAAGGGCAAGAACGACGGCAATGCGGCAAGAATTGGTCAACTTGTATGTTTTCATCTTGGAGATCCTCACAAAAATCTTGCTTGCGTGAGAAATGGCAAAAAACACCTTTTATCCTAACAAGTTTACAAGAACCTCATTCTCCCTTCAATTTTCGCCAGAAGCCGTGCTGAGAAGTTGATACCGGATTTCTTGGAAAAAGAAGAATTCAAATTTAACGCCGCTGGCACCTACGGCAGTAGTATGTCGAGCGCCCAGCTTGTTTTATCCTCGTAATTGCCAAACTGCAAGCTTTGCAAGGTTCTCCTTCGCGGTCGTAAACGTACCAGGTTGGCTCGTCGCTGCCGCTGAAGTAATTGCCTTCGAGGTTTTCGGGGTCCACCGTGAGGTTCTCGGCGTAGTTTATCGCCTCGCTCAGAACTGCCCGGATGCTTTCGTGCAAGCGGAGAGACTTTGGTTTGGATAAACGATGCGCGGGCAATGCGGGATGCGCGCCGGCCGCGAACATCGCTTCGGCAGCATAGATATTGCCGAGGCCGCAGACTTTTGTCTGATCGATCAGAAATTCTTTGAGGCTACGTTTTGAGACCTTAAGAGCTGCGCGGAAATACTCGATCGAGAATTCTTCGGAAAATGGCTCGGGAGCCAGTTTTGCGATCTCGATGGCCGTGGCTAGGTCAGATGTTTTGACGATCTTCATCAGGCCAAAGTGGCGTTGGTCGTCGAAAACAAGTTTATCGCCAGTGTCGAGATCGAAAAGCGCATGTGTGAATTTCGGATTTTCGCGTTCCGCCGGAAGCAGCGAAAAACGACCACTCATTCTTAAATGAACTATGAGGGTCAGGCCGCCGGAGAGATCGAGCAAAATGTGTTTACCGCGTCGGTGGACAAAATTGATGTGGCGTTTCGCGAGAGACAATGCAAATTCGGCCGGTGTCGAGGCAGGTGCAAGCCGTTCGCGGAAAAGGCTCGCGGTTACGATCGTTCGCCCTTTTACGAATGAATCCAGAGACCGCGAGATCAGCTCAACCTCAGGTAATTCGGGCATCTTAAACTCTCGTGTAGTCGGTAAGTGCCGTTTTGTCGCCGAGCACAGAGCCCTCGCTGACGACGGCGTCGCGGCCAATGTGACAGCCGCGGCCGATGATGGCCCCGCGAATTTCAGCCGAGCTTGCAACTCGGCTGTGAGACCAGATCACCGAGTTTTCGATCACTGCTTTTTCTTCGATATGGACGCCCGGCCCTATGACAGAATTGACAATGCGAACCCCGGATTTGATCGAACAGTCGGCCCCGATGACCGATCTTTTGTCGATCTCTGACCTTGTCGCAGACTCGTATTCAGTATTCGTTTCGATCTCATATCCTTCAATTCGGCCGTCGAGAAAGTCATGATGTGCCTTCAAATAACTTTCAGGTGTGCCGATGTCGAGCCAATAATTTTCCTTGATCACATGCCCGAAAAACGGCATCTCGCGCGACAGGATATCCGGAAAGACATCGTACTCAAACGAACGGTTGGTTGCTTCGGCAATTAGATCGAGGACCTCGGGTTCGAGGACATAGATGCCAGCGTTTACAGTGTTGATATGGAGACCAGCGTTCGTTTCGGGGCCGGGTTTTTCGATAAAGCGAATGATGTGGCCCTCGTCGTCCACTTCGGCCAGGCCGTAGAGCGATGGGTCTTTGACGGGGACGAGTGTAAGTGTTGCAGCGGCTGCTTTTGCTTTGTGATAGTCGATGAGTGAGGTGACGTCAATATCGGTGAGAATGTCGCCATTAAAGACGACAGTTGTCTCACGAGATCCTTCGGCAGCAAATTTATATGCTCCGCCGGTGCCCATTGGGGTTGGTTCGGTTATGTACCGAAGGTTAACCCCAAATTCCGAACCGTTCCCGAGAACAAGTTCGATCTTGTCGGGTTGATAGCTCAAGCTGAGTGTAATGTCCTCGATCCCCGCTCGTCGAAGTGCTTCGATCTGAAAAAGGAGAAAAGGCCGGTTCATTACCGGGACGATCGGTTTTGGGGTGTAAACGGTAAGCGGACGGAGCCGAGTTCCTTTGCCGCCAGCGAGAATTAGTGCCTGCATAAAACGAAGTTCGGTCGCGTACCAAGACTCAAGACTATTGAAACGCGGCAGAAAAATCAAAACGGTATTTTCATGCGCAGAATGGCTGACGAAAATTCCTCTAAGAATTGAAGTGTTGTGTTATGTTCAACAAACACAAAAAAGATTGACACCTTAAGGGGCTCGTGATAGATTTAGTTTACAGGTTTGAGTGTGCCAAACTTGTGCACTCCTGTCAGCAAAAGATCCTTAGCAACGTGCCTAGGCCATTCACCATTGCGTTGCACGTTCAGAACAATAAATGAGCTTCGATAAAGGAAAAGCGATGCGAAATGCGGAGCGGTTCGTCGCGCAGGGTAAGATCCGCGCTGCGATCGCCGAGTATCGGGCCGTGGTTGATAACGATCCGCGAGATATCGCGACGCTCAATATGCTTGGCGATCTCTACGCCAAAAATTCTGAAAAGCGCGACGCGGTTCGCTGCTACCTACAGGTCGCAGAGCATTACAACACTCAGGGATTCGCCCAGAAGGCGATCGCGGTTTACAACAAGATCTCGCGCATTCAGCCCGATTCTATCGAGGTCTCGGCAAAGCTAGCAGAGCTGCACAAAGGCAAGGGCTCACTTTCCGAAGCCCGCGAGCACTACACGACGCTCGCAGAACACTACCAGAAGCACGGCCGACGGCTCGAAGCCCTGGCGATGTACAAGCAGATCGCTCTGCTCGATCCGAACAACACCGAGGTCTGTATCAGTCTTGCCGAATCGTATCTTCGAGAGGGCCAACGCGATGATGCCGTCGAGTCTTATGCCGAAGCAGGGGCCAGATTTAGCCGGCAAAACAAGCACGAGGAAGCGATCCGGACCCTAATGAAGGGTTTCGACATAAAGGGCAATGATCTAAGAGTCTTGAATGGCCTGGTGAAGGCACAATCTGCTCTGGGACGTGCAACGAAAGCCGCCTCGCTGCTCGAAGAGATCATGGAGAACGAGCCCTACAACCGGGATGTTCTCTATCTCTTGATCGAATGCTGCCTTGATTCTCAAAATGCCGCCGGTGCAGAGAAAGCCGTCGTAAAACTTGTAGAGATCGAGCCGGCGAATTATCCGAAATTCCTAGATCTGATCCGTATCTACTTGAACGTAAATGACCCGGAATCGGCAGCTCGGATCCTGACCATGTCGGCCGAATATATGCTTGCGGGCGGACAGTCCGAAGAGTGTGGAAAGTGGATCAATGAGATCCTCGAACGCAACCCCTCACAGTTGTCCGGCCTGCGGCTGCTCGTTAGGTACAACACTTGGCTGAATGACGCAAATGGCATCCGGCTTGCCCTCGAACGTATCTATGCGGCTGCGTCCGAACAGGCGTCGGTCGACGACGAACGTTTTGCACTTGCCCGGCTTGTTGTTATGAGGCCGCACGAGACGCGTTTTCGCGATCGCTTAAACGAGATCAACGAAGAACACGGGTTTTCGGACGAAGCTGTCGATGAGCAGATATTTGCTGAAAAGACAGAGGAGACGTCCGACGTTTTGGCCGCAGACGATGACCCAATTGAAAGAAACGGACATGTCGTTGACGCTGATATAGTCGAGGCGGCAATTTTAGCCGCCAACGATTCTAGCGGCTCGAATGGCAAAGGCGAGAAACTCTCGGTTGCCGATGAACAACGGCTACAGAAGGAGCTTGAAAGCATCTCGTTTTACATTGAGAACGACTATCATGAGCTTGCCGAAAAAGCCCTTGCCTCTCTTGGAGCTGAGTTTGGTGACCTGTCGCAGATCGCCGAGTTGCGCAGCAAGATCGGAGCTGAGCCGGTCGGGCCTGCAATTCGCGTCGAAGCAGAACCTGATGGAGGGGAATCGGTTCCCGTTAGCTCGCTTGGTATCGATGAGATCCGATCCGAATTTGGCATCGAAACGGCCGAGTCAGAAGCTGATGACGACTACGAAACCCATTTCCAGATGGGAATCGCATATCAGGAAATGGGGCTAATGGAAGACGCGATTCGCGAATTTCAGGATGCGGCCAATCTGACCACACAAAACAACCCGAACCGACGATTTTTCTATTGTTCAAACCTCCTTGGCCATTGCTTTCTTCAAAATGGGATGGCAAAGCATGCGATCACCTGGCTGAACAGAGCGCTCGAAACCGACGATATCTCGGACGAGGAACATCACGGCCTATGGTACGAACTCGCACTCGCCCACGAGGCCGACCATGATGAGAGTACAGCAGCAAGATACTTTGAAAAGATCTACGCCGAAAACGTTGATTTTCGTGATGTCGGCCAGCGGGTCAAGAATCTAGTGGCGAGTCATTGAGCCACTGCGAATTGAGCTTGGCTGCAAATTGCTCGAAAGGTTATACTCTGACGGTATGGTGGAACGCCTGACCGTCATTTTTTTTATCATTTTGTGCATGCTTTTGGGCATGTACCTCATACTCTCGCCTTGGGACGCTCTTTTCGGGCCATGGGCCGAGAATGCTCTGCTCGTTTTTCTGGCAGACAAAACTGGCGCTCCAATTATTCAGCAAACGGTTGCATCGACATGGTTTCGAGGGGCGGTTACTGGCTTAGGCGTTCTCAACATGATGATCGCCGTCTGGGAGATTGCACATTTCAATCAAAGTGTGAAAATGCTTGAGGGTGAAAATACAGGCGCGAAGCGGTGAACCTCACAGTCAACAAGCCCATCACCTATCTCATTACGGAAGGGGTCGTCAATCCGGAGAATTTTGCCACGGCAAGCCGTAAGCTGCTTGATCATCTGCGCCTAGCGGTGGACGAGGGCATTTCGATGATCCAGATCCGTGAAAAGAGCCTGCCCACAAGGTTGCTGTGCGACCTTGCGAGTAACGCTCTTGGTATTACAACCTCGTCTTCTACAAAATTATTGATCAACGACAGGGCGGACGTTGCCGTTGCTGTCGGGGCTGACGGTGTGCATTTGACGGCCAACTCGCTGCCTGCAGATGTCATTCGAAAAAAGTTTTCGGCGAGCCTCATTATAGGGGCTTCGGTTCATTCGATGAATGAAGCTAAATTGACAGCTCAGCAAGGTGCGGACTTTGCGGTATTTGCTCCGGTTTTCGGATCACCGGGCAAGGGTGAACCAAAGGGCATTGCCATGTTGGCTGAAATTTGCCGGGTTGTGAAACCCTTTCCGATCCTTGCACTCGGCGGGGTTGATGAAACGAATGTTGAGGCCATACTCGACGCAGGGGGAGATGGCTTTGCGGCCATTCGAGCCTTGAACGATCTGGCATCCTTGCGGACCATGTCAAAGATGCTAAAGGATAGACGCTAGAATGGTTACCGAATCACAACCTGTTTGTCTCACGATCGCCGGGCTCGATCCGTCCGGTGGCGCAGGCGTAGTTGCGGATATCAGGACCTTCTCGGCGTTTGGGTGTTTTCCAACGGCCGCGATCGCGTCTGTAACCTTTCAGAACACGACCGGGGTTTTTGGCGCGGTTCACCAGAGTGCCGCTGACGTTCGCCGCCAGGTCGAGCCGATCTTCGATGATTTTGCGGTAGCAGCGGTCAAAACCGGTATGCTTCCGACACGAGAGATAATCGAGACGGTTGCGGACATATTGACCGGGCGAAAAGTGGAAACTCTCGTCGTGGATCCGGTCGTCCGTTCGACCTCAGGCTTTGATCTGATAGACGATGCTGCCCTCGAAGCCTTGATCGAACGCCTCTTTCCACTTGCCGCAGTCATCACTCCAAATATCCCGGAGGCGGAGCGGATCGCCCGCATGACCATTGATTCGCCCGATAGCCTGAAGCTTGCCGCGGAGGCGATGCGAGGTCTCGGAGCCGCCAATGTTCTGATCAAGGGCGGACATTTTAAAGAGAATGAGAGGAGCGGAAAGGCGATCGACCGCCTGTTTACGGCGAGCGGACTACAATCTTTTGCGGCCGACCTCATCAAAACTACCGCAACTCATGGGACGGGATGCACTCTTGCGGCGGCAATAACCGCCAACCTGGCCCTCGGCAAAGAATTAGCAGAGTCCGTTCGTATTGCAAAAGAATTCGTGACGAACGCAATTCGGACCGCTCCAAATTTAGGACACGGACATTCGCCGATCAATATCTGATCATTTTGCGGGTGTAAAGATGGTTGGTGATTGGTAGGTTACGCCAAAGGTCACACCCGTTCGCGGGCTGTATTGTGTCAGGCCAAAAGCTGCAGCGGTATCAAATCTCAAGCCTGACGCCTTAAACTGGGCACCGATGCGGAACTGACCCGAGCTTTCCGTTCCGATCGGGGCTCCGCCGGAACGGGTGTTCATACGGCCATTTACTTCGCTTGCGATATTGAGGTGATCAGAAACCCTGTAAATTCCGGCGAGCCCGTAAAGTAGGACGTCATTCTGCGAAAAACGATCGAGCGGAGCGGTCATGATGCCGAGGCCGACGTTGCCATACGCATTGAATTTGGGTGTGCCGCCCACCACAGAGCCAAACTTCTTTTGCAGAATTAGCTTGGAGAAGATATTGATCTGATTGGTACCAATACCTTTCGCCTGATCGGTGTTTGGCATTTGGTAGCCGAATTTCATCCCGATCGCGGGCAGCCGTTTTGTCTCGGCACGGAGTTTAACCTTTGCGGAAATGATGAAATCGTCAAAATCGTTGGTCGAATTCCCGTTGACGGTAAGTGGGATCGGCGACAGCGTTCGCGAATTGATCGCAACGTATTGCTGGATGGTTCCTTCGATCTGAAGCTCGACATTCGACGCGAATCCTTGTCGAATTCTAATATCGCCAACACGGGTCAGGTCACCCCTAATTCCCGAAAGCGGAAATTTCGCATCCTGGAAAAAGTCGACTCCGGCACCGATCTCTATCGAGCCGGGAGGCGTAATGTCGATGTCATCGGTGATAAGCGGACGTTGCTGCGAAACCCCGGCAAGGGCCGCAGTCAGCAGAACTATCAGCGCGATCGAAAGCCTCAACATCGGAATAATTCTTTCACTAAACTGCGATTTTGTAAATCCGTTAGCCGTTCCGCCGGGCCATTTGCACATCTGTTCTCAAAACTGCAAAATTGAATTGGCTTGATAGCCCATCGTATTTGATCGGCTTGGGAAGTTCTTGGACCCGATGATCGCAAGGCTTTTTTTCATAAGTGGTGAGGTTCAAGGTGTGGGCTTTCGCTTTTTTGCTCAGCGAGCTTCTGGAACCCATCAGATTCGAGGGTTCGTGCGGAATCTGCCCGACGGGCGTGTCGAAGTGTTGGCCGAAGGCGATGAAAAGGCCGTAAACGAATTCAAGCACGATCTGGCTGCCGGGCCGAGATACTCGCGAGTTACGCAGGTCGAGGAGTTGGTCGTCGAGCCAAGCGGACTATATTCAACATTTAGGATAGATCGATAAATATGGAACATCTCCGAAATCTAATTCGCGAGGTGCCTGATTTTCCAAAACCGGGCATCAATTTTTATGACATTACGACCCTGATCCTGGATACCGACGGATTAAAGAACACCGTCGATGCGCTCGTAGGCGAAGTGCCGCCGGGCCCCATCGATACGGTCATCGGCATTGAATCTCGCGGATTTATTTTCGCCACGCCGATCGCCTATCAGATCGGTGCGGGCTTTATTCCGGTTCGCAAGCCAAACAAATTGCCCGCCGATAAGGTGTCTGTATCGTACGATCTGGAATACGGCCAGGACACGCTTGAGATGCACAAGGACGCGGTCGGCGAAGGCCACCGTGTGCTAATTGTTGACGACCTGCTGGCAACGGGGGGTACAGCGAAAGCAGCCATAGATCTGGTCGAAAGCGTCGGCGGAACGGTCGCCGGACTGATGTTTGTCGTCGAACTCGATTTCTTGGGCGGAAGGTCAAAGTTTGATAAATACGACGTGCGTTCGCTCATCCATTACGACGACTAGGCCCTTGACAATCCGCATTCCGCAATCCACAATCCGAATTCGCGTGGTCCCGTAGCTCAGCTGGATAGAGCGTTCGCCTCCTAAGTGAAAGGCCGGTGGTTCGAATCCACCCGGGATCACCATTTTTCTGGAACGGCACGCCGAATGGCTGTTTCTATTATATGAACGGAAGAAAAGCGTGTAAGAGCACAGTGGCAAACATTTTGACCGCCGTGAGGTAGGCCGCAGGTCTGTTCAGCCATTCTAATTCACACACGAAAGCCGCATTGTTAGCGAGACAATGCGGTTTTTCGATTTTCGACGTGCTAAATTAAATCCAATGCAGAAAGTGCTGACAGCCGCCCAAATGCGAGAGGTCGATCGTCTGACGACCGAGCGATACGGCATTCCGTCAATACTGTTGATGGAAAACGCCGCTCACGCTGTCGCACGCGTCATCACCGAAAAACTCGGCGGCTCGGTGGCAGGAAAGTCAATCCTAATTCTCTGCGGCAAAGGCAACAACGGTGGCGACGGAGCAGCGTTGGGCTGGAAGCTAGCGTTGGCGGACGCTCGCGTGGAGATAATTCTGTTTGGAAAGGTGGGAGACACGAAAGGCAATGCCCGGATCAATTTCGAGGCGGCGACTCGCGAGGTTGATTGGTTGCGCGAGGTCGAGTCCCGGGAGGCATGGGACAAATGGCTCTACCGTTCCTGGCAGGACTGGGACGCTGTGGTTGATGCGGTTTTCGGGACAGGGCTGAACCGTCCGATGGAAGTCTGGCTCGGCAATGTCGTTCGAGACATGAACATTGTCAATGAGGGAACCCATGAACCGCGCCGGGTAGCCGTTTCTATCGACGTTCCGTCGGGACTCGATTCGGATTCGGGAGAACCAATCGGAGAGTGTTTTCAAGCTGATCTGACGGTTACGTTTACGTTTCCAAAGGCGGCTAACGTTCTTGCACCTGCGAGCGGCTTTGGAGGCGAGCTTTTTGTCGAGGATATTGGCGCCCCAGACGACCTTCAGGACGAATTTGAGTCCGCGTTGTTCGTGGCTGAGGAAAACGACGCCCGAGGCTGGCTGACCGATACCGGTTTCGAGAATAGTTCCTTCAAGAACAAACGCGGCCATGCTTTTGTGATTGCGGGTTCAGAGGATTATTCGGGTGCGGCGGTTTTGGCGGGGAATGCGGCGATGCGTTCGGGTGTCGGGTTGGTGACAGTGGCGACGCCGAAAAGCTCAAAAGACTCGGTTGCCTCGCGTGTCTTGCCTGAAGTTATGGTCCGCGGCGTTGCTGAAACCGAAAGCGGATTGATCGCGGAGAACGCGTTTGAAGAAATTGCAGATCTTCTCGAAAAGGCGGATTCCGTTGCCATCGGCTGCGGTTTAGCGCAAGACGATAGTACGAAAAAGTTCGTCGAAACGATCGTCGAGAATCGGCGGCAGCCGACGATCATTGATGCGGACGCACTTAATCTCCTCTCGCCTTTCGCCAGCGAAGCGGCGAAAGGCGAGAGGGCCGCGCCGCTCATCCTCACACCTCACGAAGGCGAGTTCATGCGGCTGCTCGGAACCGGCGATAAGGATGTGATCAAGGATCGAGTCGCCGCCGTTCGCGATTTTGCTGAAAAGCACAATGTTATTCTCCTACTCAAGGGCGAACGTGTGCTGATCGGTGCGCCGGATGGACGCGTTGTCGTCAATCCAACCGGCAACAGCGGGCTCGGAAAGGCGGGAAATGGCGACACGCTGACGGGAATTATTGCCGGTTTTGTCGCACAGGCGGTGCGGATGGAGATCGATATTATCGAGACGGTCATTGCGGCGGTCAATATCGCTGGAATGGCTGGTGACATCGCCGAAAAGAAATATGGGAAACGTGTCATGACCGCCTCCGACGTTCGGGAGTGTTTGGCTGAGGTGTTTCGATCGTTCGACTCTTCGAAGTAAGTAATAGGTGATAGGTGATAAGTGATAAGTAAAACGTGTCACACGCCGGGCGAGACATTCGCACTTGGCCGTAAGATCGGTTACGGACTGCTTGGCGGTGATGTTGTTTTGCTCTACGGCGGTCTCGGAGCCGGGAAAACGCTATTGGCCAAAGGGATCCTGGACGCTTTGGGGTTCGAAGTCGATGAGGTGACGAGTCCGAGTTTTTCACTAGTCAACCTGTATAAGACGTCTCCATTCAATGTTTACCACATTGACCTTTGGCGTTTGGAACCGAAAAGTGATCCTGCGGCGGCGGTCGGCCTAGAGGACATATTGGAGGACGCTTCTGCTGTCACTATTATTGAATGGGCTGATCGGCTTAGCAAAAATACGATGCCGGCCAACGTGATCGTTGTTAACATCACCGGCGATGGCGATGAGCCGCGGGCGATAAGCATCAGCGACTCCCGGGATGGCCGTGCCCGTGCTGGCGAAAAGATTTAACATCGATTTTCTTGGTATCAACGCCGGTGTCCAATATAATCAAGTTGCTTTATGAGTCTTACGGACACAAAGGAAAAGACTGTTCAGCGATCAACCGAATCGCCTTCAACCAAGGCTGAGCCGTTTTTAGGAAACCCATTCTTCAATCGCGAATTGAGCTGGCTTGAATTCAACAGGCACGTTCTTGACGAAGCGATCAACGACAAACTGCCGGTTCTCGAACGTTTGAAATTTCTCTCGATTTTTTCGACCAATCTTGACGAATTCTTCATGATCCGCGTCTCGGGGCTCAAGGAACAGGTCGCAGAGAACGTCGGTGATCTCTCACCCGATGGAATGACCGCGGCGGAACAGCTTCGAGAGATCTACGCCCGGTTGAGGCCGATGTTAAAACGGCAGGTCGAGTATCTTCACAAGAACGTGCTGCCTGCCCTCGCGAAAGCGGGAATATCGATTGAACCTTACGCCGGATTAAATTCGAAAGAAAAAAAGGGCCTCGACAAATATTTTCGCAACAATCTGTTCCCGATACTTACGCCGCAGTCGGTCGATTCCAGCCACCCGTTTCCCTATATTTCGAACTTAAGTTTGAATTTGGGCCTGCTTATTGAGCCAGACCGCGCATTTACTCAATCGAACCTAAAGCACCTATTCCGGCAAAAACGATTCATTCGAATCAAGCTGCCCTCGACTGTCCCGCGCCTTGTGTCGATCGATAAAAAAAAGAACCGCTACGCACTTCTCGAAGAAGTTGTTGGCGCCAATGTGCAGGATCTTTTCCCACATATGAAGATCAGCCAGCCGTACGTCTTTCGGGTGACCCGCGACGCTGATATCGAGTTGAGAGAAGACGAGGCGGGTGATCTTCTTCGTACGCTCGAGCTTGAACTGCAACGTCGTCGAGATCGCTTTCCGGTCCGGCTCGAGGTCGCTGCGGCGATGCCGGCACGGATGCTTAAGTTACTGGCGACCGGCGTGGGGCTGGGAGACAACGAGCTCGAGCGTGTTGAAGGATTTGTCGATATTCCAGACTTGATGCAGCTCTACGCGCTCGACCGGCCTAAGCTCAAAGAGGCTCCGATACCGCTTGTCGTGCCGGCTGCTTTCCAGAAGAAAGAAAATATTTTTGACCTGATCAAAAAGCAGGATCTGCTGCTGCATCACCCTTACACATCTTTCAGCACCGTTACAGATTTTATTGCCGAGGCGGCAGACGACCCTTATGTTCAGGCCATTAAGATTTGCCTTTATCGCACGGGAAAAGACTCGCCGATCGTCAATTCGTTGATGCGGGCCAGCCGCAATGGCAAACAGGTCACAGCGCTTGTTGAGCTAAAGGCGCGTTTTGACGAGGAGAATAACATCGAGTGGGCACGCCGCCTCGAGAACGAAGGCGTGCACGTTGTTTACGGGATCAGTACTCTTAAAACGCACTCAAAGGTGTTGCTCGTAATTCGGCGTGAACGCGACCGGCTAGTTCGATACGTTCATCTGGCGACCGGTAATTACAACCCTGTTACCGCCCGACTTTACACCGATCTAGGTATCTTGACGGCAGATGAGGAGATCGGCGAGGACGCGACGAGCTTGTTTAATTTCCTTACGGGCTACTCGCAGCAGGACAAGTACAACAGACTAATAGTCGCTCCACTAAATCTTCGGGAAAGGCTGATCGAACTCATTCGCAGAGAAGCGAAGAACAAAGCCGCCGGCAAAGATGCCCAGATAATTATCAAAGCAAACAGCATCACCGATCAGGATGTCATCACCGAGCTGTACGCGGCATCGAGAGCAGGCGTAAAAATCGACATGATCATTCGAGGCATTTGCTGCCTGCGGCCGGGGCTGAAAGGACTGTCGGAAAACATTACCGTACGCTCGATAATAGGCCGGTTCTTGGAACACAGCCGAATCTTGTATTTTGCAAATGGCGGCGGCGAGAGTGAAGAGGTTTACATCGGCAGTGCAGACCTGATGAACCGCAGTTTTGACAGGCGTGTCGAGGTAGTAACGCCGGTTCTGGACCCTGATATTCGACAGTTTTTGAAGGAAACTGTCCTTGGTGCCTATTTTGGAGACGATGTTAAGGCCAGAGTGCTTCGTTCTGACGGGACATACGAGAGAGTAAAAAAGAGAGGTGCGGATGGGGTTGATTCGCAGATGGGATTTGTCGGCCAAAAGGGCCCCGTCTAGGCTGCGGCCTTCTTTGCGAAACGAGCCTCCATCACCCCATCGACGGACTTTCCGTGTTTGAGCGTCAGGCGAGGATAACCCCTTGCTTCTGGCTCTAACTTGTCTGCTCCGAGCAATTTTTCTGCTTCAAGAATGTCCTCAATTGATCCTTCGATCTCCATGAAGTAGCCAAACGGGAGCTCGTCGAGCACGACCTCGACATTGCCGAGGTGCCATGATTTCCGGTGCTTTTCGTAGATGACCGAGAGCTTATAGCCGAGCTTCTCGATGATATGTTCTGTGGCGTCCACGTCCGATACTTCGGTCTCGAACTCGATCTGATGTTTGAAATCGTTCTCCGTTGGAACCTTCTCCTTGTAGGTAAGGGTCGTTCGAGTCTCAGTCTTGCGAAGGCGCAGGACTGCTGCGCGGCCATCTAGCAGCCCACCGCGATGAAGATAGTTTTCCTCAAATGTCTCATATGAGAACGTTGCGTCGAGTGATCGCAATTTTCGAGTGAACTGGACTATCATCTTCTTGTCCAACTTGTATTTTTTTTCGATCTCGATCGCCATTTGGATGAATTGCTCAATTTGACTGAAGGCCGCCAACGCCTAATTCTAGATAATCGCTGGCGTTGGGGCAAACTGCTTCCATAGCTAGCTAACTGGCTTGACATACAGGAATGTCTATTGAATACTTGAAAAAAAGGTCAGGTATTTCACTGGCCGATAGTATAGAGGAAATATTTATGCCATATCCAGAAGCAATGATTCACGGAATGCGGGCCGAACTGGCTCAACTCGGTATCGAAGAAACCAAGACGACTGATGCCGTCGAGCAAGCCGTCAAGAACACAGATGGAACCCTGATGGTTGTCGTTAACTCGGTGTGCGGCTGTGCCGCTGGCGGCGTCCGGCCGGGGATCGCGATGGCTCTCCAGAATTCGGAAGCAAAGCCTGACCGGTCGATCACCGTTTTTGCGGGGGCCGATATTGATGCGACAGACACCGCTCGCGAGTATTTCACGGGCCATATGCCGTCATCGCCTTCGATAGGCATTTTGAAAAACGGTGAGTTGGTCAAGTTGTTCGAACGAAAGGATCTCGAGGGCCGACATCCGATGACGATCGCACAATCGCTGATCGACACATTTAACGAGGTTTGCACCAAATCGGAGGCGGCAAACAACTAATTTCCGCCTGATATTCGTGTGATCTTAAACCGTCCTCTCCGAGGGCGGTTTTTTTGTTGACCTGGCACCATCAAATTTTGGGCTTGTAAAGCCTGTTGATCGGTAGGATAATAGAAAATAGCAGTATTGCTCGTGATCCCAGAAAACAGCTAATGTCGATAAACCAAAGACAGCACATTCGATTCTCTCTGGATATTCCTGCGATCATCTATTCAAAATTTGGTGAGAAGCAGGTGACTAAACTCCAGCAGATCAGCATTGGCGGGTGCTTTACCGGGTGGGAAGAGAATGTTTTGATCGGCGATGAATTTCGGATGGAGATCGAGTTGCCAAACGGCAATTACCTTCCGTTGCAGTGCCGTGCATTGTATCGATTTGATCACACCGGGATCGGCGTAAAGTTCATCGATATTTGCGAATTTGAGCAGGAATTGATCTCAGAGATCATATCCAACCGGCTTGAATTAGAGGGTGTGCCCTTGCAGATCGATCCGTTCACGCTTCCCCCGACTTTTGTTGGGGACGATCCGTCCCCGCGGATCACTGAAATCCGGCAGAAACGCGACAGTATTCTTGAGAAGATAATGTCGGCGGACTCGACACTTTAATCGTTTTCAGAACAACTCGTCCATCGCTTGGTCCAGATTCTTTACGCCCACAACCCTGATTCCCAGGAGTTTTTCCAGCCCCTTCTTGTTTGATTCCGGAAGGATCAGTTTTTTAAAGCCAAGCGTTTGAGCCTCGCGGGCTCGAGCTTGTGCCTGAAGAACGCCGCGAATTTCGCCCGTTAGCCCAACTTCACCGAATACGGCCGTTTCGGGCGGGACTTGAATATTCCGGAAACTCGACGCAATTGCCGCGACCACGCCCAGGTCGGCGGCGGGTTCGTCGATCTCCATTCCTCCGGCAACATTGACAAAAACGTCGTCTCCGGCGAGTTGAAAACCAAGCTGCTTTTCGAGTACGGCTATCAATAGGGAGGTGCGGTTTTGATCGAAACCCTGCGTCATTCGCCGACCGGTACCAAATTTTGTTCCGCTGACAAGTGCCTGAATCTCAACGAGCATCGGCCGCGTTCCTTCCATACATACGGTTACGACGGAACCCGTTGCGTTCTCTGGACGTTCCTGCAGAAAAAGCTCTGATGGATTACCGACCGGCACCAAGCCGGAATTGGTCATTTCAAAAACGCCGATCTCATTTGCCGCTCCAAATCGGTTCTTAGTCGCCCGAATGATGCGGTGATTGTGATGTCGGTCGCCTTCGAAATAGAGTACCGTGTCAACGATGTGCTCGAGCGTTTTCGGGCCCGCGATCGATCCTTCCTTTGTAACATGGCCGGTCAGAAATACCGGGGTGGCGGTCTGTTTGGCGAATGTCATGAACTGGGCGGCCACATCGCGAACCTGTGAAACACTTCCGGGAGCAGACTCGATCTGATCGCTAAAAACAGTTTGGATCGAATCGACGATCACAAAATCAGGACGCAATTTATCCGTCTCGGCCAGAATGTTCTGAAGATTTGTCTCCGGCAGAAGGAAGAGATTTTGGGCCTCGACGCCGAGACGCTCACCACGCATCTTTATTTGACGCTCTGATTCTTCTCCTGAGACGTAGAGAACTTTGGTTCCGTTCCGTCCTAGCCTGTCGGCCATTTGCATTACTATCGTCGATTTTCCGATTCCCGGGGCACCGCCGATCAGAACGAGTGAACCTGCAACAATACCGCCCCCAAGAACGCGGTCGAGTTCGTCGATGCCCGACTGGGTTCGGTCGTCATCTTGAGCCTCGATGTCTGCATACGCCAATGGAGAGGCTTCGCGATATTGCATCACCCTTTTCTTTGCGTTTGCAGGTGTTGGCCTGAATCGCTCCTCGACGAGCGTATTCCACTCAGCACAGTCAGGGCATTGCCCAAGCCATTTGCGAGCCTGAGAGCCGCAGTTCTGACAAACAAAGATCGTTGCTGGTGCTTTTGCCATCGTTGTGAGTTGCCAGATTACAATACCTTGGATAGAAATGCGACAGGGTAACTAGCCCTAATATCGATCAAAAGCGAAATTGACGCAGGGCATTACGGCGACTAAACTTTTTAGGGAAATACGTTCATCGCTTTTACGATCATTTCGGGTCGCCGTAACATATGTTTCAACGAATCCTAACCAATCGCCTTTTTGTTGCCGGTTTTTTTGCAGTTGTAGCTCTGATCGTAGCCTTGGACTATGGTAAGGGATCTAAAGCCGAATCGTGGCCGTCGATATTTACGTCGGTCGTTCCGAAAACGAGCCTTGGGCAACTATTTCTGGTCGCGAATCAGGGGCCGAAGATCGCGCCAGAAGTTCTGACGGAAACTGCCGACGGAAAGACATCTTCGGTCATCGTCTTTCTCGCGGATCAAGCCGATGTGAGTGCTGCCCATCAGATCAAGGATCGCGACGCTCGCGGCTGGTTTGTCTACAACACCCTGACGGAGCAGGCTGGCAGGACGCAAACGGAGATTGTCAATGTATTGAAAGCAGAGGGAGTAAAGTATCGCTCATTCTGGGTTGCAAATATGTTGGTTGTCGACGCTGATCGCTCCCTTGTTGACCGACTTGCTGCCCGGACTGATGTTGCTAAGATCGACTCGAATCGCTCATCACGGTGGATCGAGCCGCCTGCGATAGCAAATGAAAGTGATGCGCCGAAAGCCCCAAATGCTCCGACCGCTCCCGAGTGGGGAGTGAACAATGTAAATGCCCCGGCAGTCTGGGCAATGGGTTTTACGGGGCAGGGGATTGTTATAGGCGAACAGGACACGGGCGTCCGCTGGTCGCATAATGCATTAAAGCCCAAATATCGCGGGTGGGACGGGGCGGTTGCGGATCACAATTACAATTGGTGGGATTCGATACACACGGGCGGCGGATCATGCGGTGCTAACACGACGGCTCCGTGTGACGATCACGGCCACGGTACCCATACTACCGGAACAACCGTCGGGGATGACGGCACAAATCAAGTCGGAGTCGCTCCCGGAGCAAAGTGGATCGGATGCCGCAACATGAATGTCGGCGACGGCACGCCAGCGAGCTATTCTGAGTGTTTTCAATTTATGATCGCCCCTACCGACCTTGCCGGCAATAGTCCGAACCCGACATTGCGTCCACACGTCCTAAATAACTCGTGGGGCTGTCCGGTGAGCGAGGGCTGTACGACCAGGAGCGAGTTGGAGACAATCGTAACTAACACGGAAGCGGCCGGCATCTTTGTTGAGGTTTCGGCTGGAAACTCTGGCCCTGGCTGTTCAACGGTCGCTGACCCGCCGGCAATCTATAGCACATCATTTTCAACTGGAGCGATCGATATTAACAATAATCTGGCCAGCTTTAGCAGCCGCGGACCGTCAACATATTACACGCCAAATTTGCTTAAGCCGAATATCTCGGCTCCGGGGGTGAGCGTTCGTTCTTCGACTCGAACGAGTGATTCCAGTTTTGGCAATTCTAGCGGTACCTCGATGGCCGGGCCGCACGTTGCCGGCGTGTTAGCTCTTTTGTGGTCGGCTCATCCCGAACTTATCGGTGAAATTGCGGCGTCTAAGGAGCTACTTCAAAACACTGCCAATCCCGGCGTCAATGTCTCGGCACAGACCTGTGGCGGGATCGCATCAACCCAGATCCCGAATAACTCATTCGGATATGGGCGCATTGACGCACTGGCCGCCGTGAATGCTGCGGGCGGACCGACCCCAACGCCGACGGCGACGCCAACAAATACTCCAACCTCGACACCAACCGCGACTCCAACCAACACACCGACGGCGACGCCGACAAGCACCCCAACCGCGACGCCGACGGCGACTCCAACGAGTACACCGACTGCCACACCAACGAATACTCCAACGGCGACACCCACGGCGACGCCGACGGCGACACCGGTCATCCCTGCATTCTCGATCAACAATGTCAGCCTGCCCGAGGGAAGTGCCGGAACAACTTCATTCGTATTCACGATCAGCAAAAATGGGGACAACGGAAATCCGTCATCGGTGGTCGTCAATACGTCTGACGGTACCGCGACGGTTGCTGACAACGACTATTTGCCTGTGGTCGATCAACTTGTGGTGTTTCCTAGCGGGACGTTTATTCAGCAGGTTCCCGTGACTGTCGTGGGTGATCTGAGGGCTGAACCGGACGAGACATTTTTTGTCCATCTGCATGATGCCGTGAATGGGATCATATCTGTATCGCCGGGTGTTGGCACCATTCAAAATAGCGGTAAAATACCAGGATTAGAAGGGGATGTGGTGCCCAGGCCGACTGGCGACTTTATGATTGGAGCTACCGATGTGACCCAGTTAAGGAGGTTCGTGGCTGCCCTCGATGTTCCAGGACCGTCTGAGGCTATGAGGGCGGACTGCGCACCGCGCGCCAGTTTTGGAGACGGAGTTCTTAACGCTGCTGACGTTATTCAGACCAGACGATATTCTGTGGGGCTCGATCCTGCAACGCCCACCGGCGGCCCGTCATTTTTTGGACTATCTGAACGTGTTTCCGTGTTTCTGAGCGATACCAACACATACTTTTGGAGTCGTACTCTGCAGGTTGGAGACGCAAAGGCAGAAGGCGATAGAGTTTCTGTTCCGATCGAAATTGACGCATTGGGTGATGAGGCGGCAGTCGGGTTCACGCTTGAGTATGACAGAGAGAAGCTTGCTGATCCGGTGGTGAAGTTGGGGCAGGCGGTTGCAGCCGACACGGTTCTCACCATAAATGATGACGGGCAAGGTCGTATAGCAATACTCATCGATTCATCGAGAGCGGCCTTATCATCCGGAGGAGCCGGACCTGTCATTACTGTATCGTTTAGGGTTGTTCCGAGAGCGTCAGGCGAATCGGTACTTGCGATAACTGACAGCCTTGCTGAAAAGAGTATTGCTGACGTGAACGGAAACCTCGTATCAACACGCTGGATCAATGGCCGGGTTTCGATAAACGCCTTTTGACGATCCCCGATCGTGACCTATTGGGAATATGGGGCTCAATTGGCGTTTATTCTTCCTGTAGACTGGTTCGGCGTGAACGCGAGGGGCACGCAATTACCGACGTGTTCATTTTGTGTTAAAATTTGGACGTTATGAAGTTCGATATTCTCATTTTGAGAATTGCCTTTGTTGGCATGTTGATCCTATTGGGGTATTTGCTCAATCCGTTTGAGCAGACCCAGAGGTTCGGCCTACACAATGTTGTCGATGCTAATTCGCGACGGCTGCTGTCGGCGGGGCTTGGCGCTTTCGTGGCTATTTTGATCATTGGGTTTGAGTTGCGGGTGCGGAAAGCGTCATTAAAAACGCTGATCGGGGCGGCAGTTGGTTCTATTCTCGGTATCGCCGGGGCTTTTCTTATCGGTATTTTGATATCGATCCAGAAAGAAGCAGCCGTTTCGGCTGAAATGCAGACGTTTCTGACCATTTCGCTCGCGTTTTTTATGGGATATGTCGGACTGATGGTTGGTGCCGCAAAGGGCGACTACCTCGACCTTTCGGCCTTGGGCGGAATATTTAGCGATAAGAATGTAAAACGTGATTACAAGGTGCTTGATACTTCAGTGATCATCGATGGACGGATCGCGGATGTGGCCGAAACTGGCTTTTTGGGCGGTTCGCTGATCATCCCAAATTTTATTTTGGCAGAATTACAGCAAGTAGCTGATTCGGCCGATTCGTCGAAACGCCAACGCGGCCGCCGTGGGCTCGATATGCTCCAGCGGTTGAGGAACAACAGCAAGCTCGATATTCAGATCGTCGAGACCGATTTTCCGGCAGTTAAGGAAGTTGATCTCAAGCTGATCGAGCTCGGAATTCAGCTCGATGCGGTGATCATCACGAACGATTTCAATCTTAATAAGGTTTCGCAACTTCGCGGGGTCGCTGTCCTCAACATAAATGAACTTGCCAACGCTCTCAAACCCGTCGTTCTCCCAGGCGAGGCAATGCGCGTCTTTATTCTCAAAGAGGGCAAGGAATACAATCAGGGCGTCGCCTATCTTGATGACGGCACGATGGTCGTTGTCGATAATGCACGCCGGTTGATCGGCAAGACGGCGGATATCGCTGTTACGAGTGTACTCCAGACGACCGCGGGCAAGATGATATTTGGCCGGCTGTGGGAAGAGAAGGAAGAATCTCAGGGTGCTTCTGAGACGAATTTCAATATCCACGATTCGCGATCGCTCGGATTTCGAAAAGCGACTCGCGAACTCCGCCAGACAACGATCATCGAAGAGATCGATTAGTTGGTCAGATGAATACCGCAATCATCGTCGCCGCCGGCACAGGCCAAAGGTTTTCGTCTGACGAGCCTAAACAATTTGTCCCGATCCTCGGGAAACAGTTAATTTTACATACTCTAGAGATCTTCGACGCATGTTCGGCCATCGATCATATCGTTTTGGTATTGTCGGCGAATGGGCAGGTCAGATTCGAAGAGATCAATCGCGGAAATCAGTTCGTAAAATTAACCTCGATCGTTCTTGGCGGCCAAACCCGTGCTGAATCGGTACGAAACGGACTTGCGGTGATCGGTAATTCCGGTGCAGGTATTGTTGTCGTCCATGACGGTGCCAGACCGCTAGTCACCTGCGATGAGATCACTCGCACACTCCGCAAGGCAGAGGAAACGGGGGCGGCGTGTTTGGTTGCAGACGTTACAGACACGATCAAGGAGGTCAAGGGCGGGGAGATCGCCCACACTGTTGATCGGAGCGTTTTGCGGCGGGCGCTTACACCACAGGCATTTCGATACGATATTTTAGTTAGGGCGTTCGAAGGTGCGAGGCTGGACGATTCGGTCACGGATGAGTGCTATCTTGTAGAAAAGCTTGGTGTGCTGATCGCGGCAGTGGCCGGTAGCGGTAGTAATATTAAAGTTACAAGGCCGGAGGACGTTTTGTTTGTCGAATCCGTTCTTCGATCAGAACAAATCGCTGAAAGAGTTCGGAATAAAAAAGAAGTGAGAACTAGCAAGTGACAACTCCTACTTTCAGGATCGGATTTGGTACGGATATTCACCGGCTCGTCCAGGGAAGGCGACTGATCATTGGGGGCGTCGAGATCGAATCCGACCTTGGGGCGGAGGGGCATTCGGATGCGGACGTGCTTATGCACGCGGCAGCAGACGCGGTTTTAGGGGCCATGGCTCTTGGGGATCTTGGCACACATTTCCCGGATGACGAAGAACGGTGGCGAAATGCCGAAAGCTCTCAATTTCTAAGCTATGCCGTTGGCCTGGTCCGCGAAAAGGGTTACTCCATCGCGAATATCGATTCGGTCATCGATCTCGAAACGCCAAAGCTTCGTCCGAGTATTACGGAAATGCGTGAGAATCTCGCGGCCGCTCTTGCCGTCGATGTCGATTGCGTTTCTGTTAAGGCAAAGACCGGCGAGGCCTTAGATGCTGTAGGCGAACGCCAGGCAGTTCGGGCTCAGGTAGTCGTGCTTTTACGCGAGAAAATAAACTGATCATCGCGGACCAACGCCCATCGACATTTAAAAGCAGCTCTTTCTGTGCGAAACTTGGACAAGTTATGCGGCCACAAGACATTATCGCGATAAAACGAGACGGCAAAGCTTTGTCCGATTCAGAGATCGCGACATTCATCGATGGCGTTTGCGACGGGACGTGGGCCGACTATCAGATCTCCGCCCTTCTGATGGCGATCTTTGTTCGTGGGCTTAATCGTCGCGAGGGCCACACGATCACCGCTGCTATGCTTAATTCGGGGACGATCATGGATCTTTCCGATATCGAAGCTCCGAAAGCCGACAAACATTCTACCGGCGGAGTCGGCGACAAGACCTCGCTGATAATTGCCCCGATAGCGGCGGCCTGCGGGCTTGCCGTGCCGATGATCTCGGGACGAGGACTTGGTCATACGGGAGGCACTCTAGATAAACTCGAGTCAATTCCGGGCTATGACGTAAACCTATCGTTCACTGCCCTAAAGAAGGTTCTTAAAGCATGCGGCCTCGGTATGGTCGGACAGACGAAGCAGATCGCCCCGGCCGATAAGAAGCTCTATGCACTCCGTGACGCCACGGCGACGGTGCCGTATATTCCCATGATCGTCGCGTCGATAATGTCAAAAAAGCTTGCTGAAGGACTCGATGCGTTGGTTCTCGATGTGAAAACAGGCTCAGGTGCGTTTATTCAGAAACAGTCTGATTCTCTAAAGCTGGCTCAGGCTCTATGTGAGACGGGCCGAACTTTTGGCGTTAAGACTCAGGCATTCATTACGGATATGGGGCAGCCGTTGGGCAAGTATGTAGGGAATGCTCTCGAGGTGTACGAGTGTCTAAAAATACTTCGCGGCGAAACTGAGGATGCGATGCGGCCCACTCTCGAACTGTCCGTCGAACTCACAGCCGCGATGCTCGTGCAGAGTAAGATCAGCCCAACGATGGACAACGCTAGGTTCAAGATCAAGAATGCCCTCGACTCGGGAGAAGCCTTGAACAGATTTCGCCAAAATATCGAGCTTCAGGGCGGCGATCCAAAGGTCTGCGACAAACCAGAGATGCTTCTGACAAAGGGACTTAAAGAGGTGCCGGTTATCTCGGGAGGCACCGGGTGTGTCTCTGAGATCGATACGTTCGCCATCGGAAATGCAGTGTGTGCAATGGGTGGCGGACGGGTAAAGGCCGAGGATTCGGTAGATCATGCTGTCGGGTATGCGTCGTTCCGTAAACTCGGCGAGAGCGTTCGCCGAGGTGACGAGATCGGAATGCTTTATTGCCGACGCAAAGCCGACGGCGAAGCTATTGCCGAAAGCCTTCGGAGCGCTTATAAAATATCCAGCCAATTGCCAAAGACAACTCAATTGATACGAGCTACGGTCTAATTCCTATGAAGACTCGACACCACTTGCCGCTAATCATTCTTCTTGCCGTGACTTTGTTCGCTCTTTCTTGCACGGCCCGTACAGAGGCTCGTCGAGAGGGCTGCAAGATCAAGGTTGGAATTGTTTTCGATATCGGCGGCAAGAATGACCGATCGTTCAACGCAGCAGCATGGAAAGGCGTACAGCAGGCTGAAAAGGACCTGGATATTTGCCTCTATGATGTGGAACCCGGAAATCCAACGTCGATAGAGCCGGCAATGCGTGCCTTCGCCGAAAAGAACTTTGATCTGATCATCGGCGTGGGCTTTGCCCAAGGCCCGATCATGCAAAAGGTTGCTCATGACTATCCGAACAATAAATTTGCGATCGTCGATGGGGTAATATTCGAGGAAGATGGAAAGACCCCAATGGAAAATGTGGCGTCACTGGTCTTTCGGGAACATGAGGGTTCATATCTGGTAGGCATGATCGCGGCTTCAAAATCAAAGACGGGCACGCTCGGTTTTCTCGGGGGAATGGACATCCCGCTGATCCACAGATTCAAGACTGGTTACGAAGAGGGAGCCAAGGCTGTGAATCCCAATATCAAAATAGTCGAAAACTTTGTCGGCGTGACTGATGGTGCCTGGAACAATCCCGGCAAGGGGAAAGAACTCTCGCTTGCTCAGATCGAAAAGGGTGCGGACGTGATCTTTACCGCTGCGGGCAACTCGGGACTCGGAGCATTTGACGCTGTCGAACAGTACGGCAAGAACAGTCAGGGCGAGGCCAACAGGTTCGTAGTTGGCGTCGATTCGAATCAGAATGGAGTCAAACCAGGTTTTGTTCTGACATCGATGGTAAAGCGGGTCGATATTGCGGTTTATGATGTGGTCAAGGACGTTCTTGCTGATAAATTCCAAGGTGGATTTCACACCTTTGGCCTCGACAAGGATGGTGTTGCCTATGCGATCGATGAGAACAATAAGTCCCTTATCCCGGACGACGTGATCAAGAAGGTGGAAGAAGCAAGAACCAAGATCGGAACCGGTGAGATAAAAGTGACTGATGCAATGGCTAACTAGGATACTTAGGACTAATTGGTTTTGTGACAACGCTGAGAGAAATACATCCTGATTTTTTGAACCTTCTACTGTTTAAAGAATCGAGTTTGATCGAGCTTTTTACTGACCTTAGGGAGTTCGTGCTTGAGATCTATCCTGATAGCAACGAATTGCTTTATCATACTCATGCTTTGACTTCCGTGTTTTCAATAACTGAAAAAATGGGAAACGCTTTTTGTATGCTTCCGATCTATTCGAATCATGTGAATTTGGGGTTTAGTAAGGGAACCCTGCTTGGCGATCCTTCTAATTTATTGTCCGGTACAGGAAGTCTGATACGACATATACCGATTTCAAAGCGTTCGGATTATCGGAATAGAAAAGTTAGAAGTCTGGTAGAGTCCGCAGTCGAATTCGCTATCAAAGATTCTGAAGGGTTAGCAAAAATAATTGGCATGACGATCTCAAAGATTAAGACAACATAGGCCCGTTTCGGAACAGAGAAATTTAGTATCATGGATTTGTAAAGGTATGCTCGAACTAAAGAATATTAGAAAATCCTTTGGTGACTGCGTCGCAAATGACGAGGTTTCGCTGACCGTGCAGAAGGGTGCGATCCACGCGATAGTTGGGGAAAATGGCGCCGGGAAATCGACTGCAATGAAGATCGTCTACGGTTTCTACAACCCCGACAGCGGCGAGATTTGCCTTGATAACAAACCGGTTACCATCAAGAACCCGCACGATGCCATCGCGCTTGGGATCGGTATGGTTCATCAGCATTTTATGCTGGTCGATACGATGACGGCGGCTGAGAATATTGTTTTGGGAGCGGAGACCGGATCTGCCGCGAGCTTGGATATTGAGAAAGCGAATGACGATATCTTAGCTCTTTCAAACGAGTTGAGGCTTGGCGTCAAGCCCGATGCTCTGATCGAGGACATGTCTGTCGGCCAGCAGCAACGGGTCGAACTGCTCAAGGCTCTATACCGTAACGCGGAGATCCTCATTCTCGATGAGCCGACCGCGGTACTTTCGCCACAAGAGGTTGAGGAATTTTTTGGCATTCTGCGGCGGATGAAGTCGCAGGGCAAGACGATCATCATCATCACGCACAAACTCGACGAGGTGCTGGCGATCTCAGACGAAGTTACTGTCATGCGCGACGGCCGGACCGTCGGAAATGTGAAAACGAGCGAAACCAGTGCGAAAGACCTGGCGAGGATGATCGTCGGCCGCGACGTGCTTCTTCGTGTCGAGAAGACCGACGCCGAGCCGACGAATACTGTCCTCGAGGTTAAGGACCTTTCAGTCGCCGGCAAGCACGGTTCGGCGGTGAGCGCTGTTTCGTTTGACGTAAAGGCCGGTGAGATCGTCGGTATCGCGGGAATCGAGGGCAATGGACAGACAGAACTGATCGAGGCACTTTCAGGGCTGACGAGGTCCCTCAGCGGAAGTGTCAACTTTGACGGAAAGGACATTACGAATCGTTCGGCTCGTGAGATGAAGGAACTCGGCATTGCCCACATTCCAGAAGATCGTCATAAGCGGGGGCTATTGCTCCATTCCGATCTCGCCGAAAACTCGATTCTTGGTGTGCATTACCGCCCACCCGCAGCCGCTGCAGGCGGATTTATGAACTCCGCCGCGATTGACAAGCGTGTCGGTGAGATCATCGAGAATTTTGATGTGCGTCCGCCGGATCCGACCTTGGCGGCCAAGTCGCTCTCGGGCGGCAATCAGCAGAAACTTATCATCGGCCGGGAATTTGAGCTAAACCCCAAGCTTCTGCTTGTTTCCCAACCAACACGTGGCGTTGATATCGGGGCTATCGAATTTATTCATAGAAAATTGATCGCGCTGCGTGATGCGGGAAGTGCGGTGCTGCTCGTCTCGGCTGAACTCGAAGAGGTTACGGCTCTTGCTGACCGCCTGCTCGTAATTCGTGAGGGCAAGATCGTTGGTGAGGTCGATCCGAAAATTGTCTCGGTAGAAGAGATCGGATTGATGATGACGGGTGGTTAGTACCTGACAAACTAGCGTTCGATAACTCGCTTCATTCCGTCTATAGCTTTCTCGAGATTCTCCATCGATGTGGCATATGAAATTCTGAGGAAGCCGTCGGCTCCAAATCCCGCTCCATCTGTCACGACAATATGGGCTTGCTCGAGTAGGGCGTCCGCCACTTCCGCCGAACTTTTAAATCGTTCCCCAAAAGTCTCTCTTACATCGACAAAAGCATAAAATGCTCCTTCGGGCATTGGGCATCTGAATCCTTTAATTTCATTTAGCGCCGGTATCAGCCAATCGCGACGGCGTCGGTACTCGGCGGTCATTGCCGAGACAGCGTCGAGGGTCGCATCGGTATCGAGCAAAGCTTTTGCACACGCGTACTGAACGAAAGAGGTTGGATGGGTCGCGGAATGGCTTTGCAGCTTGACCATCGCCTTGGTCCACTCTGGATTCGCGATCGTATATCCAGCACGCCAGCCGGTCATTGCGTAGGTCTTCGAAAAACTTCCGGCGACGCAAACAAATTGGCGAAGTTCTTCAGACAGAGATGCGAGTGAGAACGGCTCGGCCGGCGGGTATGCAAAGAACAGATAGCATTCATCTGTCATTACATAAACGCCGCGTTCCGCACAAACTTCGACAATCTTCCTCATCTCGTCCGGCGGAATGACCCGGCCGGATGGATTGCTCGGAGAATTGATGATGATGAGCCTTGTCTTGGGTGTGATGGCCGCAGCAACCTGCTCGGCGGTAAGAATGAAATCCGTTGCCTCCGTCTCGATAAATACGCTGTTCGCACGAGCAAACGTAACAATCTCGGGAAATGTTACCCAATATGGCTTCGGGATCAGAACATCGTCGCCGGGATTGAGCAACGAGCATGCAGCATTGAATAGAGCCTGCTTGCCGCCGCACGATGCGGCAACCTCGGTGGATTTGAGGTCTGCTCCAAAACGGTTCCCATAAAAATCGACTATTGCCGAGCGGAATTCAGCCAAACCAGCAGTCGCAGTGTACTTGGTCAGTCCTTTGTCGAGGCCTTCGCAGGCGTAATCTTTGATAAACTGCGGTGTGTCAAAGTCGGGTTCACCTACGGAAAGGTCGATCACGTCGATCCCTTTCGCACGCATTTCGGTCGCCATCTGAGCCGCGATCAGTGTGGACGAACCCTTCATTGCGGTGACGTTTTCTGAAACGGGGAAAGTCATAAGTGACATTTTGCCACAGAGGACACCGAGAACACAGAGCGTAGCCTAAATTCAACAGTGTGTCTGGGGAAATTTAGAATCTGCCGATCCATTTCTCAGTGTACTCTGTGGTCTCTGTGGCTAAAGTATCTTCTCACGCATTCTTGATTCAACAAGTTCGGGAATAAGTCCCTCAACACGTCCACCTAGTTCGAAGACCTGCTTCATTAGCGTCGATGAAACGTATGAATATTCTTCGCCGGCCATGAGGAACACGGTTTCGATCGTTGGCTCGAGGCGGCGGTTCATTAGGGCCATCCGGAGCTCGTATTCGTAATCGCTGACGGCGCGAATGCCGCGTACTATTGCCGTGGCACCCGACTCGCGGGCAAAATCCGCAGTGAGTCCCGAAAAACTGTCAACGATGAGCCGACAGTTACCCGTCTCCACGCTGGGCAGTACCTCACGGATCATCTCGCAGCGTTCCGCGACGGTAAACATTGGTTTCTTGTCAGCATTATTGAGCACGGCGATGACAATCTCGTCAAAAAGCGGAGAACTTCGCTTGATAATGTCGAGATGTCCGTTGGTTAGAGGGTCAAAAGACCCTGGAAAGATTGCTCGCCGCATAATGTGTGCGTACAAAGTAATTACAATTTGTAATTATATTGTACTTTGCCTTGATGTCGCTATCAAAATAGGCGATTCAATGCTAATATCGCAATATTCGCTCAAATATTTGACGCCCGTTTGGCGTGAATACGATAGCACACGTGCGACATGAACAAAAACGGACAAGCCGCCGCATTTTACGACCTTGAGGGCACACTCGTCAGCACCAATCTGGTGCACACGCTGGCATTTTACGCCAAACGCCAACAAGGACTATGGCAGACGGCAAAGAAGAGTGTTGGAACGCTCGCGAAACTGCCGTTCTTTGGAATTACGGATCTTTACTCGCGGAATGTGTTTAACGAGGTGTTCTTCAAGAGTTATTCGGGCCTTTCGCAGGATCGCCTACGCTATTTTTCTGACGAACTTTTTGAAGAAGTATTAAGGCCGGCGATATTTCCCGGCACGCCGGAACTCGTTGCACAGGGCAAAAAGATCGGCCAGCGTCAGGTTGTCCTGACCGGTGCCCTGGATTTTACGATCGAACGGCTAATGGATCATCTCGGTATTGACCATTACGTCGCCAACCGACTTGAGTTCGTCAATGGCTACGCAACCGGCCGCGTTCTGCCGCCCGTAATGGCTTCGGCCACGAAAGCAAAATGGATACGCGAGTATGCCGAACGTGAAAACATCAACCTGTCTGATTCGTACGCCTACTCCGACAGCATATCGGACCTGCCTATGCTCTCGATAGTTGGGCATCCGGTGGCTGTCTGTCCAGATTTTCGCCTTAAACAGACGGCGCTACAGCATGACTGGGCAGTGTTGGATTTGAAGTAAAAGGTTTTGCCTGGGAATCAATATATGCAATAATAGCTACGTAGCTATATTTGATGGATGGCAGGAGGAAAGCAATGTCACATAATGTAAAGGATGCCAAAAATAACTTGAGCAATTTGATCCGGCTTGCCGAAAAGGGACAGCCTCAGATCATCAAGAGGCATGACAAGGATGTTGCGGTTGTTGTGTCGATTGAAGACTGGAAGAAAGCAGGTGGAAAGAAGGAGAGCCTTTTGGAATTTTTGCAGAACAGTCCATTGGATTTAATTCTCGATGACTTAGACAATAGATCACAAGAACCAGTGCGCGATTTTTCATTTGAAGAATGAGTTATTTACTCGACACAAACGTTGTCTCGGAACCGAAACGTCCACGCCCAGACCCCCTTGTAATTCAATGGCTTGCCGGTGTTGATGACGATGAAACCTTTCTTAGTGCCTTGACGATTGGCGAAATGAAAAAGGGAGTTGAGAAGCTTCCCAGTAGTCAAAATCGCGCGCGTGTTCAGAATTATCTTGAGAAGGTGCGAAATCGTTTTGTCGGTCGCATATTACCTATTACGGAACACACTTTTCTTGTGTGGGGTAAAATGATCGCAGAATTTGAGAAGAAAGGAATCGTTCGTCCAGTTCTGGATTCTCTTCTTGAAGCAACCGCGTTGGAGCATGATCTTATTTTAGTGACACGAAATGTTCGGAATTTTAAGGATTCGTCGGCGACGATCTTGAATCCGTGGGAGGACTGATGAACAGTGGCCCCGAAGAAACTCGATCGTCGGACATCCGGTGGCGGTGTGTCCGGATTTTCGTTTGAAGCAGGCGGCGCTACAGCATGATTGGGCGATTTTGGATTTAAAGTGAATTCCGACACCCAGCAATTTTCCGAATGGAAACTTTTGTTAGCTTTTTTATAATTGCAATCTTGGTTGCCGTGGTTGGGTTAATCGCGAAACTTTACTCGATTAGCGAGAATAACGTCCGTAGTCGGCAACGACAGGAGAGTGACAATCGGCGAAAGGAACTCAAACAATACACTGAAGATCTTCAGAGATTGCGTGATAACAGTGAGTATCAATTTGTCCGTTCGTTCGTGGCCAAGGGGGATTGGCAAGCAGATAATCACGGTATCGCCGGGGTTAGAACAGCCCTAAGAAATCGTGGATGGGACTTCACCTTTGAGCAGATTCACTTGATCTTAAAAGCCGAGGATAGGCGGCTAACAACGGAGAGAACGAAGACTAGGATTATAGCGAGAAACCCCTCCAATGAGTTTGAAATCATTGAAACGTTTTTAGAATTGTATCGCTCCCTTGGCTTGTATTCTTTCGGTCCTGATGACAGTGACCTAATTTCTGAAGTGGAGCCGCGGATTGTTGAAAATGATGTTCTTATGTTCGAAGTTTTGCAAGAGATTCTATCGAGCAAGGGATACCGCGATGCTTCTGATAACGATATTCAGGGACTGAAGGACAGGGTTTTTCAAATTGAAGTAGATGTTGAGCAGATGCGGTTTGAGAAGAAGCTGCTAATAGGCGGTGCCACAGGTCTCTCGGTTCTTGAAATCGACATGTTTACGGGATACGAATTTGAGACATTCCTAACAGAACTGTTCCAAAAGATGGGATATTCGGTAGAGCAAACAAGACTTTCGGGTGATCAGGGGGCGGATGTCATCGTCACGAAGTTTGGGGAGAAAACGGTAATTCAGGCGAAGCGATTCTCTGGAAAAGTTGGCAATGGCGCCGTTCAGGAAATTGTAGCCGCGATGAGATTTTATGGAGCAGAAGCCGGAATGGTTGTGACGAACAACTACTTCACACCCTCTGCCAACGCTCTGGCGGCCGCAAATGACATTAAGTTAGTAGACCGCGATGAACTTTCGGAACTGATTAGGAGTCACTGGTAGCAAGACATGGCCTTACAACTCAGACGCAAAACACACGAATCAATCGTCTATATCGACAAAGATTCCGCTCCGCGGATCATGCCGTTTGGCGAGGATTTTATTATCAACGATCTGCCGATCGGGACGCGGGTGATCTATCCGAATCCGCCGATCAAGGGATTGCCGAATCGCGAAGCCGCCATTCGTTATGCGGTGAATCATCCGATCGAGATGGAGCCACTATATGCTCTGCTAGAGCCGGGGATGCGGGTGACGATCGCGATGGACGACATTTCGCTGCCGCTGCCGCCTATGCAGACGCCTGACTTGAGGCAGACGATGCTTGAGGTGGTGCTGGATATGTGCGGGGCGAACGGTGTGGATGACATTCATCTGATCATCGCAAATTCGCTCCATCGCAAGATGACCGAGTGGGAAATGAAGCGGATGGTCGGTGCCGACATCCATAACGAGTACTATCCCGACCGCTATTACAACCACGACGCCGAGGACGACGACAATCTCGTGACGCTTGGCCACACGCGGCACAACGAGCCTCTGCGGGTCAACAAACGAGCCATCGAGAGCGATCTACTGATCTATCTGAACATCAATCTCGTCCCGATGGACGGCGGGCATAAATCGGTCGCCGTCGGCCTGTGTGATTACGAATCTCTGCGTGCTCACCACGAGCCGCAGACGATCCGCGATTCGCATTCGTATATGGACCCGCCCGCGTCGGAGCTGAACCACAAGGTGATCCGGCTCGGCAAATTGGTTGATGAGCAATGCAAGGTTTTTCACATTGAGACGGCGATCAATAACAAAATGTTTCCCGAAGGGTACGACATTTTGACGCGGAATGAGGACGAATTCTCATTTGCCGACCGGATGAAATGGGAGGTTATGGCCAACACCTTCTCCAGAATGCCGCGTGCCGCTCGTCGCAAGATGCTACACGCGATCCCGGCCCAATACGAGTTGATCGCTTGTTACGCGGGTTCGACAGAGCCTGTTCACGAAAAAATTCTTGAGAAAAACTATCAGCAGTACGAGATTCCGGTCAAAGGGCAGTGCGACATTCTGATCTCGGGCATTCCAGATATCTCGCCCTACAACGTCTATTCGGCTCTTAATCCGCTGCTCGTTCAGGTGATGGCTCTCGGGTATCACTTCAATATGTACCGGAACAAGCCTTTGTTGCGCAAGGGCGGCGTGATGATCATTACGCATCCGTGTTTTGACGAATTTGACCACAATTTTCATCCGGCATACATCGAGTTTTTTCACCGGCTGCTGCCCGAGTCGCGAGATGCATTTTACCTTCGCGAAAAATACGAACGCGAATTCGCGACCAACCCCGCATACATAGAAATGTACCGCCGAGGCAATGCTTATCACGGCGCGCATCCGTTCTTTATGTGGTACTGGGGCGAAAATGGCCGCCAGCATGTAGGCAAAGTAATCGTCGCCGGAGCCGAAAACGCTCACGTACCCGAAATGCTTGGCTGGGAACGGGCCGACAATTTAACGGAAGCAATCGCCATGGGCCGCTCGTATATGGGCCGCAACGCTGAGATCACAATGCTGCATCAGCCGATAATTGGATTGTGCAGTGTGACGGATTAGATGAAACTTTCACCAACAGAAATATTCAAAGGTAAGAAGATCTTCTTCATCGGCGGGACGGGCTTTGTGGGGAAGGTCACGCTGTCGATGCTGCTGCATAATTTCCCGGATATCGGGAAGGTTTATGCGACGGTGCGGGCGCGGGATGAGAATGAGTCGAAGACGCGGTTCTGGACGAGTATCGTTACCTCGCCGACGTTTGATCCGCTTCGCGAGAAGTACGGCGACGGGTTTGAGGATTTTATTAAGTCTAAGGTCGTTCCAGTAAATGGCGACGTAGGGAATGAGTTTCTTGGCCTCGACGAAAAACAGGCGAAAAAAATCATGCGCGACACCGACATCATTATCAATGGTGCCGGTAATGTAACGTTCAATCCGCCGCTCGAGTCGGCTCTCCGGACGAATGTTGTTGGGTCGAACAACATCATCAAGATGGCGCGGATGATGAAGAAGCCTCGGCTTGTGCATGTTTCGACTTGTTTTGTCGCGGGCAAACGCAGCGGGCCGATCTGGGAGAATGAACCTGTTGTTGGATATTTCCCGCGAAAGAATGAGTTGGTCGGCTCGTCATTCGACGTAAATCGCGAAGTCGAGGATTGTTCACGGTTGAGTGAACAGGCCCGTCAGGAAGCCGATGACGCAGTGCAGATCGCGAAGTTTCGCGAGGGTGCCCGAAAACGATTTATCGAAGAAGGCCGTGACCCTGATGACGAGGCCGATCTCAAATCAGCGATCTTTCGCGAACGCAAGATGTGGATCCGCGAGCGAACGACCGAGCTTGGCTCCGAGCGTGCTGAGTATTGGGGCTGGACCAATATCTACACCTATTCGAAATCGCTCGCAGAGCAGATCATCGCTTCGCAGGATGACATTGTGAAGGTGCTGGTGCGGCCCTCGATCGTCGAATCATCCAATCAATATCCATTTCCCGGCTGGAACGAGGGGTTTACGACCACAGCCCCGCTGATCCTCATCGCCTTGCGCGGACAGCCAATTATTCCGGTCAACGAAAAGCTGATCCTGGATATTATTCCGGTCGATATGGTCGCAGGGGCGATACTTGCGGCGGCGATGAACGCATTGGTCGATCCAAATCCTCCGCTAGTTTTCCAGGCATCATCCGGTGATTCGAATCCGAACGATATGAAACGCATCGTCGGTCTCGTCGGATTGTATAAGCGACAGCACTTTGATCAAAAAGAGACCGGAAGCAAGATCGTCAACAAACTCGCCGGCATGGTCGAGGCTTCGAGCGTCACGCAACGGACATATGATCTGACGTCCGCGCCGATGCTTAACAAACTTGCTAAACGTGCCGACAACCTGATGGACCGGGCAACGCCGCGTTGGGGCGGCGGGCGGATCGGCAATATTATTTCCGATCTCAAGAAGTCAACCGAAAGCTTTAAGGAGGCGACCCAGACGACGATGGACGCGTTTGCGATGTTCAAACCGTTCATGATCGACAATGAGTATCTATACCGGTCGGACAACGTGCGGGCTTTGCACTCGGTAATTCGTGAGAAGGAAAAAGAGCTTTTGCCGTGGTATCCGGAAAAGTTGGATTGGTACGACTACTGGCTTAACGTACATTTTCCCGGAATGCGAAAATGGGTGCTGCCGACCCTCGAGGAAGAGCTGAAGGCGGTCGAGAAGCGTTCGCACACTTACAAAGATCTACTCGATCTTTTTGATACCTCGGTCAAGCGTTTCCCGACCCGTGTTGCGATGCGGATCGAACGCAACGGCCGCAAGGAACAGTACACATACGAGGACGTAAAGGAACTGACGCTGCGGGCGGCGGGCTTCTTGGCGAAAAATGGCATTGGGAGCGAAAGCCGAGTCATTTTGTTCTCAAATAACATGCCCGAGTGGGGAATGACGTACTTCGGCATTCTGAAGGCCGGGGCGACAGCGATTCCGATCGATCCGGCAAGTACGGTCGATGAGATCGTTAATTTTGCAAAGGCCGGTGAGGCATCGGCGATCGTGGTCTCGCCAAAACTTGCTGATGAGAACCCGGAAATCGCGTCGAAACTTAAAAAGGCCGGTCTGAAGGTGGCCGTTTGGACATTTGATCAGGTTTTCGAGATGCAGTCCGAGACGGAAGAGGCAAAACGTAACGTACTGCTGCCGGCGAAGATACTATCGAATTCTATTGCTTCATTGATCTTCACCTCGGGGACGACCGGTACGCCTAAAGCGGTGATGTTGTCGCACAAGAATTTCGTCAACATGATCTCGATGCTCTCCAGCGTGCTCGATATGGACATCACGGACGGCGTTTTGTCCGTTCTGCCGATGCACCACACTTTTGAATTTTCCGCCGGATTCCTGACCCCATTTTCGAATGGTACACAGATAACGTATCTAAACGAGCTAACCGCCGAAGATCTGGCTCGGACAATCGAAAATAGTCACGTAACGGGCCTTGTTGGTGTACCTGCATTGTGGGAGATGCTCCATCGACGTATCAAGACTCGTTTACGGGAACGCGGCGATTGGATCGCCGATCTCGCTGACAATGTCATCGAATTCAACGCATGGATTCGCGACAATACGCCATTCAATCTCGGCCCGATCGTGTTTTTTCCGATCCATCAGGGTATGGGCGGCAAAATGAGGTATCTGATCTCTGGCGGCTCGGCGCTGAGCGAAAAAGTTCAGAAGGATCTGCATGGACTTGGGTTTACGGTGCTCGAAGGTTATGGATTGACTGAGAGTTCACCTGTTCTGACGGTGGCACGTCCAGGTAACAAATTGCTTCGTGGCAGTGTCGGTAAACCGCTGCCGGGCGTAGAGGTAAAGATCGACGAACCGGATGAGAACGGTGTTGGCGAAGTTTTCGCACGCGGGCAGAACGTGATGGTCGGCTATTACAACAATGAGGAGGCGACCGAAGCCGTTTTGAGCGATCGCTGGCTTAAAACAGGCGATCTCGGACGGATCGATGAGGACGGGAATCTTTTCATAGTTGGCCGGTCAAAAGATGTGATCATCGATTCGAACGGGAAGAATATTTATCCAGACGAGATCGAGGACCATTATGGCAAGTCTCCTTTTATCAAGGAGATGAGTGTCGTTGGCCTGCAAGACGAGGATGGCGGAGAAAAGGTTGCGGCGCTTGTCGTGCCGGACTACGAGCATGACATCGCCCTGACGCGTTCGGAGGCGAATAAGAAAGTTGAGGAACATTTTCGAGAGGTTTCCGCGGGGCTGACGTTCGCGAAACGGGTTAAAGTTCTTCACGTCACACCGTTCGAATTGCCTCGAACCGCCACCCGTAAGGTCAAACGCCCCGAGGTAGTCGAGATGCTGCAGACCCTTGAGGAGCGCTCTAAGACCAAGACGACGAAAGTCGTCGAGGCCAAAGGCGATGACAACGCTCTTTGGATCCGCAAAATCGTCGCAAGTGTCTCGAGCCGGCCGTTGACCGACGTCATAATGGAGGACAAACTGGCCGATCTCGGTTTTGACTCCCTGATGTTTGTCGAACTCCAGGCGGCTGTCGAGGACGCGGGCGGGCGGGTTCTCTCGCCGGATACGCTGAACGAGATACAGTCGGTTCGGGAGCTATTGACGGCGGTACAGCGCGTCGATAAGTCTAAGAAACTAGCCGATGAGCCAAAGGTCGCGGAGAAAAAAGATGAAGAGGAAATATTCATCCCGTCGATAGTCCGCCGAGTTGGGAATGCAGTTGTCGATCTCGCCACCGATACCCTTTACAATGGAGTCCTCGATACCAAGATCGACGGGGAATCCAATGTGCCGCAACACGTGAACTTCATTGTCGCTCCGAACCATACCTCACACATTGATACGGGACTTGTAAAGAAGGCTCTCGGCAAGGATGTCGCCGAGCAGACGGTCGCGGTTGCGGCCGCCGATTATTGGTTCGACACTAAGTACAAGCGTGCGTACATGAACAACTTCACAACGCTTGTTCCCATCGAACGAACAGGTTCGCTTCGCCAGTCGTTGCGGCATGTGACACAAATATTGAACGAGGGCTACAACGCGCTGATATTCCCCGAGGGCGGCCGGCAGGAATCGGGCTTGATCGCTGAGTTTAAGCCGATCATCGGGTATCTTGCCCTCAACCAGAGGATCGGTATCTTGCCGATCTATATTTGGGGTACCTACGAAGCTTTTCCAAAGGGAATGATCGTACCGAAGGGCAGCAGTATCGGGGCTAAAGTTGGGGCGAAGGTCGGAAGATTCCTTGAGTATGATGAACTGGCTAAAATGACCGAAGGTGTCCCGAATACCGAAGCGTACCGTCTCGTCGCTGCCCGCGTGCAGCACGAGGTCGAGAATATGCGCGATGGGAAACGTGATAAATTTGATGTAAATGCGATCCGCAAGCAGTGGAAAGCTGAACGTCGTAAGACCCGCAAACAGGAACCGGTGATCGACAATTAGCCCACTGCCTCAGCACTTCGGATCATTGTTGTTCCTGAGTTCGGGGTCGGATACTGAAACCTAGTCATCCTTTTTTGTGTATTAGTTCGAAAAAAAGGATCAAGAAAGTATTAATTATGAAATTCGCAAAACTGTATCTTCTACTTATTTGCTTGACTATCGGGACCGTTGCTGTATTTGCTCAGACCAAAGCGTCCTTTAAGGTCGATTACGAAAAATTCACGCTGCCAAACGGGCTTGACGTGATCTTTCACGTCGACCGTTCCGATCCCGTCGTCGCGGTGTCATTGACCGCGCACGTTGGCTCGGCTCGCGAGAAAGAGGGAAGGACTGGTTTTGCGCATCTATTTGAACATCTGCTGTTTCTCGAATCCGAGAATCTTGGTAAAGGCGGTTTGGATAAGATGACCGCGAGGATCGGTGGTTCGGGGGCGAATGGCTCCACGAGCCGTGATCGGACCAATTATCTTCAAACGGTCCCGAAAGACGCGCTCGAAAAAATGCTCTGGGCCGAGGCTGACAAGCTTGGCTGGTTCATCAACACGGTGACTGATCCTGTTCTCGCAAAAGAGAAACAGGTCGTCAAGAACGAGAAAAGACAGAGCGTGGACAACAATCCGTACGGGCACACGTCATATGTTATCGACAAAGCTCTCTATCCGGCTGACCATCCATACAACTGGCAGGTCATCGGCTCGCTTCAGGATCTTGATAACGCGAAGCTCGAAGACGTGAAAGAATTCTTCCGTCGTTGGTATGTGCCAAACAATGTGACGCTGGTAGTCGCGGGTGATTTTGATACGGCACAGGCGAAAAAATGGGTTGAGAAGTATTTTAGCGAGATAAAACGTGGCGAAGAGGTGAAGCCGCAGCCCAAGCGTCCCGGCGTCGTCAAGGAAACGGTCAAACTCTATCACGAAGATAATTTTGCAAGACTTGCGGCGTTGACGATGGCCTGGCCGACTGTTGAGGAATACCATCCGGATTCATATGCTCTCGGCGTGCTGACGCAATATCTTACCCGCGGCAAAAAGGCTCCGTTCTATCAGGTTTTGGTTGAAGACAAAAAGCTTACATCTGGCGTCTCGATGTTCAGCCAGGAGTCCGAAGTCGCTGGGCAGACTGAATTGTCCGTCAGAGCCTTCGCAGACAAGGATCTGGACGAAGTGGCGAAAGCGATCGATGAAGCCTTCTCCAAATTTGAAAAGGAAGGCATATCTGAGAAAGACCTGAATCGCATCAAGGCGGGACAGGAAACTCAGTTTTACAATTCTCTCTCGAGCGTGCTTGGAAAAGGTGCTCAGCTTGCTCAATACAGCATTTTTGCTGATGATCCCGGATTTATTGAGAAAGATATCCAGCGAATACTGGCCGTAACACCAGCAGACGTGATGCGTGTCTATCAGAAATACATCAAGGGGAAGAACTACGTCGCGACCAGTTTTGTGCCGAAGGGCAAGCTCGCTCTTGCGTTGGACGGTTCGAAAAAAGCTGAGGTGGTCGAGGAGAAAATAGTCCAAGGTGCAGAGGCCGATGTTAATCCAGACGTGGAAGCAAAGTATGAACGGACGCCGTCCTCATTTGACCGCGCCGTCGAGCCGCCATACGGGCCGGCCCCCGAGCTGCAGATACCAACTGTTTGGGAATCGAAACTTGGGAACGGAATGCGGGTTTACGGTATTGAAAACACCGAAGTTCCGCTTGTACAGTTTGAGATCGTCGTTGATGGCGGGTTGTTGATGGAGGACATCAACAAGGTTGGTGTCGCAAACCTTATGGCTCGGATTATGACGCAAGGGACCAAGAACAAAACTCCACTGGAATTAGAAGAAGCGCTCCAGCAGCTTGGAGCTTCGATCAATGTTTCCGCAGGCACCGAGTCCGTTCAGATCACGGTCAATACTCTTGCTAAGAATTATGACGCCACGCTTGCTCTCGTCGAGGAGATACTATTTGAACCGCGATGGGACGAGAAAGAGTTTGGCCTGGTCAAACAGAGCACCGTAAGTCAGATACGGCAGCAGGAAGCTAATCCGAACGCGATCGCCCAGAATAACTATGATCTACTGATCTACGGCAAAAACAATATTCGCTCGCGGAACGGCCTTGGGACGATCGATTCCGTAAACTCCATCACCCTCGACGATCTCAGGGCGTTTTATTCAAAGAATATTTCGCCGTCAGTGTCTCGGATGCACGTTGTCGGTTCGCTCGATAGGGCGAAGATCACGTCGTCGCTGAAGGGGATCAATTCGCGATGGGCGAGCAAGAAGGTAGAGATCCCAGCGTATAAAACGCCTGGACCGCCTACGAAGTCACAGGTCTATTTCTACGATGTCCCTGACGCCAAGCAGTCGGTGATCAGATTTGGCTATCCCGCACTCGCGGCGACCGATCCTGATATTTATCCGGCAACCATCATGAACTACATTCTCGGCGGCGGCGGATTTGCCTCGCAATTGACACAGCAACTGCGTGAAGGCAAGGGGTACACGTACGGGATAGGTTCAGGATTTTCCGGAAGCAAGAGCCCGGGAGCCTTTACTATCTCGAGCGGCGTCAGGACGAATGTGACCTTGGAATCGGCCCAGCTTGTCAAAGAAATACTGGAAAACTACGGCAAGAACTATTCCGACCAGGACATGGAAACTACCAAAGGCTTTCTGATCAAGAGCAACGCACGGGCCTTCGAGACCTCAGGGGCGAAACGGAACATGCTCGACAATATCAGCAAATACGGCTGGAAGCCGGATTATGTAAAACAACGCGAGCAGATCGTCCGTGGAATGACAGTTGCGAAGATCAAAGAACTTTCGGCAAAGTATCTTAATCCCGACAAGATGATCTGGTTAGTGGTCGGTGATGCTAAGACACAACTTCCACGGTTGAAGGAACTGGGCTTCGGCGAGCCGATTCTACTGAACAAATAGCGATTTGACGGTAGCGTAAAATATGAATATTCGGAAACGGATCTGGCGGAACGTCTGGCGGTCGGCGGCCTTGGCATGCTTCCTTGTCATACCGGCTTTTGGCCAGACAGTCGATAGCAAGAAACTTGCTGCTGAGGTCAGGGCGGAGTTTCTCCATGCCTGGAACGGATACAAGCAGCATTGCTGGGGTCACGACGATCTAAAGCCGCTCACGAAAACCTGTCGCGACTGGTATGGGCAGCCACTGTTGATGACACCCGTCGATTCGTTGGATTCGTTGTATCTATTGGGTTTTAAGAAAGAGGCCGACAAGACGCGCGAGTATATCGTCAAGAATCTCTCGTTTGACAAGGATATTTCCGTCCAGAATTTCGAGATCACGATCCGAATTCTAGGTGGGCTGCTTTCGAGCTATCAGATGACTGGCGATAAGAAGCTGTTGGCTTTGGCGGATGATCTCGGCACACGATTGTTGCCTGTTTTCGATTCGCCGACTGGCTTGCCCTACAAGAATGTAAATCTTAAGACGGGTAAGGCGAGCGGAAATGTATCAAATCCGGCCGAGACAGGGACACTTCTGATCGAATTTGGCACTTTGGCCAAGCTCACCGGAAAACCGATCTACTACGATAAGGCAAAAAAGGCACTCGTCGAGACGTACAATCGCCGTTCATCGATCGGGCTGGTTGGCACGAACATCAATGTCGAAACCGGAAAGTGGACCAACACGGGCAGCCACGTTTCGGCTGAGATAGATTCGTACTACGAATACCTGCTCAAATGCTCGATGCTTTTTGGTGACAAAGGTTGCGAGGCTATGTGGATCGACTCGATTGCCAAAGTTCACTCGTATCTCGCTGATGAGGGCGAGAATATGAGCAAGAAGAATGTCATAGGGCCGATTATTCTTGGCGATCTATGGTACGGCCACGCTGATATGAATACCGGAAAGCGCACGCGAACGACAACCGGGGCTCTCGACGCATTCTTTCCGGGTCTGCTTGCTCTCGACGGCGATCTCAATCGAGCTCGAGCACTGCAGGATTCGATGTTCTCGATGTGGAAGATTCACGGAATTGAGCCTGAGGTTTACAACTACGCGACGGGAAAGGTTGAGAATGGCGGCTATCCGCTTCGGCCCGAGATCGTCGAATCGACATACATTCTCTATCAGAAAACCAAAGATCCGAAGTACCTTGCGATGGGGAAGCAGATGTGGGAAGACTTTGTAAAACATTGCCGCACCGACGTAGCTTACGCAGGGCTCAAGAATGTCGAGACGAAAGAAAAGACGGACTATATGCACAGCTTTTTGCTGGCGGAGACATTCAAGTATTTTTACCTTTTGTTCGCTCCTGATAAAACTTTAGATATGAAAAAGGTGATTTTCAATACTGAGGCACACCCGATAAGCAAAACCTGGAAATAAGTGGCGAAATCTAAAGGACCAACAAAAACTGAAAAACGCATTCTGATCACCGGCGGGACAGGCTTTCTGGGCACGCATATCGTGCGTCAGTTTCTTGACGCAGGTGAGAAGAATATCAAGGTGATGGCTTCACGTGTGCCGGAGTGGATGACAGACGCTGGGGTGAAGGCTGTTGAGGGATCGGTCACAAACCGCGACGATCTGGCGAAGGCGTGCAAGAACGTGTCTGCGATCTTTCATCTTGCGGGAAAGGTTTCACGCGACAATGATGACGCGGCGGCGATGAACAAAATCCATCTTGAAGGTACGCGGCTGCTTTGCGAAGCGGCGACCGAGGCCGGCATCGGGACGATGTTGCTTGCCTCGTCGAGTGGAACCATTGCGGTCAGTGAAGACGAGACCGTCTATGACGAGACCTTTCCGCAGCCGATCGATATCCTGACCCGCTGGGCATATTATGCATCGAAATATTATCAGGAACGTGCGGCTCTCGGTGGTTTCAATGGGGAAGGCCAAAGACTCGTAATTCTGAATCCGTCATTGCTCCTCGGACCTGACGATGAGAGGCTTAGTTCGACAAAGCCGGTGCTGGATTTTCTCGCCAGAAAGGTTCCCTACTGCCCGAGCGGCGGTTTGAATTTTGTTGATGCTCGTGATGCGGCGAGTGCGTTTATTTCAGCTCTGGAAAAGGGAAAGCATCAGGAAATGTATCTGCTTGGGGCTGAGAATATGACTTTCGAGCAGTTCTTCGGTCGTCTCGAACGGCTGACGGGGGTTTCGGCCCCGATGTTCAAGGTGCCGAAGAAACTTGCGATGGCCGGTTCGAGCATCATAAATTCCGTTTACAAGAATTGGGGCAAAGCCTCGCCAGTAATGCCCAACGAGGTCGAGCAGGCCGAGCACTCTTGGTACTTTGATTCGACGAAGGCGAAGGAAGAATTATGCTTTGATCCGCGCGATCCGCAGGAAACTCTGCAGGATACTATCACCTACCTTCGTAAGAATTTTCTCGGCGAAGGCGTATTCAAATAGACTCTATTTACGGTCCGGCTTAAAGAAAAAGAAGAAAAAGAGAGCCGCCTGACGTTGGTCTACACCTTTCGCGTACCCAAGTGTGCGTCGCGAACTGTCTTCCACAGTTCCGTTTGAACCCACATATCCGAGCGTAGAACGGCTGCTGTTTTCTACCGTTCCGCTGTCGCTGATATAACCGAGCGTGCGTCTGCTCGAGTCCTCAACAGTGCCATTTTTGCCTAAATAGCCCAAGGTCCGCCGGCTACTGTCCTCTATCGTGCCATTCGAACCTATATAGCCAAGTGTCCGTCGGCTGCTGTCTTCTACTGTTCCGCCGGATGATATATAGCCGAGTGTTCGTCGGCTGCCATCTTCGATCGTTTGGGAAAATGCGATTGCGCTAAGAAAGGCAATGACTGTCAGCGTGTATAAAGATCTCTTCATATTTTCTCCTTTTCTTCTGCATTAGAACGGCCAATGAGCCTAAAAGATGCATAGAGAATTAGTCCGATGATCGCTGCGACAAGAATAGCGAGCCCCTCTTTCGTGAAGTCGAGTGTCGTCAGGAGCCAAAATATCAATCCTATCGACAGAATGACGGCAACAATTCCGAAGGGAACTGAAAACGGTGCGGGCGTCATTTCTTTTCGGCTGCGAAAGATAGGCAGGGCGAGACAGGTCGTTGCATATACCAATAGACGAGTTATGGTGGCGATCGCGACGGCCGTCAGGAAAGATGACTGAATTGTTAAGATCAGAATCACAATTGCTGTAACAATGATCGCAACGTGAGGTGTCTTGAACTTCTCATGCGTTTTTTCAAAGACCGAGGGAAGATCGCGTTGCTCGGACATTGCAAATAACAATCGTGTCGAGCATAGAACGCCAACGTTCAAGTTGCCAAATATTGAGATCAATGCGCCGATCGTGATAAGAGTAGCTCCCAACGGGCCGAGAAAAACGGCCGCCGCGTCTGCGATCGGACGTTCCGAAATGGCAAGACCCGGCAAGGTCCCGATACTGACTATCTGTATAAAAATATAGAATACAGCCACGATCAAAATGCCGGCGATGAGGCCGAATGGAACTGTTTTCCCCGGCTCTTTCGCCTCTCCCGAAAGAACTACTGCGGCCTCAAATCCAACAAATGCGTATATCAGCAGCAGCACAGCACTCGAAAATGACGAATAGCCGGGTGCGATATCAAACGTGAAATTGCCCGGCTGTACGAAGAACAGTCCGACAACAACAAAAATGAACAAGGGTACGAGTTTTCCGATGGTAAAGATATTTGTCATCGTCGCCGACTCGCGAACCCCCAAAAGATTAACGACGGTAATCACGAGCACAATTAGGGAAACCAGCGCGATCCGCAGGCCGCCTTCATTTGCGCCGGGGACGAAGAATCCGAGGTAGGTGACTAGCAAATTACAATTTGCCGCAAACGTTGCGACTCGAGCGATCCAGTAGAGCCATCCGACCTCGAAGCCAACGACCGAGCCGAATGCTTCTCTTGCGTAAAGGTAGGGGCCGCCCGTCGCAGAGAATCGGCTTGCCACCTCTGCGTAGCAGAGCAAGACAAGACCGACGATCACGCCGCAGGCGACAAAGGCCATCAGGCTGTATGTGCCAATCTGAGCATAGACCTTGGCGGGAAGGCCGAAAATTCCGGCTCCAATGATCGTGTTTAGGACGACCGCCGTAAAATCCCAACGGCCGAGGCCGCGGACAAGTTTTTCTTCTTTCATGATGTCGGTTGCGGAGAGCTTTTTACATCGGCGAAATTCGTCTATAATTTCTTCACCGCTGTCCGTAAAAAGATAACACAGGTATTAAGAATGTCTTTAAGAAGAATCGTTTCGATCCTGACCTTGGTTTGCTTCCTATTCTCCATCTCGAATGCGCAAGCTGCATCCGGCAAAGTTGAGATCGTGAAACCGCGCGACTATCGTCCGCCTGTGATGGTTGAGTCGACGGAACTGAAGGCTTTGATTCAAAAGGCCGTAGGCGAGATGATCAACTCCTACCGTGGAGGCTTTAAGAACGAAGAGATCGCCGTTACGGTGATCGATCTTCGCCCGGGCTCGCGTTTTCACTGGGCGGATTATCGCGGCGAGGAAAAGATCTATCCGGCGAGCGTTGTGAAGTTATTTTTCATGGCCGCGCTTGAGCGTCAGCTTGAAGATAAGAAGATCGTGATGACGCCCGAACTCGAGCGGGGCCTCAAGGATATGATCGTCGATTCCTCCAATGAGGCAACGCAGTACATTCTCGATGTGTTGACCGATACGTCGAGCGGTGCTGAAATGCCGCAGAAGCAATTTGATGCGTGGCAATTCAAGCGAAACCGAGTGAATCGCTGGTTTTCGTCCATGGGTTATACGAACATTAACGTCAATCAAAAAACGTTTTGCGAAGACGCATATGGCATTGAGCAACAGTCGCGTGGTTACAAGGGGCAGAATCGCAACATGATCACAACGAATGCGACGGCTCGACTAATGGCGGAGATCGTCACCGGCAATATGAACACGCCCGAGCGGACCGCACGAATGATGACGCTCCTGAAACGCGATCCCTTTGCCAAGGGAGATACCGAGGATCAGGCGCATGGATTCACCGGCAAACTGTTGATAGACCGCAAGATGACGGACGCGAAACTATGGTCAAAAGCTGGATGGACCAGCAAGGCCCGACACGACGTCGCATATTTAGAGACCGCCGATGGGAGCAAAGTTGTAATAGCGATTTACACTGAGAATCATGCGAATGAAAAGCAGGTCATCCCAACGATTGTTGGTAGTATCTTGAATCAGCTAAGTAAATGAACATGATGCAATTAATTATCCGCAGCGTCTTGATCATTGCGGTTTTCGCTATCGTGTCGGCGACAGTGGCGCAGACAAGACAGCGTGTTAGTTTCGCCAAGGGGAATTCTTCAGCGGTCGTAACCGGAACTATTCGAGGTTATGCGTATCGCGACTATATAGTTCGTGCAGAGTCGGGGCAGACTATTGAACTTGAGATAAATTCAACGGGATCCCGGAGTACCTTCGCGGTTTTCATGCCCGATGGCGAAAGTGTCGACGAGGCTCTTGGGTCGAGCGAGTTTTCTGGCGTTCTGCTACTCAGTGGCGATTATGTGGTCCGTGTGCTGATGATGCGCTCGGCGGCTAGACGACGAGGCTCTACTTCGAATTTTACCCTGGATATTTCAATCAAATAGAGGATTTATGAAAAAGTTTGGACTTAAGATCGCATTTGCATTCTTGGCGGCGTTTGTTTGCTCCACAGCATCGTTAGGACAAGGAAGCTATAAACAACCGCCTAAGGAAATAATGGACGTGCTCAATGCACCGACTATTCCGGCGACATCCGTTTCGCCTGCCCGCGACAAGATTGCGTTACTCGAACCGCTGCGCTATCCGCCTATATCGGAGCTTGCTGAGCCGATGTTGAGGATCGCTGGATTGCGGATTAATCCGAACACGAATGGCCAGCATCGGCAGGGTTACTCAGTGAGTCTTAAATTCAAGAACGTCTCGGATGGCAAAGTGACCTCCGTTGTCTTTCCCGCTGGGGCAAAATTGGCGTCGGGCCAGTGGTCTCCCGATGGAAAGCATTATGCGGTCGGCAATATTACGCCGACGGGAACAGAACTCTGGATCGTGGACACGGCTACAGCAAAGGCTCGCAAAGTGAACGGGGTTCATATCAATACGACTGTCGGCGGTTTTGGCTGGGAAGGGTCGAACGCCATCTCGGCAATGCTCGTTCCTTCGAAGCGCGGCGCGGCCCCCGCATATCAGAACATCACGCCAAATGAGCCGAGCATCCAGGAAACCGCCGGGAGGACCGGGGCGGTCCAAACATTTCAGGACCTGCTCAAAAATCCGAATGACGAGAAGCTATTTGATTATTATTGTACGTCTCAGCCGGCGTTGATAGAGCTTAACGGCAAGGTTCGCGAGATCGGTTCGCCAGCGATCTATCTTGGGTTTGATTTCTCTCCGGATGGGAAATACGTTCTCGTTCAGCGAGTCGAGCGTCCCTACTCTTACCAGTATCCGATGAGCCGATTTCCGCGTAAGGTCGAAGTGTGGGAATCGAACGGGAAAATTTTGGCGTCAATCGTAAACATTCCACTTCTGAATAATCTGCCGGTCCAGGGTGTGCAGACCGGCCCGCGAAGCTATGGTTGGATTCCGGTCGAGCCGGCGTCTTTGATGTGGGTAGAGGCTCTCGACGGCGGCGACCCGCGAAATAAGGTTACTCCGCGTGAGAAAGTGATGAAATATGCCGCTCCGTTCACGGGGTCGGCGAATGAGGTGTTGAAGATCGAGAATCGTTATCAGGGGCGCTCTTTCGGTGAAAAGGACGGTTTGATGCTGTACTTTGATTACGACCGTGACAAGCAGCGTCGCCGTATCTTTATGACCGATTATCGTAATCCGGCAACGTCGAAGCTGGTCTCCGATCTGAACACAAGCGACCGATACGGCAACATCGGAAATCCTGTGTCCAAACTACTGCCAAACGGCGTGAACGTTATCCGCCAGGATGGTGACGAGATATATCTTTCGGGGCAAGGAGCCTCGCCGGAGGGCGATCGTCCTTTCCTGCGAAAGATGAATCTTAAGACGCTTGAGACCCGTGAGATCTTTCGGTCAAGCAAGAATGACTATGAATCGTTCGTTGCATTGGTTGATGAATCGGTTGGTACTTTCATCACACGAAAAGAATCAACGTCCGAGCCTGCAAACCTATTTCTTCGTCAGGTTTGTCCGCCGAATGCGGTGTGTACCGCGATGGCATATCGGCCGATCACGGATTTCAAAGACCCGTCTCCACAGCTTCGCGGGATCACAAAGAAGCTTGTCCAGTACAAACGAAACGATGGCGTGAATCTGTCATTTACCCTTTATCTGCCGCCTGGCTACAAACAGGGAACTCGTCTACCGGCAGTGGTCTGGGCTTATCCTGAGGAATTTACGGATCCGGCCACTGCCGGGCAGGTTTCGGGGTCGACCAGCAGATTTACTCAGATCGGCGGAATCTCACATCTGTTCTTTTTACTTCAGGGGTATGCGGTTTTAGACAATACGACGATGCCGATCGTGGGCGATCCTTTGACGGTGAATGATACGTTTATCAAGCAGATCGTTGATTCGTCGCAGGCTGCGATCGACAAGGCAGTAGAGATGGGCGTTATCGACCGCGATCGCGTCGGTGTCGGCGGGCATAGTTACGGGGCTTTTATGACCGCAAATCTCCTGGCACACTCGGATATGTTCAGGGCCGGTATCGCCCGCAGCGGGGCGTATAACCGCACGCTAACACCGTTTGGATTTCAATCCGAGCGCCGAACTTTCTGGCAGGCTCCCGAACTGTATGCAAAGGTATCGCCATTCTTCTATGCTGACAAGATCAATGAGCCATTGCTCATGACGCACGGTGAGGCCGACAACAATCAGGGCACATATCCGATCCAGTCCGAGCGCCTTTTTGCCGCTATCAGTGGCACTGGTGGAACGGCACGCCTTGTCATGCTGCCGCTTGAGGCTCACGGATATTCTGCACGCGAATCGACCGAGCACACGCTCTACGAGATGATCTCGTGGTTCGATAAATATGTGAAGAATGCGAAACCGAGAACCACGCCCTAGGATCTCGCAAATTGGACAGGTCACAAATAAAAACGCCGCCGACCCTGGGAAGTTGGCGGCGTTTTTATTCGTGAACGCCCGTGGGAATGGCGGTCCGAGCTTGATCATTGCACGTCCGCGATCTCGATCGTTGGGGCGGAAGGCCGAAGTGTCAGTGCCGGATTATTGGCGAAATGGTCCGCTCCGCTTCTGAGAAATGCTTCTGCAGTTTTTCTGTCGGTCGGTCGTGCGAATAGATAGCCCTGGCCCTTCATACAGCCTAATGATCGAAGTTTATCAAGCTGAGAAGCGGTTTCGATCCCTTCGGCGACTACCTCGAGATCGAGATTCTCGCCGAGCATTAGGATCGTTTTGACGATCGCAGAACTCTTGTCATCCTCGTCCATGAGATTGATGAAAGAACGGTCGATCTTGAGCCGCTCGAAGGGGAACTTTTGTAGGTAACTAAGGCTTGAGTAGCCGGTGCCAAAATCGTCGGTCGAAAGTGCCACGCCGAGCTCATCAAGCTCTGACAATACTTTTAGCGACTTTTCACTGTGCTCCATGACGGTGCTTTCGGTAACCTCAAGTTTCAGTTGGCTCGCCTTTAGGCCTGTGTCGACCAGAATATCCTTCACCTGTGAAGTCAAATTTGGGTGCATCAGTTGCTTCGCAGAAAGATTCACGCTGATCGAGAGGTCTTGGTCAAAGCAGCGCTGCCATTCCGCAGTTTGCCGGCACGCCTCATGAAGTATCCATTTTCCAATTTCGATGATAAGTCCCGTTTCCTCGGCGACGTGGACGAATTCATCTGGAGTTACGAGTCCGTGAACCGGGTGACGCCACCGGATCAATGCCTCAAACTCAGTCGCCAGCCCGGTGTCGAGATCGACGATCGGTTGGTAGAGTACTTCAAACTCTTTTCGCTCGACTGCCCGGCGCAGATCAGTCTCGACCTGTAGCAGGTTCATGTTGCGAACATGCATATCACGATCAAATATTTCATATCTGGCCTTGCCCGCATCTTTCGCCCGATACATTGCCGAATCAGCATCTCTGAGGAAATCTTCGGCGCTTCTTGGCACGTTGCTTGAGACCACGATGCCGATACTGGCGGTTGTGAAGACCTCGTAGTTGTCGATCTGGATAGGTTCGGATATCTTTGCCTGCAATCGTTCCGCGACCGCGGCGACCTCGACCATGTCGCCCGTGCGATGCAGTAGTATCGTGAATTCATCGCCGCCGAGCCTGGCCACGACGTCTCCGGGACGGACGCATGCGCTTAATTTTTCAGCGATCGCGATAAGAAGCTTGTCCCCAACGGTGTGTCCGAGGCTGTCATTGATGACCTTAAATCGATCCAGATCCAGAAAGAGGACCGCAAACTTCGCATAATCATTTCCCTCAGCACGGCTAACCGCCTGACGAAGATGATTCATGAATTCAGGTCGATTTGGCAGATTTGTAAGGGTATCGTGAAGGGCATAGTGCCGGAGCTTTTCTTCGGCGCGAGTTCGCTCCGTTATGTCACGGAAGCAGGCAACTCGCCCAACTACCTTGTCCTCCATAAACTGGGGCTGCGAATATCTCTCAAATATGCGGCCGTCGTTCAGCTCGAGTATTTCGGTGGCGGTCGCCATCGGATCGGCATAGACCTTTTCGATATTTTTCAGAAACGGGCCGGCGTCGCTTAGCTTGCCTGCGATAAGGTCGATCAGCTTTTGCCCGTCGCTATCGGTAATTATCGCGTCGTCAACCGCCCACATCTCAATAAATTTTTGGTTGCATGTGACGATCCCTTTGTCGAGGCCCATTACGACGATCCCATCGGCTGTTGATTCGAAAGTTGAGGCGAACAGCGAGATGGTGCGGTGCAGCGAATCTTCGGTCTTTCGACGATCCGTAATGTCACGTCCGATCCCCTGAACGCCGATCGGCATGCCATCGGATGAGATCATGAGCCGAGTGCTCAATTCGAGCGTCACGCGATGCCCCTGCTTTGCTACGATCTCAAGCTCGTACGTCGTTGGACGCTCACTTTCTACTTTTCTGGCAGTCATTGCGCGAGCGAGGTCAATGAATTCGGGGGCAACAACCTCAGCAATATTCTTGCCCAGGGCCTCTTCGCGCGAATATCCAGTGATCAACTCGCCTGCACGATTTAGTGAGGTAAAATTGCCCGTGAGGTCATGGGTATAGATAAGGTCGTTGGCATTTTCAAACAGATCCCGATATTGCCCCTCGCTTTTTCTGATCGCTTCTTCGGCAGTTTTTCGATCGGTGATGTCGCGGGCTATACCTTGGACGGCAATGGGAACGCCATCTTTCTTTATCACGCTACTGTTTACCTCAAGCGTCGCGCGTGTCCCGTCTTTTTTCAAACACTCGATCTCATAGACCGTCTGATCTGCCTCGCCATTCAGCTTTTGCTTGAATTTTTCTTTCACCATCTCCAAATACTCCGGAGCGGCAATATCCTTCATATTCATTGCCAGAGCTTCTTGGCGGGTGTAGCCAAATATCCGCTCTCCTGCCTGATTTATCGAGATGTATTTGCCATTTAGATCGTGCACATAAATTATGTCGTTCGCATTCTCAAAAAGCTGGCGATACCTGGCTTCACTCTCTTTTATCGCGTCGTGGGTGAGCTTGCGTTCTGTGATGTCCTGCCACATCACCATTCCGGCAAAAATCTCGCCGCAATCATCGCGAACAGGAAGCACATTTACCTGAAACGCGCCTTCCTCATTTTGCATTTCAAGCGATATCTCCTCGCCCTGCAATGCACGTCGATAATGTGGGGCCCAGACCTCGGCGATCTCAGGCGGAAATACGTCAAAGACCGTATTACCTTCGAACATCTCCTTTTTCCAATCGTGGTGTTTTAACTGATCACCATCGGCCAGCGTATATCGTAGGTCGCGATCGAAAAGGAGAACGGCAGTCCGGGGAATTGTGGTCGCAAGTCGGCGATAGAGCGTCTCACGTTTCTCGAGTTCCTGCTCTGCAAGCCTTCGTTCAGTAATATCCAGTATCACGCCCTGCCAGCAGATCGGTTCCCCGTCGCCGTCATGGATAAAACAGCTTCGGTCACGCACCCAACGCATCTTTCCGTCCTTGCAGACAACACGGTACTCGAAGTCGATACTTTCGCCGCGCTTCATAGCGGCCCGCGTTTTCGTTAATACTTCATCCTTGTCAGTGGGATGCATGACGCGGTCCCAAATATCGGGCTCGGTCAGCCAGTCTTTGATCGGATAGCCAAAGTGCTCAAAGGTAGGACTGATATAGAGAGGTTTGTGCGGACTTGTAGCCGAGACGGCGTAGAACATAACCGGCAGATTCTCAATAAAGCTGCGGAAAGTCGCGTCGCTCGTGACGGCTGGCCCGGTCGGACCCCGTGACTTTCGTTTCCGCGGTGCCGCATTCTTGCTGATCATGTTGTTTGAAAGATGTTTTGCCATAGACGGCAACCTGAGTGCTCTATGTGAGGTTCTGGATCGCGATCAACAAAGGCAGCGATGGATGATCTAGTTAATGGATCGAAGCTCCTGGAAACGGGCTTGGGGGCGATGCCGACGGCGAGGGGAATACAGCATCCCTTTGGCACCAATAATAATCCTAACATTTTGGGCATTCTCGTGGCTATCTTTTTTTTGCTGCGGATTTCCGGTATCTTCATGATTGAAATGGCACAAGACCTCTCAAAGTATCATCACCCCATCTCCGATATTTTTTTGGGTGAGAGTGAAGTGTCGTTCGCCCTCGCGCCGGAGGAACGGGACCACTACCAAGAAAAAGGTTACGTTGCCGGCATAGAGCTTCTTGACCGTTTGCAGATCGACGAGCTGCTCTCCGATCTCTCGGAAATTATGAAGCCCGACTACGCCGCGGATCCGCGCTTTTACGAATATCATGCGAATGAATCGGCGGATCCGTCGAGCCGCTTGTTCCACGTCCTCGGTGCGTGGCGAGTTTCGCGGGCGTTTCACGACCTTATATTTTCGCAGCCATTCATTACCGTTGCCGAACAGCTTCTTGGCGGCCCCGTGAGATTCTGGCACGACCAATTGTTTGTAAAGCCCGCCCGCGACGGTGCGATCGTGGCGTGGCATCAGGACTATTCCTACTGGACGCGAACGAAGCCAATTGCCCATCTCACGTGCTGGATCGGACTCGATGATTCGACGCTCGAAAATGGTTGTTTGCATTATGTTCCGGGAAGTCATCGGTGGGATCTGCTTCGGCCCGGCGATCTCGCCGCCGACATGGACTCGATGATCGATCAGCTTACAGATGATCAACGGTCGGCATTTAGCCCCATACCGATCGAACTCCGGGCTGGCGAAGCAAGTTTTCATCATCCGATGATGGTTCATGGGTCTTTTGATAATAGGTCGGATCGGCCGCGCCGGGCGGCAGTCATCAATGTCTTTCGCGACGGCGTCGTGTCTGACACTGACCAGCCATTGCTCGACGGTATTCCGATCATCCCGAAGGGGCAAAAGATCGAAGGCCGATTCTTTCCGCTGCTTACAAAAATCGGATAATCAAGTTAAAATAAGGAAAATTCGCAGGAAAATAAAATGAAAAAAATATTCGTTCTTCTTCTCGTTCTTGGGTTCACCGGTACCGCCTTTTCTCAGACGATGCCAACTGGCGCCGATCCGGTGCTTTGGGCCAAGGCTCTCAAACTCCACCGCAACTCCATTGTTGTTGACGGCCACAATGACATTACCTCGCCACTTGTCGATGAGGACTATGACCTTCGCAACAGCACGCTCGGAAAATTTCATCTTGGCGGCGATCCGTTTCATACCGATATCAAGCGATTGAAGGCGGGCGGAATCACCGGTGAATTCTTTGCGATTTATGTTTCGGGCAGCACGATGACGACCGGCGGTGCGATGCATCGGGCGATGGATATGATCGACGCAACGTATCGGGAAGTGGAGCGAAATCCCGGCAGCCTCGTCTCCTGCACGACTGCCGCCGAGATCAGACGAGCAAAGAAACAAAACAAGGTCTGTATCCTGATGGGTATCGAGGGCGGTTATGTGATCGAAGACTCGATGCATGCTCTCCGTGATATGTACCGTCTCGGCGTTCGCTATATGACGTTGACCCACAACGTCGCGACCAATTGGGGTGATGCCCACCGCGATGAAAAGCACGGTGGACTCACCGAATTTGGCAAAGAGGTGGTCCGCGAGATGAATCGCCTTGGGATGTTCATCGATATTTCGCATATTTCCGTCAAGACCATGAATGATGCTCTCGACGTATCCACCGCACCGGTGATCGCTTCGCACTCGGGGGCTCGCGGGCTCAACGACCATACGAGGAATGTGCCCGACGATGTCCTCAAGCGTGTTGCCAAGAATGGCGGCGTGATCATGGTAAATTTTTACCCATCGTTTCTCGATGCTCGCACCAATCAAGAGGAAAATGAGCGTTCCGCACGGCTTAAGCCTCAGATGGAAGCGATCGGTGAAAAATTCAAAAATGACCGCCGGGCCTATGACGACGCTGTTCGGCAACTCGAGGACGCGAACCCCATCTATATGACGCCGTACACACGGATCGTCGATCACATCGATCACATCAAAAAGATCGCCGGTATCGACCACGTCGGCCTCGGCTCTGACTTTGACGGTGTGCCGTATCTTCCCGCAGGGATGAACGGTGCCGAAGACCTGCCGCTCATTACCTATGAAATGCTTCGCCGCGGCTATTCTGAGTCCGACATCAAAAAAGTCCTGGGCGAAAATCTGCTCCGTGCCATGGCCCAAATGGAAAAGGTTGCCGGAAACCGCCAGATCAGTGGGCAGGGAAGTTTGAAGAAGATCAAATAGTTGTCATCATTCTCGGCGAACTCTGCGTAAATCTCAGCGATCTCTGCGTTGAGCGGAATGTTCAACGCAGAGATCGCTGAGGGGGACGCAGAGGCCGCGGAGTTTTGACTTACTCTTCCTCTGTCAATTCCGCCATCGTTCTTCCCGGTGAATAGTTTACTCGCCGGATCTCACGCATCCGTTCGTCGTCTAGTCGTCCCTCGACAAGCTCGTAGCCGAGCAGTGCGAAGACGCGGCCTTTCATGAAGAGCGGCCGGGCGTTGCCGTACCAATCTACGCATGACGCCTTGCATCGGTCGTTGGTCGAGGTGTTCTTAGCCTCAAGCTCACCTATCTGGCTGAAGTTCATCCAGCGATTTCGAATGAACAGCACCGCCGCCGAACCCTCGACAAGGTGTTTATATCCGGAGCGTCCCTGGCGGGCGATCGGCAGCCCCAAAAGGCCGCTGTCCTCGCCGTCGGGTTTGTAGAAAAATCCGTGGCTCCGAAGCTCGCCCTGTGAGGCGTTCTTGCGAATATAGCTCTGCTTGACCGACGGCATCCGGTCCAGATCGATCGGCGAGAAATACAGATCTTGTCCGTTCGTTCCTACGACGACCGCGTCACCGCCCATCTGCTCGATGCGGTCAACCGAATGATCGAGATATAGGCTGCTCGTCGCTCCCGTTTTCCAGTTCACGGCGTACATTTCAGCTCCGTCCGTTTTCTTTTGCCGTCCCCAGCTGTTGCCGGTCCCGTAGAGAATGTATTTGCCGACGTATCGATTTTGCAGCGTGTAGCCCTCGACATTTGGCAGGTTGCGGTAAAGTTCGCGTGATGCCGTTTCGCTGCCGTCCGAGAATGAATCGAGTGACGCACGGAACAAGGCGACATCGCCATTGGTCTGTTCGCTGCCCCACATCTGCTCGCCGTATCCGTCCGAGCGAACCAGCACATTCAAATGTTCGTCGTCGCTCTCGAGAAATGAGAATTGATCGATCGGGGTTCCCGTGACTCCCAACGCACTTGGTGCAGCACCGTCGAGAGGCATGCTGTAGAGCATCGACGAAGCCTTAGTGTCCTTGCCGCGATAGTTCCAGTCAGTCGTCCATACATAGACCGATTTTGCCGATACATAAAAGACACGTCCGGGAGCGCCGAGGACCGCCGTGCCCTGACACTGCATATCCCGAGAAGCCAGATCGCAGACCGTGACAGTGTGAAGTGCCGTCGATGTCGGAGCAGAATCTTCCGGGCGGGGCGTCCGGTAAACGCGCGTCGCTGAGACGATGGACTTAAACTCGCCGTCCGTTGCTCCCTTGTGCCATTTTCTGATCGCCGGGAACTGCTGCGTCGGGTCGCCGTAATATCCGAGATATTGCGGCGTATAGAAAACGAGCTTGTTGCCGATCAAACGGCTTGCGTAGTTTCGCGACGAATAATAGTCGTTCGATTTGAGGTGATAGCTCGACCGAAATGCCAGATCGCCGCGTCGGTCGATATCAAACAGATTGATCTCCGTCCCGCCGCGTCCGTAACTATAACCGATGACGACCACGGTATTGTCCGAGATCAACATCTCGTCGTACCAGTCGCCGCTCGGATTGACGCCCGGAGCGTATGCGTTGACCGCGTCGACCGGTCTGAGCGAATTGTCACCGACCTTGACCGTAAACAAACGTCCGCGCCGGAGAATGACAAGATGATCGCCGTGCAGTTTTACAATGCCGCCCTCATCGACACCCGCACTTTGATTGTTTGTGATCGATTCCTCGTGCTTGCCGGCTGATTTGTCTGCCTCGCCCATCGGCGATGGAGCGGCGTTCGAGGCGATCGAGTCCGTCACGGCTCCGCTTGTCGACGCCGGTTTGAGCTTCCGTTTTTGCTCCGCTACCGATTTGGCGAAATATTCCTTCAGTTCCTTTTCCGATCTGAAGGCCTTCATCGTTTTCTGGGGTTTGGCGGAGCTAATGACCGATGGCTCGCCAAAAGTCGAGCTGATCGAGCCCCGTACTAAATAGTTAGAGAACGAATAGGCAAACACGCCGGTTATCAACACGAGAAGAGCAATTGCTGTTCCTTTTTTCATTATCAACCTCCGATAAAGCACCTTAAAGTGATCTTTTCTATCGGACTTTGAACGAGCGGGGAAACTAAAACTTGCAGGGAAAAGCAATGGGAGGTAGAGAGCCTATTTCGGAAAGGCTGGATCGCCCAGGCGCAAAATCAATTAGGGGAGATCGGAACAAGCTAAGTCTGCCGCTAATAGATCGCGAAGGTGTGCTCGACTATCCTAACGGATGTGACGGGCAGTCCCTTGCGTATCGCCGGGTTGAACTTGGACTGTCGGGGTGGCCGAAATGGATTGATCTATCAACCCATCCGGAAGAGAGTCGATGACTCCGATCGTACCGACCTTCCCGTTGGCCAGGAACTCGACGGCCAACCGGGTGTGTCCGCTAGTACGGTTGACTCGGGCCTTTTCCGTGTAACCAGGTCTTGGTTTCGAAAGGAACTTAAAGTCCGAATCAAGTCCGTTGACCACGATCTTTTGGCCGGCCCCTAGTTTCTTAAAGGCGTCAGCCGACTCTTTTCTCTTGTCTAATTTCAGCAGAGCTACGCCCAGATATACCCAAGCAGTATCGTCATCCTTTTTGGCGGCTGTCGCAGCGTTTAGCTTTTCAACGGCCGCAGTGTAGTCGCCTTGCTCAAAAAGCAAGATCCCGTCGTCCGCTAGATCTTGCCCCTGGACTCCCAATACAAATAGCAAGGCGACAGTGCAAGCAAGCGAAACTGTTAGAGCTTTCATTGATGCTGTCCTCCTACATTTCCTGTACTTTTTCCAGCCCCACAATAACAAGGTTTGTATTTTTTTCAAAGATCAATTGTGCCGCCGACATCTGTCGCCCGCTCTCGCGGGCTCCGAGATATTTGGTGCGGCCTACCCCCACGTTCCGCGTTGCTTCACGTGGGGCTAGCGATATGCCGCCCCGTCGGGGCTGGTTGGATGCGTTCCGCGTCAGGTTATATAAGCGTTTAGTTTTCAAAGAGCTAGTTCCGCTCCGTCAATCTGTCGGAGCGTTCGGTTCTCAAAGAGTTCGCCTTCCTCTGAATCTCTGCGGCTTTGCCGCTATCGCACGGCGGAATGGCTATGCCTTTCCGTGGTGCGTCTGTCTCTTGTCACGGAGGCGGCTGGGCCGCCGACAATTTGTCGCCCGCTCTCGCGGGCTCCGAGAAGAAAGGTAGCCGAGAAACGGGCAAGCCCCTCCACCCTGCGTTAGCGGCAAGCCGCCCTCGTCCTGAAACGGTGGTGGGCGGGAATGGTTGTGGATTGATGACGAATCGGTGGATTTGGGAATCGCGTCTGCGTTTGCGGCGGACGCGGTTGGTTGGGGCAGATTTGCAACGCCTGTCCCGAACGAGTTAGAGATTCTCCGCTCAGGCCGAATGCCGCACGACATCAATGCACATTCTCTTTGGAAGTAATGACGTCTTATTACATCCTTGGAAAAAATGTCGCCATTGAAATCATCTAACCAATTCACAGACGCTGGTTCAAACTTCCAGACCGAATTCCTTGCCATCCCTTCGGACCGGCCGAGTCCGTAGCGGCTATCGATCAGCACTGCGCAAACGCTGTCAACGAAGGCGAGTCGTTCGTTTAGTTGGATCTGTTCGAGGCCGAATCGGAACTGTTGCTCGTTAGATATGTCGTTGCATCTTTCGTACATAGCAATCACGCTAGCACGGGTTTTCAGAAATTGGAATACCAAACCGCCGGGATCGTCATATTATGCCGAGTTCGTAGTGCTTCGCCGAGATTGTTAGGTTCCGCCGACTTTGCCGATAAGAGATCTGAC
>JBATDM010000039.1:0-6346 GCA_049663465.1 Pyrinomonadaceae bacterium
GGCACTCACTGCGGACGAGGGCGTCCGCGTTCCGCAGTACAACGTTATCGCGACGCTCAACGACACGCCGCGAGTCTGGCTTTCGACTCATATGGACACGGTGCCGCCGTTTATTCCGCCGAGCGAGGACGACGAGAAAATATATGGACGCGGTTCATGTGATGCGAAGGGAATAATCGCGGCGCAGATCACGGCGGCGGAGTTGTTGAGAAAAGAGGGAATTGAGGACATCGGGCTTTTGTACACCGTCGAAGAGGAACGTGCATCGACGGGAGCCAAAGCGGCGAATCTTCATCCCCTTGCGGCAAAATGCGAGTATATGATCAACGGCGAGCCGACAGACAATGATCTTGCCATCGGTTCGAAGGGGACGTTTCGCCTAAAGATAAAGGCAACCGGCAAGGCCGCTCACTCGGCTTATCCGGAGCAGGGCGAATCGGCGATCGAGAAACTACTCGATATTCTCGATGACATTCGTCACACGAAATTGCCGAATGACGATTTTTTTGGCGACACCACTGTAAACATCGGCACCATCGAGGGCGGCGTTGCTCTCAATGTCATCCCGCCGTCCGCTGAGGCGGCCCTGGCGATTCGTCTTACAACAAAACGCGAACCTATCGAAGAAGCGATCAGAAGCGTCGTTCGTGGACGGGCCGAGATCGAGATATTGTCCGCAAGCGAGCCGGTCAGGATGCTGGAGGTCGATGGCTTTAATCAAAAGGTCGTCCGCTTTACGACCGACATCCCTCATCTGCCAAACTGGGGCCAACCGCTCCTGCTCGGGCCGGGATCGATCCTCGTGGCTCATACAAAGGACGAATTTGTGCTCAAAAAAGACCTGGAGATTGCGGTCGGTCTCTACCGCACGCTGGTGTCGAAACTATTGGGTTAAGACCCTTTCTATTTGAGGTCTCGCTTGCGTCAAAGATCTTGATCGGATGAATCATTTTTACTCTCGACCGCGTATAAGCTGCTAAAAGCCACGTCGCTACAAAATAAAGTATGAAAAAACAAATCGGTTATTTTCTGTGTTTGATCCTTTTTGCGGTGCCCGTTTTGGGACAGGATCTGTTTATGCCTCGGAATGTTAAAGCGGCTTATGCGAATGGGACGCGTAGCATGGACGGAAAGCCGGGGCCGAAGTATTCGCAGAACAAATCGGTTCACAATATTCGTATGAACATTGCTCCGCCGGACCGAACAATAACGGGATCGGAGGACATCACATTCACGAACAACAGCTCGAAACCTTTACCAACGCTGACCCTACGCTTCGAACTGAATGTGCATGCGCCAGAAGCAATGCGCGAGCGGCCGGTGGGTGACGATCAATTAACATCGGATGTGACGATCGATGAATTTTCTGAGAACGGCAAAGTGAAGACGTGGTCGCCGCTGGTCAAGCAAAAGGGAATGACCTACAACGTGATCAGGCTGGATGAATCGCTTGCACCGGGTGCTTCTGTAAAGCTGTCGTTCAAATGGCATTACGAACTCGTTCTCAAATCCGGCCGCGAAGGCGTTATCGACCCGACGTCGTTTTATATCGCGTACTTTTATCCCCGTGTTGCGGTGCTGGATGATGTGAACGGCTGGGACAATGTTTCGCATACACTGGGACACGAATTCTTTGGCGATTTTAATGGTTACACTCTCGACGTTACGGTGCCGAAGAATTACATCGTTTGGGCGACCGGCGACCTGATGAACGCCGATGAAGTTCTACAGCCGACGATAGTGGAACGTCTGAAAAGGTCTTTTGCGAGCGACGATGTCGTGAATATTGCGAGCTTGGACGAAGTGAAATCCGGCAAGGTAACGGCCCAGAATGCGACGAATACCTGGAAGTGGCAAGCGGAAAATGTTTCGGACGTCGCTTTTGGATTGTCCGATCATTACATTTGGGACGGAGGAAGCCTGATCGTGGACAAAAAGACTGGCCGACGATCAAGCACACAGGCGGCCTACGATGACCCATCGAAAAATTTCGCGAATATGGTGAAGTACATCAAAACCTCGCTCGATTTTTCGTCAAACCAGTGGCCTGGTATTCCGTATCCGTATCCCAAAATGACCATATTTCGCGGCTTTGCCGATATGGAATATCCGATGATGGCGAATGACAGTTCGCAGGGACGTGCCGAAATGCAAGAGTTTGTTGCGGCACACGAGATCCTGCATAGTTATTTTCCGTTCTACATGGGCATCAACGAGCGTCGCTATGCATTTATGGAAGAGGGGTGGACGACGGCGTTCGAATATCTATTTAACGCGGCGACCTTCGGAAAACCGACGGCAGATTCCCTTTTTCAGGGGTTTCGCGTGCGCGGTTGGATATCCAACATGAGTTCGGACGCGGACATTCCGATCATGACACCTGAAGATGTTTTGAGCGGAGGCGGTTATTCATCGAACAAGTACGGCCGTGCCGCACTCGGCTATCTTGCGCTCAAAGATCTGCTGGGTGATGCGGATTTCAAAAAGGGACTGCACACTTTTATCGACAATTGGCACGGCAAACACCCGATTCCCTGGGATATGTTTAATAGCTTCAACGCAGGCACGGGCAAAGACCTCAATTGGTTTTGGAATGCCTGGTTTTTTACGTACGGCTATATCGATCATTCGGTCGCAGGTGTCGAAAGAGGCACTAGCGGCTCGACCGTTAAGATCAAGAACCTCGGTGGATTTCCCGCACCGGTTGATGTCGTAGTGACTTATGAGGATGGCACGAGCGAAACGCTCCATCAAACGCCCGCTCTCTGGCAGAAAAATATGAAGGAAGCATCGGTAAAGATCGCCTCCGACAAAACAATAAAAGGCGTCGAACTCAACGGCGGCATTTTCATGGACTACAACCCGAAGGACAACAAATGGCCGGCTGAGTAAGGGTGAAAATAACATATAGACTTTCGGCCATCGTCTCTATATGGCCCAAGCTACACAGAATATGAATATCGCACTGATCGGCTACGGAACAATGGGGAAACTCATTCGCCGTTTGGCTGAAGAAAAAGGACATGCCGTTACGGTGGTGATCGATGATTCGTTCGCGGACTCGTCTGCGGCGGAATTGGCTGCGAAGTTCACGGGCGTCGATGTGGCGATTGATTTTACTGTTGCGGCGGCGGTGCGGCGGAATATGGAGGCTTGTGTTGGGGCCGGCGTGCCGATCGTTGTGGGAACGACTGGCTGGAATGATCAGCGTGAGGCGATCGAGAAGATCGTTCGCGACGGCAGCGGAGCGATGGTCTATGGAGCCAATTTCTCCATCGGCGTAAACCTGTTTTACCGCATAGCGGATTTTGCCGCAGAGCTATTTGCCAAATTTCCCGAATATGAAGCCTTTATTGAGGAACAGCATCATTCTCGTAAATTGGATGCTCCGAGCGGCACGGCGCTGAAACTAAAAGAGATCGTTTCAAAGCATGTCGAGGTTGGCGATGTTGCGGCAACGCGGGCGGGCAATATCCCCGGCACGCACAGTGTCGGCTTTGACGCGGCGGCGGATCAGATCCTTCTCGAACACGCGGCTCGTTCGCGTGAAGGGTTTGCTCTGGGGGCTATCCTGGCTGCCGAATGGGTCGTTGGGAAGACGGGCTTTTATGAGTTCACTGACGTGATTGACGAGTCCTCCATCCGGCAAAATAAATAACCCCAGATAAACACATATAGATGAGAGGAAAAACTCGATCTTGCAAAGTTGGAAGCATTTTTTCGAGCCGTCGAAGGTGCCTGAGACCTGAAATTTGAAATCTGAAATTTCGAATTTGAGATCTAAGCAGCACAATCTCTACCGGGCGTGTTTCTGCCTTTGTTTGTCGATAAAATCCGAGGGGTCAAGCCAGCCTGTTCGGTCTGTAGAGTAGCCGCCACCGGTCTGATTCCACATTGGGCAAGCGCTCGTTCGAAGTTCAAAGTGTAGATGGCAAAGGTAGCGGCCGTTGGCGTTGCCGATCTCGCCGATCTGTTCACGCATTTTTACCGTACCGCTTGTTTTGACGAATTTCTGCATGTGGCCGTAGAGTGTTTGCACGTTTTCGCCCGACGCCAGTGTGTGTTCGATGATCAGGACGTTGCCCCAGCCCGGCCCGGCATCATCGGCATACGTTATTATTCCGTCCGCAGCCGCGTAAACGGGCTCGCCGCAATCCGTATTGCCGCCGCTGTTCTTGTTCCAGTCTTCGCCAAGGTGGTCGTTCTTGCCAAAATCCAGAGCGTTGTACCAATCATCCGCTCGATCTTTGGCTTGCGTAACGGTTTCCGCCTTGCCGACAGGATAGGCGAAATTCCTCGCGACGGGAGCCGGTGTCGGCGTCGGAACGGTCTCCGCTTGGGATGTAGCACGGGTGGCGCACGAAAGTCCCGACACAGCTATCATAAGGACGAAGGCGTAAATTGTTGGCGACGTAAACATTCCCTTTTTGAAACTTCGGAAAGGTAAGAATATACTTAGCGCGTTCGACAGGCAATAATTTTCTAACTATGACGATGAAACTGGACTGGCTGAGCGGTTGTGCGACTGCGTTGGTCACTCCATTTAGAAAAGACGGTTCGATCGACGACGAATGTTTTCGCAAGCTCGTCGAGCGGCAGGTGAAGAATGGCGTGAAGCTGCTCGTTCCGTGCGGGACCACCGGCGAGAGCGTCACGATGAGCGAGGCTGAGCGTCTGCACGTCATAAGAATGACGGTCGAGGTCGCACGAAAGCTGAAAGCTCACGTGATCGCCGGCACCGGCAGCAACAATACGGCAGCGACGATAGATTTTACGCGAAAGGCACGCGAGGCTGGTGCCGATGCGGCATTGGTCGTTGCACCCTATTACAACAAACCCACGCAGGACGGAATGTTCGCTCATTTTGGCGAGATCGCTAAGTCAGTTAAGGGCTTTCCGATCATGCTGTACAACGTGCCCTCGCGTACCGCGTCGAATATTTCTGCCGAAACGACGCTGCGGCTTGCGGAGAAATTCGAGAATATCGTCGCGACAAAAGAGGCGTCAGGCAATTTTTCGCAGGTGATGGAGATCATCGGCAAACGACCCAAGAGTTTTAGAGTGTTTTCAGGTGATGATGCGTCAACGTTGCCGCTGATCGCTCTCGGTGCAGACGGACTGGTCTCTGTCTGTGCAAACGAGATCCCAAAACAGACCGCAAAGATGGTCGAGCATGCTCTGAATGGTTCTTTCCATTTCGCTCGCAAGATCAACTACAAGATCCTGCCGCTGATGGAAGCGAATTTTGCTGAGTCTTCGCCGGCACCGTGTAAATTTGTGATGAAGGAAATGGGGTTGTGCGAAGAGAATCTTCGATTGCCGCTCGTGCCGGTATCGGTTGCGACGCGAAAAATGTTGATGGCCGTTATGAAAGAGGTTTCGTGATGAAAATATTACGTTTGGCTCGTTGGTCTGTATTTTCCGCAGTGATTCTAGCTACGGCGGCGACGGTTTCCGCGCAGGATCGTGACAGAAAGACGGCGCCGAAGCCTAAAACCGCAGAACAAGAAGTTCGTCTGGTTATCAAACAGTGGGCCGTTGCCGTAAAGCAGCGGGATATGACTGCGCTTGGCCGCATGTTTGCCGACGATCTTTTTATTACGGACAATACGGGAGCGACACGAGGGAAAAAGGAAGAATTAGAAGTTCTCAAGCCGTCACCGACTACGCGTACCGTTTCGGTTGAAAACGAGAATGTGAAAATTCGCACTTACCCGAGATCTAATGTTGCGATCGTAAACGCTACTGTTCGGATGGTCTTTCGTACCAATGGCCGCGATACTCCAATCGCAATGAGATACACAAGCGTCTGGGAAAAACGCAACGGCCGCTGGCAATTGACCGTGCTGCAAACCGCGCGTCTTGCCCCAAAACAGAGCTAACAACATCGAAGCCAATACAGAAAAACCAATGTCTCTTAAAGAAAACATAGAGAATCTATTTACGAAGACCGACTTTGAGACGGACGACCGCGAGATCTACGAAGAATTCAAAACCGAGCTTCGCCGTGGCGAGATCCGTTCTGCCGAAAAGGCCGCGGATGGGAATTGGCATGCGAATGCTTGGGTCAAGCAGGGGATCTTGCTCGGTTTTCGTATGGGCAAAATGGTCGAGATGTCGATGCCGACGGAGACTCTGCAGTTTTTTGACAAGGATACGTTTCCGCTGCGGCCCATGACGCTCGACGATGGTGTGCGTATCGTTATGGGCGGCTCGGCGATCCGCGACGGGTGTTATGTTGCCCCGAGCGTTGTGGTCGTGCCGCCCTCATATATCAATGTCGGGGCCTACGTTGATGAGGGCACGATGGTCGATTCGCACGCTCTGGTCGGCAGTTGCGCTCAGA